>NZ_FMXF01000019.1:0-146414 GCF_900103435.1 Sinorhizobium sp. NFACC03
CATCCTCAAGGCCTTTCTGGCCGGACCACAGGATCTTTCCTTCAGCGAAACCGCAAGCGACGTCTCGATGCAGATGTGGACACGGCTGCGGGGCGTCGTCCTGCCGCAATACAGCCTCGACTGGGTGCGCGTCATCCAACCCGCGTCCTTCAGCCTGAGTGTTGCGTCCGACCGCATCAAGCCGGCGCGACTTGCCGCACCTTTCGCGCGGGCCATTGACAGCGCCTACCGCAAGCGGATGGCGCCGGGCGAACAACGCTGGTCCGCCGTGTCTGCCGCCGGCATCGGCCAGGCCGGTTTCACGACACAGGAAACCGATCGCAACGGCTTTGCCGCCGTGGTCGATCGCTTCATCGCGCACTTTCCGCTGCGCCCCGAATGGGCCGAAGGGCAACTCAACTACATTCTCGGTGATGCGGAGCAAAAGCCCGAACAGGGAGAGCTCGTCTACGCTCTGGTTGCCGCGCGCACCGGCACGCTCGTTGGCGCTTTCGCCTATTACGCCAGGGCGGGCGCGATCGGGCGGGTCCTGCAGGTTTTGGCGCTGCCGGGCCAGGCTGGCCCGGTCATCGACTGTCTTGTCGATCATGCCGCCAAGCGTGGGCTCCCGGGCTTACGGGGACGGACACAGCCGGTGCTTATGGAAGCCATGCTCGGGCGTCGGATCGCCTTCGTCCATGTTTACTCAACCGTACTTCACTCCCGTGATCCGGCAATCGTCCAGGCCTGCCGGGACGGGCAAGGCTTCTTCAACGGTATTGCCGGAGAACACTGGTGCCGGCTGATCGCCGGGACCTTCGGTTGATCTTGCTCGGTGATTCGTATCCGTTCCTATGTTGTTCGATCACCCGCCGCAGCGAACGACGCGCGAATGGAAATCTGTACGCAATCAACTTTGAACTCTTGTATCGATGCATACGCTCCCTTTTTGCAGATAGCGATGATCACCACAAAAGGCACGTGCTGCGGGTGCCGAGTCCACGGCAACCCATCGTCACTGGCTTAATTCCATGAAGAGGTATAGATTGACCGGCCGGTCGTCCCCCCCGTGCCGACGACCGGGAATGACTGCATGGGAGATCGGGCGAATGAAGCCTATCTCTCCCAAGAAGGTCCGCGGGTCGAAGGCTATCAGCGATACCCCCGCGTGAAACTGAGAGCGTCAACTGGAGGATGGGCCGGGAACCACGGCCGCCAGGGAGGTTTCAATGCAGTGGGCAGTCAATGATCTTAATGGCCAATGGAATGCAACCGAGCTTGAAATGCTCCAGCGCACATTCGACCGGGTCTGCCTGTGGCAGAACATCCCTGCGAACAGTCTGCGTGCAGGGCGTCTGGTTCGGTATCTGACGGATCAGCTTCGCGGCGGCATCTGCGACGAGGGTACCCTGTTTGAAAACGCCATGTTGCTGGAGCGATCGCGTTCGGAGGCGACGTCCTTTCCCCGACGCGGCGCGCCGATGCGTGTGCTCAACTAGCTCCGCCGATAGATAGATCCGCGAGACCTGCAAGGTCGACCCCTTGTGAGAGCAGAGCGTTTCCGCACCCCATCGGGAACCGTGCGGAAAATGGCTGTTGCCGCGATCAGCGGCGTGTCGGCTTTCCGGGCTATGATCCCGGCCAGCTGCGGCATGTCGATAGGCGGGAACAAATCCTGCGTCCAGTCGATTGAATGGTCATGAAAAACATGACCCTGTCGATAGCACTGTTGATGCTGTTTCCCGCCGCTATCGCTCTGGCCCAGCCGCTTCAGCCAGATGCGATCAACAACGCTTCGATCGCGCCCACTTCGTTGGAGCCGAAGACGGGAGCCGCTGACGAACCCGACCCCGCCATCGTTCGGCTTCAAGTTCTTCTGGATCGCGCGGGTGCGTCGCCTGGCGTGATCGACGGCTACGACGGCGAGAACGTCCGCAAGGCGATTGCTGCCTTCGAGACCATGCAAGGTCTGCCTGCAGACGGCAAACTGGACCCGGATGTCATTGAACGACTTTCGGACCAGACGCCGGCGGTACAGCCCTATGTCATCTCCGAAGAGGACACCAAAGATCTCGTCGCCACTATACCCAAAGACTACTCCGAACAGGCGAAAATGGATCAGCTCGGATATACGAGCGTCGCCGAGAAGCTGGCCGAGCGCTTTCACATGGACATTGATCTCTTCAAGGCGCTCAATACGGCCTCTATGTTTTCGGTCGGCGATACCGTGTCCGTTATGATCCCCGGAGCCTCAAGGCAGGGGACAGTCAAACGCATCGAAGTGCACCGACGCTGGGGCCAGGTCATGGCCTTCGCAGGCGACGGAACGCTGATCGCCGCCTATCCAGCCACGATCGGCAGCCGAGAGGCCCCGTCGCCTTCCGGCACGCATAAGGTCAAGGGGGTCGCTCGCACGCCTCCCTATGTCTACAATCCGAAGATCAACTTCCAGCAGGGCGACAACCGGAAGATAATGACGTTGCCCGGCGGTCCGAACGGCCCTGTTGGAAGCGTCTGGATCGACCTGTCGAAGCCAACCTACGGAATCCACGGCACGCCGGAACCATCGATGATCGACAAGTCCGGATCGCACGGATGCGTCCGCTTGACGAACTGGGATGCGGAAGAATTGGCAGGGATGGTCAAGCCTGGCGTCATCGTTAAGTTCGTAGACTGAGCCTGAAGCGACGTCGCGAATGAGAGAGTGCAGCCGCGCAAACGAGCGGTCCGGCCGTGGTACTGCGTGAAAAGCCTGTATCCAGCAATCAGCGTATGCGCGTCTGAACGCGCACGATGTTCATCTGAAGCTCATGCCTCGTCGCGTATCTGCCAAGCACCTTGATCAGGCGCTGCTCTTCGGTCTTGTGAATGCCGGTGCGCCGGCAATAATCGGCGACGTCCCAGATATGTTTGGCCTGGGGGTTGTCGACTGTTCGGATATCCGCGTGTTTCATCCTGCACCTCCCCTTGCGAGCGCATAACGTTGGCAGGCCGGTTTGGTTCCGCCCCTCCACTGAATCGGACGGCAATTGTCGCCTTCAAGGGAACGTAGTTTCCGCCCGCTGGTTTGGGGCGCGAAATACCACCCAAAACAGGAGGCAGATGCGATGTTCAATAGACTTCTGATTGCAGCCGTCATGGCGGCTTCTTTCACCGGCACCGCCATGGCCCAGGCCGATATGACCTGCGATGAAGCCGGCATGACAAAGCTGGAAACGGATGTGGGCTCCATCACCGACGCCACCAAGAAGGAGATGGCAACGAAGGAACTGGCCATGGCCAAGGAAGCAATGGCGGCGAAAGATACTGCGAAATGCAAGACCCACATGGAGAATGCCATGAAGGGCAAGGACGCCATGTGATTTCAGGTTGCGGCGGCTACTGCATGTTTCCTTTAATCGTTGCCGGTTAAAGGACAAAAACATGCAGCGATTCAAAGTGCTACAGCGACCTTTGCGCGTCTGATAAGACGCGCGGCGCTGTAGGGTGTTTCGCCACTTTCCGCGTGGCGTGACACCAGGCCGGAGATCTCCTTGCAAGAAGGCGGGGGCCTCCGCGGGCTTTGTCTAATCGATCTTCTGCAAAATGCGGCGGGCACGTTCGATGATCGGTGCATCGACCATCCTGTCGCCGACAAGGAAGGCACCCCTGCCCTCGGCCGCCGCACCTGCCGCGGCATCGAGCACGGCGCGCGCCCAGGCGACCTTTTCTTCGCTTGGTGAAAACGCGGCATTCATGATCGGCACGGCGGAGGGATGAATACAGGTTGCACCGTCGAAGCCATGGCGGCTCGCTTCGCGGGCAGCCGCCTCAAGGGCATCGCGCTGCTGATAGTCGGCAACGGTCGTGAGAGTGCCGAAGGACAATTTGCCTTCCGCCTTGGCCGCGAGATGCACGAGCAACTTCGGCAGACGCAACACCTCGGGGAGCGGTTCGGCCCCCATGCTCGTGGCAATATCCTCACCACCGGCTACGAGGCCCAATACGCGCTGACAGGCGGCAATTGGTCTTGCGTCCAGCACCGCGCCGGCATCTTCCAACAGCGCGACGAAAACGAGCGGCTCGCGCCGGAGCTCACGTTCAATCGGTGCCAGATGTTCGGCAAGAGCGCGCAGCTGCTCCGGCGAACGGGCCTTGGCGATAAAAAGACCGAAGGCGCCTGCACGGCAGGCGGCCTCGGCATCCGCCTTCTGCAATCCCGGTTCGGCATTGATCCGGACGAAGGTCTTGGCGCCGCTTCGCCCGGCCAGGTGGACTGACTGCGCAAGTCCAGCACGTGCCGCCTGCTTTTCGCCGTCGGCGACGGAATCTTCGAGATCGAGGACGATGGCGTCGGCGCCACGTTCATGCGCCTTGGCGATGAAGCGTTCGGACGAGGCAGGCACATAGAGAAGAGATCGCAGTCTCATGCTGCCTCTTCCTTCAGAATGAGGTCGATTGCGCTTGCACTTAGGCCGGCTTCGGTCAGGACTTCAGCCGTGTGTTCCCCAAGCGTTGGTGCCGGTCGCCGCCAGACACCCGGCGTCTCCGAAAGCCGTGGCACGATGTTGTGCATCGGCAGGCTACCGAACTCCGCGTCCTCCACGTCGACGATGATTTCACGCTCGGTAAAATGCGGGTCGGAAACGGCATCTGCGATGTTGTAGATCGGCCCAACCGTCGCGCCGGCCTCGCGCATGATCTTCAGCGCTTCGTCGTGGTCGTGCCCGGCAAACCAGCCGCCGACGGCCTCGTCGACCAGATCCCGGTTCTTAACGCGCTCCGAATTCGTTGCAAAGCGCGGATCCTCGTTCATGTCGGCACGGCCGATGATCTCGAAAATCCGCCTTGCGACCTGCGGCGTGGAACCGGACAGCGCCACGTATTTGCCGTCGCGGCACCGGTAGACGTTGCGCGGCGCGGCTGTGTTGGAGGCGCTGCCCACGCGCTCCTTGATCTTGCCGGTCGTCTGGTAGATCGCCGCCTCGGGCCCAAGCACGGAAAACATCGGTTCGAGCAGCGAGAGGTCGATCACCTGTCCCTTTGCGTAACCGCGATCGCGCGCGAGCAACGCCGTCACGGTGGCCGAACTACCGTAGACACCGGCGATCATGTCGGCGAGCGCCAACGGCGGCAGCACGGGTTCGCGGTCGGGAAAGCCGGTTCGGTAGGCAAATCCGCTCATGCCTTCGACGATCGTACCGAAGCCCGGGAACTGCGCATAGGGGCCGGTCTGGCCGAAGCCGGAAATGCGAACGATGATCAGGTTGGGGTTGCGGGCATGCAGCGCTTCCGGCGAAAGGCCCATGCGCTCCAGCGTCCCCGGCCGAAAATTTTCGATGAAGACGTCGGCCGTTTCGATCAACGCCCAGAGCGCCGCCATGGCCGCCTCCTGCCGAAGGTTGAGCACGACGGAGCGTTTGTTACGGCTATAGGTCTTCCAATAGAGCGAATGACCGTCGTCCTTCCAGTCGCGCAGCGGATCGCCGGCCGGCGGCTCGATCTTGATGACGTCGGCGCCGGCATCGGCGAGTTGCAGCGACAGCATGTTGCCGGCGACGAGGCGCGAGAGGTCCAAAACCCTTGTGCCGACAAGCGGCCCCTTGGCAGCGGGATCGAATTGTCGCTTGGCAAACACGCTCATCGAATGCGCTCCCCGGTTTCCTTGTCGAAGAGCAGAACCTTGTCGGCATCGATCGTAAGCGTCACATCCTGGCCGGCCGAAAGCAGCTTGCCGCCATGGACGACGACGGAAATATCCTGGCCGCCCATATCGACGACGATTTCCTGATCTTCGCCGGTCGGTTCGACCAGGCTGATGCGGCCCGGCACACCCGTTGCTCCAAGCGTGATATGTTGCGGGCGGATGCCGCAGACGAGCCGCGTACCCGGATGCACCTGTCGTCCAAGCGGCAGCGAGACGCCGCCACGGGTCAATGCCGTTTCGCCGTCAGCGATCGCCTCGATGAGGTTGATCTCCGGCGAGCCGATGAAGCCGGCAACGAAGAGATTGGCGGGGTCGTTGTAGAGTTCGAGCGGCGCGCCCGCTTGCTCTATTTTGCCGCCGTTCATCACCACGATCTTGTCGGCCATGGTCATGGCCTCGGTCTGGTCGTGGGTGACGTAGACCATCGTCCGGCGCAGCCGCTGATGCAGTTTCTTGATCTCGCCGCGCATCTTCACCCGCAGCTTGGCATCGAGGTTCGAGAGCGGCTCATCGAAGAGGAAGGCGCGCGGGTCGCGCACGATGGCGCGGCCCATGGCAACACGCTGACGTTGGCCGCCGGAGAGTTCCCGCGGCAAGCGGTCGAGCAACTTTTCCAGGCCGAGGATTTCGGCCGCCTCGGTCACGCGCTTGTGGATCTCCGCCTTTGGCGCACCGGCGAGTTTCAGCGCGAAACTCATGTTTTCCGCGACCTTCATGTGAGGATAGAGCGCGTAGGACTGGAAGACCATGGCGATATCACGCTCCTTCGCCGGCATGTCGTTGACGACCTTGCCGCCGATGGTGATTTCGCCGGCTGAAATATCCTCCAATCCGGCGATCATACGCAACAGCGTGGACTTGCCGCAGCCCGAAGGGCCGACGAGCACGACGAATTCGCCATCGCCCATTTCCAGCGAGATGTCGTTGAGCACGGCGACACTGCCATAGCTCTTGCCGACACTTCTGAGCTCTATCTCGGACATGTTTCCTCCCTTCCTTTCCTCGTCGCGCGACTAGCGCTCGGCGACCTCGAGCCGGCCGATCGACATGCGTCCAGCCGAGGCCATGCGCAGACCTGCCATGCCGTAGCTGAGCGTCGCATCATCCACTTGGAGCACTCGCTCACCATCGACGAAAAGCGCCAGCTTGCCGCCTTCGACCGTGAGATCGACCGCGTAACTCCGGCCGTATTCGATACGGAACGAGCTGCGCGCGAGGATCTTGGTGCCGTGATTTTCCAGAAGGATCACGGCCTCGCCATTCTCAAAACCGGCGGCATAGAAGCGGCTTGTCCCTTGAGCGCGTGCCACCACCAGATGCGAGGCGCCGGAGAGCGGCTGAAGCTCCGCGACGACACTGACGTCCCGCAGGTAGGCATTGCCGGTCCAGGCATCCGCATCGGTCGCCGTATGCGCATGGATGCGCCCCTGCTGCAGGCTCCAATGGCCACGGTTCCAGGTGAAGCGGGTGATGCCGCCCCATTCGTGCACTTCTTTGGCCGGGTCGATCACGGCGCGGCCCTTGCCGGACACGGTGAAGTCCGCCAGAAACAGCCGGCCGAGGAACTTCAGGCGGCCGAAATATTCGACCAGGATACCGATCTCATCGACCGCCTCGCCATTGCCATCGGGGATGGTGAATTCGTAGTCCTGCCAGCCGCTCGTCGAGGGCACGTGCCAGGCGCTCGTTTCCTGAATGGTGCCGGTCATGGCACGACGGACGTAGGACGCCACCCGCAGATTGCCGTCGCCATTCCACGGGTCGAGCCAGAGCTTGAACTTCACCGTCTGGCCGTCATCGGCAAGCGGCGTGAACATCGGGCGGTAGCGCTCGTCGTCGAAGTCGGAGCGGCTGTAGAAGGGCTTCCAGAAGATCCGCCCACCCTGCCCGCGTTCCAGCCGGTCGAGCAGGATTTCCAACGATCCCTTGGCATTCTGCGTATGGCGCTCCGCCGATGCCTTGACGGCAATCTGGTTGAACGGCTCGGTGCGGAACCCATGGGTCGCGCCGGGAGCGTCGAAGTCGAAACGCACGCCGCGACGCTCGAAATCCTCGACCCAGAGCGCTGGAGCTTCCCGCCCCTGCAGGCGGAGCGCCAGCACGGTCAACTCGCGGGCAAAAGAGGGAATATCAACGACGTTGATCGTGCCGGTAACGCCCGAGGCGACGACGAAATCGTTGATCGGCTTGCGGTATTTGTCCCAGCTCGGCTGCACCTGCTGCAGGGTGCCGACGATCGCACCGGCATTGCCGGCATTGCAGTCCGTATCCCAGCCGGCCATCGTCGCGATTTCGACCGTGCGCGAAAGGTCGCCCTGACCATAGATCAGCGCCATGACGAGAACGCCGGCGTTCGGAATGATGTGGCAGACGCCGGGATAGCGGTCATAGCCCCATTCCGCAGTCAGCATGTCGCGGCAGGCGCGCCACTCGTTCGGGTTGCTGTCGTGGAAACGAAGTACAGCGCGAGAAACCTTGGCGTAGATGGAATCGGCCGGGATCGTCGCGAGGCCGGTCTCGATGACTTCCTCGATGCTTTTTGCAACGAAGGCCTGGGCGATCGCCGCGGCGCAGAAACGCGCGCCGTTCAATCCCTCGCCGTCATGGGCGACACTTGCGGCACGCGCGGACGCTTCGGCCGCGGCCTTCGGGTCGGCCGGGTGCACCCAGCCCCAGCTGTCGATGAAGATCTGGCCGCCGATCTGCTCGGCAACCGTGGTGCCGTTCTGGGCGATCGAGCCGGACTGCGGCGCCGGGATGCCGGCCCGAAGGTTCTGGTAGGCGGTATGCTCGGTCGAATTACCGAAACCGCCCCACCAATACATGCCGTGTTCCTCGGCCGCATAGTTCAGCCAGGTCTTGCCGACCTCTTCCGCGGTCGCGCCGAGACCGTAGTCGCGTAGCGCCCGGATGAAATAGACCGGGCCGTTGGTGTCATCGTCCGCCGCGAAATTCTTGAAGTCCCGCAGATATTCCGTCACCTCGCCATAGGTGTCCCGGATGCGTTCATAGCTCCAGATGGTCGGTTCGACAGGAGCGCCGAGGCGCACGCCGATCGCCTTGCCGATGAAGCCGGAATAGATCCGCTCGAAGATTTCTGTGGTGCTGAGCATCGGATACTTTCAAAGACTAGAGACTGGAAACCTGGGTGAGTTCGGGGACGGCAACGAGGCCCGCGCGTGCCTGCGCCCGCGCTGTTTCGCGTTTGCGGTCTGCCGCCTGGATGGCAGTCACCGTTTCGGTGAAGGCATCGGCGGAGCCGAAGAGGTCGAGCTTGTTGACGCGGTCGAGCTGGGAGGCCATCGCCCGGTCTATGATGCTCTCGCCATGCATGGCGCCGAGGATCGCGCCAGCCATGACGCCGATCGAATCCGTGTCGCGGCCGGAATTGATGCCGTCGACGATCGTCTTGTAGAAATCCCCGTCATTGACGACGGCAAAGCCGAGGGCCAGCGGCAATTCCTCGATCGCGTGGAGGCGCGACGGCTGGTAGGCGTCCGTGGCAATGCCTGCCTTCTGCGGCGTATGCTGCACATTGTCGCCCATCGGCGAGTAGCGGGCGATGATCCGATGGAACTCGGCGACGACCGTCTGATGGTCCGTGCCCCTCAGTGCGCGCGCGGCGCCCACGATATCGGCAATCGCATTGCGCGTACCGTCTTTGGCAACGGCAAGCGCTTCTTCGACGACAGCGTCAAGCGTGGTGCCCGGCACGAAAGCGGCGGCAACGGCTGCCGAAAGCACGCCGGCAGCCTCCAGGCCGAAACTCTGCTGGTGGCCGGAGGCAAAGGCGATCGCCTCGTCATAGGCTGCCTTCGGATCGCAGGCGTTCGCCACGCCGATCGGAGCGATGTACATGGCCGCGCCGCAGTTCACCATGTTGCCGACCCCGCCCTGTCGCGGGTCGCAGCCGGAAAGCTGATGGCGCTGGAAGATCCACTTTTCCGGATAGAACAGACGCTCAATGAGCATCGTTTCGCGCTGCAATTCCGGCACCCAGCGCGGCGTCCAGGCGATCTCGCGCACCATGCCGGAAGCCATGTCCCAGGCATCGAGGTGACGCTTGACGTCGTCGTAGATCGACATGACGCAGAGCGTCATCAGCGTGTCGTCGGTAACGATGCCGCCACCGCGGACACGGCCGTTGCGGGCCGCTTCGCTCTGCTTCATCCGGTGCCACTCGGTGTTGAGCGACGTCACCCGGCCATAGCGCTCACGAATTTCTGCGGCGGAGAGTTTTTCGACCGGCGCCCCGATGGCGTCGCCGTAAGCGACGCCAAAGAGAAGCGCCCGGACCCTTCCCTTGAGGGAGAGCCCTGCAGCATCATTTGTCATTGAGAACCGTCCTTGCATATTCGGTCATTTTCTCGCCGCCGGCACCGTTCCATTCGGAAACGAACTGGTCCCATTGGTCCATCTTGGCTTCACCGGAGACGAACTTGTACACCCAGGCCCGGTAGACGTTTTCGGTGGCATCGATGTCGGTGGCGTATTCGGCAGGCCAGACGAAAGCGTTGTCCGGCTTGAAGTCTGCTGAGATCGTCTTCAGCGATTGTTGCGCGGCCTCGCTCAGCCATTGCACCGGCGGTTGCCAGTTGGCGGCAACGAGGAAGCGGGCATACCAGGTGGCGAGCTTGTCGGTCGGCTTGATGGTTTCGCCGTCCTTTGTGTACTGCTCGCCTGCAAACCCAAGGCGCTCGATCGCCTGGCCCTCGGGGCTGGCGATGAAATCGAGCAGCTTGACCACCTCTTCCTTGTGTTCAGAGGTCGTCGCAATGGCGAGACCGCGGGACTCCTTCGAAACGTCGAGTGCCATCAGGCCCTGGCCGGCCGGCCCCTTCGGCGGCGAAAGCAGGCTCAGCGTCACGTCAGGATGCGCCTGGCGCATCTTGCCGCCATAGATGTCGATGACCTCTGCGGAAGAGCCGAAGATCACGCCGGCCCGGCCGGAATAGAACTTGTCTTCCTTCACGTCCCACTTGGTAGTGATGAACTCCGGGTCATAGAGGCCCTGCTCGCGAAGCGATGCATAGAAGGCGATCTTCGCCTTTTCCGCTGCCGAGACGCGGGCATGGATCCATTCGCCGGCATCGTTCTTCAGCCAGGTGCCGGTCACGCCGAAGGCCTGATTGAAGATCGCATCGAGCTCCTGGGTGTTATCGGCAGTGGTGACGCCGTAGCTGTCGGCCTTGCCGTTGCCGTCGAGATCGCCGTCCTTGATCGCCTTGAAGAGGGTGACGTAATCGTCTGTCGTCTTCGGCGCCGCGACGCCCGATTTCTCGAGCCAATCCGCGCGGATGACCGGCTGCGGCATGCGCGGCGGATAGACATAGAGCAGATAAGGATAGTTCTTCAGTCGCTCGACATTGTGCGGAAAGAGCGCGTCCTTGAGATAGGTCGTCTTCGGCAGCCAGTTGTTCCAGTCTTCGAGCACGCCCTGTTCGGCCATCTTGGCGTCGCCGCCCTGGAAATAGATGAGGTCCGGGATATCGCCTGACAGAAGCATGGCGCTGAGCTTGTCGGCGTAGCCCGAGGACGGCAGGTCGATGACCTGAATGTGGATGTCGGTGCCCTTCGCCTTCAGCGCCTCCTCATAGGCCTTCATGAGCTTGACGTCGTCAGGATTGCTCGTCGTGAGGTCCTTCGAGACGACGCGGATCGTTACCGGATCGGCGAAGGCGGGCATCGCGACGCTCGCCATCAGTGCCACGGCGGTCGTTGCGCCAAGGATCAGTCTTCCAAGCATGTTTGTTCCTCCCAATATGCTTTGGCCATTTATGTTTCGGTTCGACATCGTCAGCCCTTCAGCGCACCGCTCATGGTGCCCTTGGTGAAGAACTTCAGGATGAGCGGGTAGATCGCGAGGATCGGCGCGATGGTGAGCAGGATCATGCCGGCCTTCAGCGCACGGATGTTGATTTGGCTCGCACCCGTGTAGGTGTTGCTTTCGACCACCCCTACCATGGCGAGCTTGTCGCCCTCGACCACGAACTGGCGCAGGACGACCTGCAGCGGCCACTTCGACTGGTCGTTGAGGTAGATCATCGCCCGGAAAAACTCGTTCCAGTGGAAGACGAAATAGAAGAGCGCGATGGTCGCGAGCGCCGATTTGGCGAGCGGCAGCGCCACGTACCAGAAGATCTGGAACGGATTGGCGCCGTCGAGCTCGGAGGCCTCGATCAGTTCCTTTGGCACCTCCTCGAAGAAGCGCACCAGGATGATCAGATACCAGGCGTTGACCACCTTGAAGAGGATCAGCGACCAGTAGCTGTCGAGCAGGCCGAGGCGCTTGTTGATGAAATAGTCCGGGATGATGCCGGGCTCGAAGACGATCGTGACCAGCACGAAGACGAAGATGATACGCCGTCCCGGCAGACCGGGACGAGAAAGCGCCCACGCCATCAGCGCCGTAAGAACGACACCAAGAGCGGTGCTGACCAGCGTGATAAAGATCGAATTGAGGAGACCCCGCTGAACGGCGGAATTGTTGATCAGCAGATCCCAGACCTCGGTCGAAAACCCATTGGGGATGACCGTCAGGCCACTCATGCCTGCGACCTTGCCCGGATCGGAGAACGAAATGGCGAGCAGGTTGAGGAGCGGCTGGACCGTCAGGACGACGAGGAACAAGAGCGTCGAGACGATGATCGCATATTCGAGCCGCTCAAGCGGTGTTCTGCGGACGTTGTGGGCGGCCATCACCATACCCCCTTGCCGGTAAGACGTTTGGAAAGAAGGTGCGCTGCGACGATCATCAGCATGCCGAGCACCGCCTTGAAGAGGCCGGCGGCCGTCGCCAGCGAGTATTCGCCTGTTTGCAGGCCGATGCGGTAGACGTAGGTGTCAATGATATCGATCTTGCTGCGCACGACGTCGTTGGAGAAGTTGATCACCTGGTTGAGATCGGCGTTCAGGAACATGCCGGCATTCAGGATGAAGAGTGTCGCAATCGTCGGCACGATCCCGGGAATGGTGACATAGCGGATCTTTTGCCAGCGGTTCGCCCCATCGATCTCGGCCGCGTCATAAAGCTCCTGATCGATGGCGATGATGGCGGCGAGATAAAGCAGGCTGTCCCAGCCGGCCGATCGCCAGATCTCCGAGAAGACCAGCACCCAGCGGATCGAGCCCGTGTCGGTCATGAAGGACACCGGCTGAATGCCGAAAAAGCCGATGATGTCGTTGACCGCGCCGTCGCTCGGCGACAAGACGGCGATAAATACGCCGGCTATGACCACCCAAGAGAGGAAGTGCGGCAGATAGATCGCCGACTGGATGAATTTACGGAAAGCGCCACCGCGGATCTCGTTGAGCAAAAGCGCTGTGATGATCGGGACCGGGAAGAAGAAGACGATCTTCATCGTCGACAGGATCAGCGTGTTTGCCAGCACCTGCCAGAAGATCGGCGACGAGAACAGCGTCTGGAAATGCTTGATACCGACCCATATGTTCGGCGGGATGATGCGCAGCTGCTCGAAAGCGATCTTGGCTTCCCAGATCGGAAAGTAGTGAAAGATCACGAAGAAGATCAGGCCGGGCGCCATCATCAGGTAATACGGCCACCATTGCCGCATACCCCTCGATAGCCCCTGGCGCCGAATTCTGGGAACGTTCCCATTTCGTGACATAGTTGCGTTCACCACAAGCTCGTTGCCTACCGTCATTGCTTACCTCCCTGCCGCCACGCGCACGGGTGCCGAGGCCGAAACGTCGGCAAGCGAGCCGCGCTCCACCAGTCGGCACGGCAGATAAATCCGTTCGCGTTGGCGCCCACCGGCGATCTGATCGATCAGGCATTCGACCGCGCGAATGCCGATCTGCCGGCCGGGCTTTTCGATAGTCGTCAGGCCCGGCCAGGAAAAGGCCCCTGCCGGGATGCCGTCGAAACCCAGGATCGAGATGTCCTCCGGGCATCTCAGCCCCGCCTCGCGAACGGCTATCATGGCCCCAAGCGCCATCAGGTCGTTGGCGACGAACACGGCGCGGTTTCCTCTCCACTGCTTCGTAAGCAGGCGGGCCATCGCGCTGCGACCGCCCTCGACCGTATAGTCGGACTCTTCGACCATCAGGACTTCGGGATCGACATCGCGGGCGATGCAGTGCTCGTGGACCGAGCGCAGGAAGCGGGCGCGCGCGAGACGAGACCTCGGGCCGAGCATCAATGCCGGCGCCGGGTGTCCGCGCTCGACAAGAATATCCATGCCGAGCCGCACCGCCTGAGCGATGTCGGAGCCGACGCTCAACGTATCGGGGAAGCGCTCGGCGCTGGAGCCGATGAATACGAAGGGCATGCCAAAACGGTCGAGGTCGTCGAAATTATCCGCAACGGGATTGATGATCGCGCCATCGACGCGCGCCCGGCGCAGGGCACGCAGGTGGGTTGCCTCCTTGTGCGCATCCCAATCGGACGAGAAGATGAGAAGTGAAATGTCGTCCTTCGCCGCCCGATCCTGCGCTCCGCGCGCAACTTCGGCCCAGAACGGGTTGGTGATATCAGGAATAACGATGCCGAGCAGACCGCTCCGGCCGGAGCGCATGCCGACGGCAAGCTGATTGGGCTCGTAGCCGGTGACGGCGACCGCCTTTAAGACGCGATCGCGTGCTTCCTCGGAAATATTGGCAGAGCCGCCGAGAACACGCGCGACGGTGCTCTTCGAAACGCCTGCGCGTTTCGCAACGTCGATAATGGTCGCCCTTCGACCAGTCGTGTTGTTCATAAGCTTCCTCCCAAAGCTCAGGCAATGTTTTTCAAGCCATCACCTGAACTCTGTGGGAACGTTACCACAGCGAAAAACACTTTGGCAATATGCAGGAGAAAATATCCCACCGCCTCACGCCCTTTCCAGAATGGCCATCCCCTTCCCCTCTTTTTATTTGAACAACTGTTCGATGTCCGCCATCGGCCGGAACAGTTTCATCGGCTGGTCGGGAAACGGCAAAAAGCTCTCGCGCTCGTAGAATCGGCGTGCATTTTCATCCTTGGCATCTACGACCACCGCGAAGGATGCGATCTGGCTGCTCACGGCCCGAAAGAGAGCATCCGCCAATAGAAACCCGCCATACCCCTTGCCTTGATGACGTCGATCGACCGCGAGTCGGCCGAGAAGGATTGCCGGAACGAGCGGGTAGCGTGGCAATTTCCGGACTCCCTTTTCCGGTAGCTCCCCGAGATTCACAGCGGACGAGGAAAGGGTGTAGTAGCCAGCCACCGTACCGTCCGAGTACCAGGACGAAAGGCGCGGCCATGTTCTTGCGGGCATCCTGACCCGCCTGAATGCGAAAATACCGGTCGAGCGGCTCGACGCCACTTTCGAACGCAGATCTGTCGTGCTGTGCGCCGACGATCTCGACCCGCAGCGCTTCTCCGATATCGTCCCCCACCCGTCAGACGCGGGTTGCCTGCCCACAGCGGCGCACCGTGTCACGCAGACGGGCATTGACCGGCTGAGGGTTGAGCAATGCTTCTACGAACGTCTCGCTGTCGCGAACCGACAGATCCAGACGCTGATGCTCCTCGATCGCCCTACGGGCGGCCTCCTGGACGCTGGACAGCACAAAATCGGTCACTGTCCGGCCTTGGAGGGCCGCAGCGCGCTCAATAAGGCTTTTCTGGTCTGCCGTAACGCGCGCCTCCAGACGCTCACCACGAACTCGGCCGCGAGGCGGATGTGTTAGGTGCATGGTTCGCATGGCCTCTGCCTAATGAGCTATTCTGGTTATTGGCGAAAGGAACCCGAAGCACGACATCGGGGTATTGTGCGCCGGCCGCCCCTTCGCACGTAATCGTCACGCCAAGCCCGCGGCCGAGCACGCTCATAATCGACTCACGGCTAACCCCATGCATCTTGATCTTGGGGCGCGTGCCAAATGCAGACAGCCGGCCCAATACCATATCGCGGGGGCTCCGGGCCGGGATCACTCGCAGTCAGCAGGAAGGTCTCATTTCGAAGATTATACCATTGCACCCATTCGCGCTCGGCCAGTGCGTGTGCTGCCGGCATTGCGACGAGCAACCTTTCGCTCCAGAAGGTCGCGCGGTTCATTCCCGGATAGCTCGCCTCCCCAATCATGATGGCGATGTCGACCATCCCATCCTTGAGCCCGTTGATCAGGTCCTCGCGCTCGGCCTCGACTCCATCGACATCGATATCGATATCGATATCGATATCGATATCAGGATTGCTGGCGTGCCACCCGAACAGTGTGGCGCGAAGGTTCCCAGCCGATATCGGGCTGTGGTGTCCAATCATCAGTCCGCCTGATCGGCCCTGCCCGGCGGCGCGCATCGTGTTGACGAGCTGATCCGCTCTGCTCACGATCTGGCGGGCTTCGCGCTCAGCCTCGTGCTCGACGGGGCCGTCCTTGCTCTCGCCCGGTGATTGTAGACTCTGACGGAGATTGGGAATGCTCGATGCCCCCATGATGTCCTGGGGTCGCCCCGCGATCCATACAGGAGATGTGGCGGGTTTTCGATCAGACATAGACGGGCGACACGCGCCCTACGCCGCCGAACGCAAAGCTCGGCGGCGTAGCATCAACGATAGCGGCAACCTAAGCCGCCAGATGCTCGAACAGCCGGGCGACAGCCTCGGCACCGGGGTCGACATGGCCCTCAAGCTGCTTTGCATTGATATAGGCCGCACGGCCTGCCTTGGCACGCGTCAAGGTGGAGGTGAAGTTCGCGCCCGTACGGGCGGCAGCGGCTGCCGCGACCACGCTGTCGCCGAGCGCATCGAGCGCCGGAGACAGAGCATCGATCATCGTCCGGTCCCCGATCTTGGCACCGCCGATCTCTTGCATGCGCGCAAGCCCGGTTCGAAGCGCCTCGCGCATCGGTAGACCGCTGGATGCTCCGTCGCCGGCGGCTGCGAAGAAAATGGCAAGCAGCACGCCGGAGGAGCCGCCCATGGTCTGGCTCAGTTCCAGGCCGATCGCCCGCAAAAGCTGGGTGTGATCGGATAAAGGCAGCCGATCGATGGCGTTGATCAGGGCGCGAGCGGCTCCCGCCAGCGTCGAGCCCGTATCGCCATCGCCGGACTTTGCATCGAGAGCATTGAGATCCTGCTCCGCAGCAATCAATACCTTGCAGCAATCGATCAGGAATGCGCGCGTCGCCCCATGGTCGGATGCCATCGGCGTGATCGGCGTCAAACCATCCGGCAAGGCGCTGACGGCGATCGGCCGCACCTCCGACACACCCGGCCAGGAGGCGATCGCCACCGGCAACTTCAAGAGTTCCAGTTCCGCCTTATCCGCTGCAAAGACCGAGACCGAGAAGCCTTGCATGTCGAGCGATGTCATCAGTGGCGCCGGACCAATCGTATGGGTGATCCTCTTGCCGAGAGGCAGATTGATAAGGTCGTGGGCGAGCACCGACATTTCGAGCACCGAGGTACCGCCCAGATTGTTGATCAGCGCGACGTGCGCGCCTTCGCCCATGACGGCCGCCAGCCGTTCTGCCATGGTCGCAACCGACGCGCGGGCGCCTGCAAAGTCGATCTGCTCGACACCGGCTTCGCCATGAATGCCGAGGCCGAGTTCCGCCTTGCCCTCCGGTATCCGCTCTTCCTTCGGCGACCCTGGAACCCGGCAGGTATCCAGCGACATGCCGATCGTGTGCGTACCGGCTATGACCTTCTTGGCTGCCGCCGTCACCGTATCGAGATCGGCACCGCGTTCGGCAAGTGCGCCGGCAATCTTGTGCACGAACAGAGTGCCGGCAACGCCGCGCGCCTGCGGCAGATCGGGCAGCGCGATATCGTCGCCGACAATCACCATGCTGACTTTCAGCCCGAAGGCGCGGGCGCGCTCTGCCGCAAGACCGAAATTCAGCCGGTCACCGGTATAATTCTTGACGACGAGCAGGCATCCGGCCGGTCCGGTCACGGCGAGAATGCCGGCGAGGACGGCGTCGACGCTCGGCGAAGCGAAGACATCGCCACAGACCGCGGCCGTCAGCATGCCGCGTCCGACGAAACCGACATGAGCGGGTTCATGACCGGAACCGCCGCCCGAGACGATCGCGACCTTCGATTTATCCCAGTCGCTGCGCAACACGACCCGGATATGCGGATAGCCGTCAAGGCGGGTGAGCGCGCCGCCGGACAGGGCCAGAACGCCGTCGATCGCTTCTGTCACGACATCTTCCCGCTTATTGATGAATTGCGACATTTCGAGCTCCTTAAGCCAAACGCATGCCTGCCGCATCGAAGTAGAGCGGCTTTAAAGGTTGAATCTTGATCGTTTCACCGCCTCGGAGTGGCGTGTGGGCGTCCGTGACGGTGATGAGATCGTGTTTCCTGAAGGTCAGATGCAGACGCGTCTGGTCGCCGAGATGCTCGACACGCTTGACCAGTGCATCCTCACCCGCACCCTGCTGGATGTGCTCCGGTCTGAGGCCGATGCTTGCCGCGCCTAAGGGGGCGCCGGCAAAAATGTCGGCCGGAAGCACATTGATCCGTGGCTGTCCCAGGCGCGTCGCCGCATAGACGCTGACCGGCTGCTCATACACCTCGCGCGGCGAGCCGAATTGTACCAGCTTGCCCTCATGCAGCACCCCGACATGGGTCGCCATCGTCATCGCCTCGATCTGGTCGTGAGTAACATAGAGCAGGGTTGCGCCCGACCTTGCCTGGATGCGCTTGAGCTCGATGCGAAGATCGGCCCTGAGCTTGGCGTCGAGCGAACTCAACGGCTCGTCCATGAGGAATATCTGCGGATCTCGGACAAGAGCACGACCGATGGAAACGCGCTGCATCTCTCCACCTGAGAGTGCCGTTGCCTTGTTGTCGAGCTTGTGCGTGATCTGGAGAACCTCGGCAACCTCCCTCACCTTCCGGTCGATCTCTTCCCTTGGCGTCTTCAACAGCGGAGATTTCAGCGGGAACTCCAGGTTCTGACGAACCGTGAGATGTGGGTAGAGCGAGTATTGTTGAAAGACCATGGCTACGTTGCGTTCGGCAGGCGCCAGCCCTTTCACTGGTTGCCCGTCGATATAGACCTCGCCGCGATCGGGCGAGTCGAGGCCTGAAACCATCCTCAGTGTCGTCGTCTTTCCAGCACCGGTCGGCCCGAGCAGCACGACGAAAGAACCGTCCGGTACCGTCAGTGAGACATTATCGAGAGCGACCGTACCAGCAAACGTCTTCGTCACGTTTTCCAAGACGACTTCAGCCATGTCTCAGCACTCCTTCATTGCCGTCGGATAGCAGCACCTTGCCGGTTTCCGCGTCGAAAACCGAAAGCGTCCTCGCGTCGAATTCGAGGCCGACCTGCTCGCCTTCCTGAACCCGGTGGCCCGATGGAATGCGCGCCTTCAGGTCGCCGTGGCTCGTTGCGAGCGTCACGATCTGGGTGGTCCCGAGATATTCGACGGCGCTGACGCGGCCCCGATAGGCGCCGTCACTGACGAATTTCACATGTTCCGGCCGGACGCCGAGCGTCAGCCTTCCGGCTCGTCCTTCCCGCGACGTCGGCACCTTGACCTCAATGCCGCCGAGATCGATGGCACCGCCACCGACGCCGATCATCCCTTCGAACTCCAGGAAGTTCATCGGCGGAGAACCAATGAACTGAGCGACGAATTTCGTCGCGGGCCAGTCGTAGATCTGTTGCGGCTTGCCGAACTGTTCGACGACCCCATGGTTCATGACGACGATCTTGTCGCCCATCTGCATCGCTTCGAGCTGGTCATGGGTCACATATACGGTAGTTGCGCCCATGCGGTCGTGAAGTGCCCGCAGTTCCTCGGCCATGTGCTCGCGGAACTCGGCATCAAGCGCGCCGAGTGGCTCATCCATGAAGAAGGCCTTGGGGCGACGCACGATCGCGCGGCCGAGCGCAACGCGCTGGCGGTCGCCACCCGAAAGGCCGCCGACGGGCTTGTCGAGAATGTTCTCGATCTTGAGAATGCGGGCGACTTCGGCGACACGCGACCTGACTTCCTCGCCGCGCAGGCCCTGGCTGACCAGCGGATAGGAGATGTTCTTGCGCACGTTCATATGCGGATAGAGCGCAAACATCTGGAAGACGAAGGCGATATCGCGCTTGCTGGCCGGTTTCATCCCGACCTCTTCACCGTCGATGAAGATCTCGCCGCTCGTCGGCAGTTCCAGGCCTGCCATCATGCGCAAGGTCGTCGTCTTGCCGCAGCCGGATGGGCCGAGCAGCATGAAAAACTCGCCATCCTCAATGGTGAAGCTCGAGGAGCGCACCGCGGTGAAGGCACCAAACTCCTTGCGCACATTCTGAATTCTGATCTGCGCCATCGGCTTACTCCGGAAAATGGCTGACGATGATGAACATCACCGTGCCCAGCAAGGTTATGACGAAGGACCAGGAATAGAGCACGAGCGCGAAGGGCTGCATGAGCATGAAGACGCCCGCCGCAATCAGAGCCGATGCCAGCATTTCCCACGCACCGCGGCGCAAATGCAGCAATCCATTGAAAAATCTTGTCATTTGCGTACGGCTCCGAAGGTGATGCCGCGCAGCAGGTGTTTGCGCAGAAGAATGGTGAAGACCATGACCGGCACGAGGAACAGGGTCGCCCCGGCGGCAACCGCCGGCCAGTCCTGACCGCTGACGCCGATAATGGTTGGAATGAAGGGAGGCGCCGTCTGGGCATTGCCCGAGGTCAAAAGTACCGCGAAGGCGTATTCGTTCCAGGCAAAGATCAGGCAGAAGATCGCGGTTGAGGCGATGCCCGTCGCCGCCTGCGGCAACACCACTTTATAGAAGGCCTGGAACCGGGTGTAGCCATCGATGAGCGCCGCCTCCTCGTACTCGACCGGGATCTCGTCGATGAAGCCCTTCAGCAGCCAGACCGATAGCGACAGGTTGACCGCCGTGTAGAGCAGGATCATGCCCGCATGGGTGTCGTTCAAGCCCAACGACCGGAACATCAGGAAGATCGGGATGGCGACGGCGATCGGCGGCATCATGCGCGTCGATAGAATGAAGAACAGCAGATCGTCCTTCAGCGGAACTTTGAAGCGCGAGAAGGCGTAGGCGGCGGCCGTGCCGAGCACGATGCAGAGCACGGTCGAGCCGAAGCCGATGATCACCGAATTGGTGAAGCGCTCGGCAAAGCGCGACGGACCGGAGATGACGAGGCCATCCTTGCGAACCAGCAGGTCATACCAGGTCTGCGGCTCGCCGACCGCCTGCAACTGTTCCTCGGTAAGCCGGGTGCGCGTCGTGAAGACGTTGACATAGCCTTCCACCGTCGGCGTAAAGAAGGTCTTGGGCGGATAGGCGATCGCGTCGGCCGGCGACTTGAAGCTCGTCGCGATGATCCAGACAAGCGGTAGAATCGTGATCAGCGCGTAGCCAACGACCAGGATCCCGGCGAACCACTTTTGCCGTTGCGACGGCTCGGTAACGGAATAGCTCATCGTTGTTTGACCTTGTTCAGGGCTTTGACGTAGATCGACGCCAGGCCGAAGACGGTGACGAAGAGGATGACGGCGTAGGCGGATGCGTAGCCGGTGCGCCACTTTTCAAAAGCTTCACGCTTCAGGTTGATCGAGGTGAGTTCGGTGATCGATCCCGGGCCGCCGCCGGTCAGCTGCACGACGAGGTCGAACATCTTGAAGTTCTCGATGCCGCGGAAAAGCACGGCGAGCATCAGGAACGGCAGCACGAGCGGAATGGTGATCGTCCAGAATTGCCGCCACTTGCTGGCGCGGTCGCATTCGGCTGCTTCATAGATGCTGCTCGGGATAGAACGAAGGCCCGCAAGGCAGATCAGCATCACGAAGGGCGTCCACATCCAGGTGTCGACGATGATGATTGCCCAAGGGGCAAGCGAAACGTCGCCGATCATCGAGAAACTCGACGGATCAGCCCCCGTGAGGAAACCGACTGCGTAATTGAAGAGCCCGATCTGCGGCTGGTAGAGAAAGGTCCAGAAATTGCCGACCACCGCCGGGCTCAGCATCATCGGCAGGACGATGAGCGTCGTCCACAGATCGTTGCCGCGGAACTTCTTGTTGATCAGATAGGCAAGGGAAAAGCCGATCAGCACCTGAAGGACGATCGTCCAGATCAGGAAATGAGCCGTTGCCTGCATGGTCAGCCAGATGTCCTTGTCGGACAGGATGCTCAAGTAATTCTTGAGCCCTACGAACTGGACCTCGGCATTCGGTCGGTTGACGCGAAAGTTCGTAAAGCTCAGTCGGACTGTCCAGATCAGTGGAAAGATGTTGACCGCGAGAAGCAGGACGATGGACGGGGCGACGAACAACCAGGCCAGCGAGCGATCTGACAGACCTCGGACCCGTTTGGCAAGGGCATGCGGTGTCGCTCCGGCGACCCGGTCCACTGTTGATTTCAGCATGGGTAGTTCCCTCATTTGACTGCCGCGCCGCGCGTCTCAAGAGACGCGCAAAGGCCGCTGCAGCACTTTGAATTGCTGCATGTTTTCGTCCTTCAATCGACCACGAGCGAAAGAACCATGCAGAAGGCGGCGACAGAACCGGGGAAAATCCCCGGCTCCGTGTCGCGCCATGGCGCGCTGGGAGGTGCACGGCCATGGCCTGATGGCGGTCAGTACTTGCCTTCGTCGTCGAAGATCTGCGTCCAGTCCTTGGTAAGACCGTCGAGCGCATCCTGCGCAGAACCCTGGCCGGCGACCACATAGTCGTGGAAGCGCTTCTGCGTCGCCTGAAGCAGCGAGGCATAGGAAGGCTCGGCCCAGAAGTCCTTCACGATCGCCATGGAGTCGAGGAAGGTCTGGGCATAGGGCTGACTGGTTGCAAAACCGGGATCTTCGACCACTTTGCGCAGCGCCGAATAGCCGCCCATCTGCCACCACTTCTGTTGGATTTCCGGCTGGGCGAACCACTTGATGTAAGCGAGGGCATCGTCCTGCTTCTCGGACGCTGAGACTACGGAGATGCCCTGGCCGCCGAGCTGCGCGAAGGCAACGCCATCGGGACCGGCCGGGTTCGGGAAATAGCCCGACTTGTCGCCACCCACATTGGCATCGGCATTGATGCCGGGCCAGGTAAAGGCGAAGTTCATGTGAAGGGCAACCTGGCCTGACTTGTAGGCGTCGATGTCCTCGGACATGTAGGCGTCGGAATGCCCAGGCGGCGTGCAGCAGTCGTAGAGTGCCTTATAGAACTCCAGACCCTTCACCGCCTTTGCGGAATTCACGTATCCTTCGAGCTCGTAGGGCTTGTCGGGGTTTTGATACTCGAAGCCGAAGCTGTAGAGCACGTCCATCGCACCCATGGTGATGCCTTCGGATCCACGCTCGGTGTAGATCGCAGCACCATAGACCGTCTTTCCGTCGATCTCGCGCTTCTGGAAGAATTCGGCGATGTCCTTGAGTTCGGCGAAGGTCTTCGGCACGGCCAGGTCGCGGCCGTACTTGCTCTTGAATTCCGCCTGCAGCTCGGGGCGGGCGAACCAGTCCTTGCGGTAGCTCCAGCCGACGACGTCGCCGAATGCCGGCAGCGCCCAGTAGTTCGGCGAGTTCTTCGGCCACTCGGCATAGCCGACGACGGTTGCGGGGATAAAGTCGCTCATCTTGATTCCTTCCTTGTCGAAGAAATCATTGAGCTTGACGTATTGGCCGTTTTCCGCGGCGCCACCGATCCACTGGCTGTCGCCGATCATCAGGTCGCACAGTTTGCCGCCGGAGTTCAACTCGTTCAGCATGCGGTCGGCGAAGTTCGGCCATGGCACGAACTCATATTTCATCTTGATGCCGCTCTTGGCCTCGAAATCCTTGCTGAGTTCGACCAGGGCGTTTGCCGGATCCCAAGCTGCCCAACAAAGCGTCAGCTCAGTCGCGCTTGCGTGGCCAGTGTTTGCGACGCTTGCCGCCAGCAGGGCACCCAATGCGGCCAATGATTTGAAATGACGAAGTTCCATAGCTGGGGCCTCCTCCCCTTTCTTCCGACCTCCATCGGAAGCTGAAAACGCCTGTGGCGAATAGCGGGCGCAAAGCGACGTTTCTTCGTGGGCAGGCCTCCCTCGCATCGCTCCGTGACCTCACGCACTCCTCTGCCGGCCACAGCACTATTGATACTGAGGTGCGCACCTCAATGCAAGCAAATTTTGAGGTGCGCACATCAATTCTTGCTTTTCGATTGCTTTTGTTGGAGGAATCGCCCTGAAGGATCGAAAGCAAAGAGAAGCGATTGCATGCGCCCTACCGCGAAAGACCTGGCAGAGGCAGCCGGCGTGAGCCTGGCCACCGTCGACCGCGTGCTGAACGACCGGCCGAATGTCAGCAAGAAGGCTTTCCGCAAGGTCAACGACGCCATCGAGCGCATCGGCTTCGTCAGGAACCCGGCGGCGGTCGCGCTCGCGCGCAACAAGACCTACCGGTTCCGTTTCGTCCTTCCCATCTCGGGCGACCAATATCTGAGCGAACTGATTGGGCGCGTCACCGAAGCACGCGACGCGCTGCGCGCCGATTCCACCGCGGTGGAGGTGGTGCAGATCCCGATGGCCGACCCGCACCACGTCGCCAAGTATCTGAGCCTCATCGATCACGAGGCTGTCGATGGCGTCGCGGTGATGGCGCCGGAATCGCCGCAGGTGCGCGATGCGCTGGTGCGGCTCGTCGAACGAGACGTGAAGGTAGTGCAGTTCCTGTCAGGCCAGGAACGGCTGGAAAGGGCCGACTATGTCGGCATCGACAACTTCGCGGCGGGTGCTACGGCCGGCAAGATCGCAGGCCGCTTCATCGGCAACCAGCCAGGCAAGATCATGGTCGTGGCGGAAACCATGATGGCACTCGACAGCATCCAGCGCCGCCTCGGCTTCGACAGCATCATCAACGCGCAGTTTCCACATCTTGCATGTCTGCCGTCGCTCGAAACCTATGCCGACGAGAAACGCGCCGAACTGATCATCAACAGGACTTTGCAATACAACCCCGATACGCTTGCCGTCTACGTGCTGAGTTCCGAGGCGCGGGCGCCGCTAACCGCGGTCTGGAATGCGCAAGGGCCACGCGACCTCACAGTCATTGCCCACGAGCGCACGCCGTTCAGCGAGCGGGCGTTGATGGACGAACGCATTGATGCCCTGATCGCCCAGGACCCCGGCCATGCGGTCAGAAGCGCACTTCGCATTATGCGCGCCCGCGCCGACCACCGCGAGTTGCTCGCCTCGCAGGAGCGGATCCGCATCGAGATCCTGCTCAAGGAAAATCTTCAGTTCTAGGGGCCATAGGCTGCGTCCGCAGCATAACCAGTTCTGCACACAAAAAGCCAAACGACGGTTAAGACGGCGCTCACGGCCGGAAGCAGCGCAAAATTCCGACGATAGTTGAATTGTGTCAAAACATTTGAGTAAGTGTCTCAACGACGCGGGGCGCTGAAAAACCTTGATTGCATTGGCGCGCCGGCAGAAGCGTGCGGCAATGCCGGACCATTGCTGTTTGGGCGGCTGAGTTAAGGCGACCGTCAATTGGCCCGACGCGAACCCCCCTCTGTCGCAATTGTGCTTCCATCAGGTAGGCAAACAGTCGAGGGTTGGTCCTTGCCAAGTCACGCACGACCCTTTGGCGTTCCGGTTGTGTCAGGGATCTAAACCTGTTGCTGAGCGCCGCAAACGCTTTGGCATTTGCGATCGATGCATCCAGCAGGAAGGTTTGCACGCTCATTTCCGGACCGGAAAGCAGGTCCGCCGACGCGAGCAAGACCGACTTCGCTTTCGCGTTGTCCCTTCTTACGAGTTGTGTGCGGCCATCGCGCTTGCCATCACGATAGGCTTCGATCAAATCGATCGCGGCGATCCGATCGCCCTCCTTGGCAGCTTTCTGCAGGACGGCGAGAGCCTTCTTGCTGCTGCGCGTGACGCCGTGACCGTAAAATAGGGCCTCGGCGACAACCGACGATGCTCCGACCACTTTCTCGTCTGCGGAGCGCTGGAGCAAGGCCATGCCCGCAGCTGCATTCTTGCGGGTCTTGGTCGACGCCTTGAAGCGGCCGAGCGCCACACTGGCACCCGGGTTCCCCGTTTCGAAGGCCATCTGGTAGTATTTTTCGGCCTCCTTCGTATTGCGCGGGACAAGACGTCCGTTGTTGTAAGCATCGCCGAGCCTGAGCATCGCTGATACGCTACCCTGCTCCGCTGCGGCCTTATAATGTTTCACAGCCAGCTTCGGATCTTGCGCAGTAACTTGCCCCTCGCCGTAAATGTCCCCGAGGGAGAGCAGGGCGGAAGCTGAGCCCTCAGCCGCCAGCGCTGAAAGCGCATCGACCGCCAAAGCGACGCTCTTTTTCATGCCCTGGCCACGTGCTTCCATCTCGGCAAGGCGTATTTTGGCGTCCACATCGCCCTGCTCGGCTGCCTGGCGATAGTGCTCAAGCGCAGCGCTGTAGTCCGCCTTCACATCATCTCCCTCGGAATAAAGGTCGCCCAGCCGTACATGCGCTCGGACGGATCCCAAATGCGCCGCCTTCTCAAGCGCCGAGACGGCAAGCGCTGGCTGCAAAGGGATACCTCCGGAGAGGTAGAGTTCGGCGAGTGTGACCAGGAGATCCGGGCTCTCGCTTGCTCCGAGTGCACGAAGCTCCGCCATGCCGGCATTCACATCTGGCTCTGTCCCCTCGCCCCTGATTGTCAGTTCAGCGACACGGAGCTGGCCTTCCAGGTTACCTTGATCTGCTGCGGTGCTGTAGGCCGCAAACGCCTTACCTGGATCGTCCGACCGATAGCCGTCACCGAGCCTCAACATGGCCCTCACGTTGCCTTGATCTGCGGCTTGCTGGTAATATTGCCGAGCCCGCAGCGGATCCGCTGGCACCGTTTGGCCCTTGGCGTAAAGGTCGCCCAAGGAGTAGGCCGCGCCCGCTTCACCTTGGGCGGCAAGCATCGCCAGTTCGCCGGTGGCGCTTCCCGCGTCAGGAGCCATGCCCCGGCCGAGTGCCTTCATTTCAGCGAGCCGCACCTTCGCCTCCAGGCTGCCTTGATCGGCCGCCTGGCGATAGTGCTCTAGCGCGAGAGCATAGTTGACCGTTACGGCATTCCCGGCGGCGTAGAGATCGCCGAGCCGTACATGCGCCGGCACCGAGCCGAGGCGCGCAGCGCGCTCCAAGGTTGTGATGCCGAGTTCCGGCTGCATCGGCACGCGACCGGACAAGCACAGGTCGGCCAGCGCTTCCAGTACGCTCGGATTGTCACTTTCGGCGAGCGAACGCATCGTCGCAACGCCTTGCGGGACATCGCGTAACGTTCCTTCGCCACGGATCGTCAGCTCCGCAACACGCAGGCTGCCGTCCAGACTGCCCTGCTTGGCCGCTGCGCTAAAGGCGGCGAAGGCCTTGCCTGGTTCGCGACCTCGATAAACGTCGCCGAGCCGCAGCAGCGCCGTCAAACTCCCTTGTTTTGCGGCTTGTTCGTAGTAGTGGGCCGCCCGGATCGGATCATTGGGCATCACGCCTGCACGTCCATAGAGATCGCCAAGGGCGAGTGCAGCGCTGGCTTCGCCTCTGTCGGCAAGCGCCGCCAATTCGGCACTGGCGGCCTCCATGTTCTGCTCTCCACCCTGGCCTCGGGCCTGCATCTCTGCAAGCCGTATCTTCGCCTCGACGTTGCCCTGGTCTGCCGCCCGGCGGTAGTAGCTTTGGGCCAGCGGAAAGTCGCTCGTGGCTGCCTCGCTTTGCGAATAGAAATCCCCAAGCCGCAGCAATGCGGCGACATTGCCTTGCGCGGCGGCCTGTCGATAATAGTCTGCTGCGCGAGCGCGGTCGGCAGGCACAGCCTCGCCCTTGCTATAAAGATCGCCGACGGCAAGCGATGCTTCAGCCCCGCCGCGGGCGGCAAGGTCTTCCAGCTCGGTTTTTGCAGCGGAGAGGTCCTGGGGGATTCCCTTGCCCTGTGCCCGCATTTCCGCAAGCCGAACCTTGGCCTCCAAATTGCCCCGCTCTGCTGCGCGGCGATAGTGATCGAAGGCGGCCGCAAAGTCCGTCCTCACCCCCTTGCCCGCGTAATAGAGGTCGCCCAATCGAACATTCGCCGTGGTGCTGCCTTGCGACGCGGCTTGCCGGAAATATTGCACTGCTTGGGCGGGATCAGCCGGGACAACTTTTCCGTCACCATAGAGATCGCCCAATGCCAGTGAAGCCTCCTGTCGACCGGATGCAGCAAGGCTTTTAAGCTCGGCCTGGGCCGTCGCGAGGTCCTGCGGAACGCCAAGCCCCCGGGCTTTCATTTCCGCTAGCCGGACCTTCGCCTCAACGCTACCCTGGCTTGCCGCCTGACGGTAAAAGTTTTGCGCGCGAGCGTAGTCAGTCACGGCCGTCTGGCTCTTGGAGTAAAACTCGCCGAGACGTATCATCGCCGTCACGCTGCCGCGCTTGGCCGCCTGGCTATAGTACTCGACCGTGCGCCCAAGGTCGGCTTGCACAACCTCCCCCTGGCGATAGAGCTCACCGAGAGAAAGCGCGGCCACCGTCTCCCCCTTTTTGGCCAGGGCAGCCAATTCTTGTGTGGCCGACGCCACATCCCGCGCCATGCCCTGTCCCCGCGCCTTCATTTCGGCGAGCCGGACTGCGGCCTCTGTGTTCCCCCGACCTGCAGCCTGCCGATAATAGTTTAGCGCCAGAGCAAAGTCGGCCACTGGCGACCCGCTTTCGGAGTAATAGCTCCCCAGTCTCAGCAACGCAGTAATGCTGCCGTTCTGGGCGGCCTGCCGGTAGTAATGCAGCGCTCTCACCGGATCGGCTGGGACCACGTCTCCCGCGCCATAAAGGTCCCCAAGCGAGATCGCAGCGGCGGTCTCTCCCCTGTCGGCGAGCGCAATCAATTCACGCGTTGCCGTTGCTACGTCGCGGGCAGTCCCCTGGCCCCGCGCCGTCATTTCAGCCATCCGGATCTTTGCCTCGTTGCTGCCGCGCTCTGCCGCCTGGCGATATTGGTCGAACGCTCCGGCGTAGTTCGTCGCCAAAAGACCGCCAGCAGAGTAAAGATTGGCCAACCGAAGATGTGCGGTGGCGCTTCCCTGCGAGATCGCCTGCCTATAGTAGTTGACGGCGGCTGATGGATCTTGAGGTACGACCTTTCCTTCGGCATAGAGATCACCAAGGGCGAGGGACGCGCTGGCCTCCCCTCCCTTGGCAAGCGCCGCCAGATCGGCGGTGGCAGCCGTCACGTCTTGCTGGACACCCTGCCCTCTTGCCTCCATCTCCGCGAGCCGCACTCTTGCTTCAACGCTACCAAGCTCTCCGGCGCGGCGATAATAGCCGGCAGCAAGGGTTGGGTCGGCAGGCACGACTTGTCCATTGCTGTAGAGTTCGCCAAGCGCAATCGCTGCGGCTTTTTCTCCTCCTTTTGCCAGGGCGTTCAATTCGCTTGTTGCCGACGCGATATCCGGCGCCATACCCTGGCCGCGCGCCTTCATTTCGGCGAGCCGAACCTTTGCCACCAAATTTCCTCGGTCGGCAGCGCGGCGGTAGTGGTCTAGCGCTGCCGCGTAATCCGTCGCCGATGTGGTGCCGGCGGAATAGAGGTCGCCAAGCCGCAAATACGCAGTCATGCTGCCTTGCGTGGCCGCCTGGCGATAATATTGCAAACCCTGCGTCGGATTGACCGGTACGGCTTCTCCCCTGCCATAGAGGTCGCCCAACGCCAGCGCGGCAGCCGTCTCACCCCGCTGCGCGAGCTCGGTCAGTTCCCGGGTCGCGGCGGATACGTCGCGAGCAATACCTTGGCCGCGTGCTTGCATTTCGGCGAGCCGGATCTTGGCGCTCACATTCCCCCGGCCGACCGCTTGACGGTAAAAGTCCTGCGCAAGCCCGTAGTCGAGCATCGTCGGTTGGCCTTGTGAATAAAAGTCGCCGAGCCGCAACAAGGCGGTCACGCTGCCCCCATCGGCAGCCCGCCGATACTGGCTGAGAGCCTTCCCAGGATCGAACGCGACAACTTCGCCCCTACCATAGAGGTCGCCGAGAGCCAGTGAGGCATCTGCCTCGCCCGCTGCTGCAAGCTGCTCGAGTCCGGCTTTCGCGGCGGCGATGTCCTGGTTGATGCCGCGGCCCCGCGACTTCATCTCCGCCACCCGTATCTTTGCGTTGACGTTTCCTGCATCTGCGGCCTTGCGATAGAACTCGATGGCGCGCGCGTAATCGGCAGCGGTGCGTTCACCGTCGGAATAAAGGTCGCCAAGGCGAAGAAGCGCCGTGACACTGCCCTGTGCAACTGCCTGCTGATAGTAGAGGAGGGCCTGAGCCGGCTCGGCTGCCAGAGCCTGTCCGTCACTGTACAGATTGCCGAGCGACAGCGAAGCGCCCGCGTCCCCGGCCGACGCGAGAGCATCCAACTCGGCCTTCGCGGCTGCAACGTCCTGCGTTGTGCCGCGTCCTCTCGCCTTCATTTCCGCGAGCCGCACTTTCGCACCGATGTTTCCCCTCGCCGCTGCCTGTTCATAGCTTACTCTTGCGGCCCTATAGTCGCCCGTTAGTGCGCCCTGGGTGACGTAGAGATCGCCCAGTCGAAGCAAGGCCGTTATGCTTCCAAGTGCGGCAGCGTGCTGGTAATATCCGGTTGCGCGTGCCGGATCCGCCCGTGTGACTTCCCCGGAGTAATAGAGATCACCCAAGCTGAGAGCGGCAGCCGGCTCACTCCGTTCGGCAAGCGACGTCAAAATTCGCGTCGCCGTCGATACGTTGCGAACGCCCCCCTGCCCGTGAGCCTCCATTTCTGCGAGCCGCACCTGGGCGCTCACGCTTCCTCTGCTGACGGCGCGCCGATAGTATTCCTGCGCGAGGGTATAGTCCGGCGTAGCCCTACCGTTGCCGGCATAGAGATCGCCAAGCCGTGTCAGCGCAGCGACGCTTCCCTGATCGACAGCACGCCGATAGTGGAGCCAGGCTTGGGCAGGATCGGCCGGCATGACATCCCCACGGGCATAGAAATCACCCAAAAGAAGGGATGCCTCCCCCTCGCCGCGGGCTGCAAGGTTTTCCAGTTCAACTTTGGCGGCGACGACATCCTGCGGCACGCCTCGGCCCATGGCCGTCATTTCTGCCAACCGGACCTTTGCACTGACGCTGCCCCTAGCGATTGCGGCACGATAGTATTCCAACGCACGTCCGTACTCGGGGCGGGATAACTCGCCTTGCGAATGGAATTCCCCGAGCCGGAGCAACGCCGTGACACTGCCCTGAGCGGCGGCCTGTCGATAGTAGATCAGAGCCTTGGCGGGCTCGATGGCTAACGCGCGCCCTTCGCCATAGAGATCGCCAAGCGCCAAAGAGGCACCGGCCTCTCCTGCACTTGCAAGCGTCATCAGTTCCGTCGTCGCCGCGGCAAGATCCCTCGGCATTCCGCGCCCTCGCGCCTTCATTTCCGCAAGCCGCACTCTCGCGCCTGGATTGCCGTTCGCTGCGGCCTGTTGATAGCTTTGAACGGCTGGACCATAGTCGCCAGTTACTGCCCCCTCATCCGCATAGAGGTCTCCCAACTGCATCAGCGCCGTCCCGCTGCCACGGGCAGCGGCCTGACGGAAGTATTTTGCCGCACGAACCGGGTCGGCCAGCACGACATCGCCTTTCAGATAGAGACTTCCAAGGGAGAGGTCGGCAATCGGCGCGCCGAGATCGGCCAGAGCCTGCAATTCGCGCACCGCCTTCGTCACGTCGCGGGCCATGCCTTGACCGTGCGCCTGCATTTCGGCAATCCGAACCTTCGCCTCCACATTTCCGTGTCCCGCAGCCAGACGGTAATGAACAAGTGCTGCGGAATAGTCCGCAGCCAGAACTGTTCCGGCGTAGTAGAGTTCGCCGAGCCTGAAGTGCGCCCTTGCGGAACCCAAATCTGCAGCCTTGCGCAGCGCCGAAACCGCGATATCGGTCTGTTCCGGTATGCGTCCGGAAAGGCAAAGCTCAGCGACTAGCTCCAGCACGCTGGGATTTTCGGATTGACCGAGCACGCGCAGGCTCGCCTCGCCTGCCGTCACATCGCGTTTCGTGCCCTCACCGCGGATCATCAATTCCGCCATCCGCAACTGCGCCGCGGGGATCCCCTGATTTGCCGCCTCGGCATAAGCGGCAAATGCCTTTTCGGGGTTGCGAGGCACGAGTTCGCCACGACTGTAGAGATCACCGAGACCAAACAGCGCGCCCCGATAGCCGTAGGCCGCCGCACGTTGGTAGAGAGTAAGCACGCGGGCACCATCGGGCGCTTCGTTGACAACCTCACCCGAGCCTCTCGGCTGCGATACCGCGACAATCGCATCCGGCCCGGCATTGCGCAGCATACCTTCATACTCGCCGAGCAGACGATCCACGGTCGTGGCATCGACCTTGCGTGCAATGTAGAGGTCAGCCAGTTGCGCCAATGCCCGGCCTAGGTTGGGCTGGAAGACAACCTGTTGCCCTCCTTCAGGCCGATCGTGTTGGGATAGAGGGTCGACCGCTGAGGCTTCCGGCGCGGCGGCAGACGCCGACCCGGCCCACAGGACACCGACAGCGACAAGTCCGATCCAGCCCGAGGAACGCATCACGCCCCACTTTCTGATCCGGCCACTTGGCGCCTTGGAAACACCGAGCGGTGCAAGGCGCGCAGGCGTCTTGCTGCGCGCCAACCGATGGCAATCAGCCGATCGGCTGGCGGTGCGACGGGAAGCTGCGGCGTCTCGATCATATCCAAGAGCGCGTCTGGCGTCACTTCACTGGTGACAACAATGCGAGAAAGAGCGAAGAGATCTTCCGTCTCGTCGCTGAGCGCGTGACGAACACGGCAGGCGGCGAGGTAGCCTGCATTTTTTGCAATCCTGCGCGTTGCGCGGGACGCGTAGCCATGCGGGTATGCGAATGTGGTGACTGCCGCGCCCAACCCGTCTTCCAGGGCCCTCTTGCTGTCGCGAAGCTCGCTGGTAGCCTTTCCAAAGGACAGTGTATCAAGTTCGGGATGAGTTACAGAGTGCGCGCCGATCTCGATCCCGGCGTCGTGCAGGTCACGCAGCGCGGTCCAGTTGAGCATTGGGCGATTGCCTTCATCGAGATCCGCAAGCCATCGGGCGGTCGCCCCCACGAAACCGGTGGTGACATAGAGTGTGGCGGCAAACTTCCGGTCGACCAGAACTGGCATGGCGGCTTCGGCAAAGTCGCGAAGTCCATCGTCGAAGGTAATGACGCAGGTGCGCGGAGGGATCGGTTGTCCGCTGCAACGCAATAGCGCAAGGTCGCGAACCGTCATTGAGCGGTAGCCGCGCTGCGTCAGGGCCTGGAGATGTGCGTCCAACTCCCGCTCGGTCACCAGCCAGCGTCGATAGGCCGGGCCGCAAGTACGGCCGACGCTGTGATAGACCAGGATCGGGATAGCTTGCATGTCAGACCTCTCTTTCTGCCGGTCGTCTTGCGTCAATGCCATTACGTGGTTGATCGTCGCGCCGACGTTTTGTCAGGCTGCGCAAATAGCCTGGTACACCTGCAAGGATGCCAAGGCGCTCCATCCAGACGAGCCGCAGCGGGTAGTCGCTCGGTAGCCGCGCGGTTTTCTGCGACGTCGGCCCGGCCATGTGTAAGATGCCTGCTGGAAATGCCGCAGCGAGCCGAATAGCCCGACGTGGCTCGTCGACAACGATCTTCGTCAGGTAGGCGCCAAGCCCCATGCCATAACAAAAGGCTTGCCGACGCATGCCGTCTTCGCCGCGGCGGTGGTAGTGCCAGATAATGCCCTGAGGCTGGTAGGCCAGTCTAAAGCCGCCGCTAACGATGGCGAAGAAGGCAGCAAGGTCATCGCCGCCACGCGCCAGCGTTCCAGCGCCGAGTGCTGGATCAAAGCCGCCAACCCGGCGCAACGCACTTGCCCGGAACGCCATGTTGGCACCTGAACCGAATTGACCAGCGGTGAAGGGAAAGAGCATGCTTTTGGGACGGTTCGCCTCCAAATCGTAAACTCGACGATGCAGCCCCTTCCCGAAGCCGCCATGCCGCTCCGTCCAGACCTGCGCCCGAGTTTCGAGTTCGGCTGGCAGGATCAAACCGGTCACGCAACCGACAGCCTTATCCTCCTCCATCGGCGCTGCCATCGCTTCGACCCAATGTCGGTCGAGCACGACGTCATCATCGGTAAAGAGAACGATGTCGCTGGACACGTAGCGCAGGCCAGTATTGTGTGCCCGTCCGAGCCCCGGGGTTGGCTCAAGCACATAGTGCACTCGTCCGGGGTAATGTGTCGAAATCAGATCCAATGTCGCCGACGAGGCAGGAGCGTTGTCTACAACGTGCACCTCATCGGGGGCGCGGGTCTGATCAAACAGCGACGCGAGGCAGCGATCGAGGCTCTCTGCGCGATCACGCGTTGCAATCACCACCGCCACTCTTTCACGCGTAGGCGCTCGGTAGGAGTTAACTGAAGGCAAGGAGCGCACGGAGCCGATCTCCGCGAGCAAGTCTGCAGGCGCAATCACGGGGCCAGAATGCTGCAACTCGACGAGTGCGAGCGGCTGCGCGCCAGAGCGGATCAAACAGAAAACGCCGCCATAGGGCACATCGCCGCCCGGCCTGGTAAGGTCGATCGCCGGAAGTGGCTTGGTATGGTCTATGTCTACGATCTTGATTGGGCGGAAAGGTCTTGAGTGTCTAGAGAATTTTGCGGCAAGATAGGCCGCCGTCGTAAACATAAGCCCGGCGACGATTGTGAACGCACGCAGCGGCCCCGAAGGGTCAAGTTGCGTCACCATATCCATCAAGCCGCGAAAGACGCCAGCCGGCAAGGTGCGGGTAACATAGGCACGCTCGGCACCAAGCTTGTCGCCCGCTCCTGCGGTCTCGACCACAGCACTTTTCGAGCGTCCCTCCGCCTGGCATCGTCTGCGGAAGTAGGCCCACCGCGTCCGTTCTCTGGTAACTTGGTGATGAACCACGGCTAGCGGATCGTAGAGAATGACTGCTGCCGGGAAGTGCCGGCGGGCGCGAATGCAAAGCTCTGTTTCCTCGCACCCGGCGGCATCCTGGCCGCTGCGACCGAGACCTTCGCGAAAGCCGCCCACGGCATCGAAGACCGTCCGTCGGAACGACATGTTGCAGCCAATCGGATTGCGAACCGGGCTCAGCCTGTTCGGCAGGCCCTTGTAACTGCAGCCGACCACCCACTGGAATTCTTCTGGAAACCAGCGCGGTCGCTGATCTGGCCAAAGTGGCAGCACCTTGCCACCGACGCCGATAATGTTTGGATCCACATAGTGCAGAGCGAGCCGTTGCAGCCAGTCGGCTTCGGCGACAGCGTCGTCGTCAAGAAATGCAACGATATCGCAGGGCGCGGCTGCACGCACGCCGGTGTTTCGCGCACCCGAGAGGCCTCGTGCCCCGTCATTGGCGATCACCTCGACATCTGGGTAAGAGGTCCGCATGTCCCGCAGCAAGTCGTCGTTGTGGTCGATGACGACGACGAGCCGATCAGGTTTGCGGGCTTGTTTCAATACCGAGTTAATGGCGTCGCCCAGTTGTAGGCGGCGCTCATCGCAGTAAGCGCAGATCACAACCGCAATCGAAGACATGGCAGGCCTCAACCTGCCCGCTGCGTACGGTTTCTGACCATGGCACCGGCGCGACTGCGTTGACTGAGGCCCAGCCGGGCAATTGTCTTCAGGACGCGCCAGCCATCGGGGATCGTGCGTAGATTGCTGACGCCGTGAATCCGCGCATATTCCCGGCTCGGAAGCTCCGCTATGGCGAGGCCTGCTTGGAGCGCGCGGATATTCATTTGCGTTTCGATCTCGAAACCGGTCGCGGACTCGACCCGCAAATGGGGTAAAACGTCACGCCAGAAGGCGTTGTAACCGTAGCAGAGATCGCTGTAGCGGCCGCCGAAGCGCAGACGCACCAATTGCAGCAAGCCCCAGTTTCCAAGACGTCGGTACCATTCCATGTCACGCGTATCGCCGCCTTGGAGAAACCGCGAACCCTTTACGAAATCGGCGCCTGCAAGCAATGCACCCACAAAACCAGTCATCTCTTCGGGGTCAGCGGAACCATCCGCGTCAAGAGTGATGAGGATGTCTCCGCGGGCCGCGGCGAAACCAGCAGCAAGCGCCACCCCTTTTCCAAGGCGCGGCTGTTCTATGACGACGATATCGGGCATAAGTTCGCGCGCCACGGCGACGGTGCCATCGGTAGAGTTCCCGTCGACAAGGATGACCTCGTCTATCCAGGCGGGTATGCGTGGCAGGACATGCGGTAGGTTTTTTGCCTCATTTACCGTAGGGACGATGACACTGACCCTCGGGACAACGATGGCCCTGTCCATGGTCGAGGGGCGGAGGGCTGCTCTTAACGAATTGTGAAAATGCTCACCCATTTTAATCAAAATCCTCCAAACCAAAAAAAGAAAATTGAAAACAATAAGCGTCCATCCTCGGTCATGCAGATGGCCGCGGAGGAGAAAAGTGTGTATTACTTGTACATATTCAGTTTTATTACAATATTCTAACTTTGTAAACTACCACATGAATTTCTTGAAAAAGAGCATTTTATGGTAGAAGCCGTTATTTTCCTTGGTTTATTCTAAGACAGGCTCGATGTTGCCGTTTTATTGCAGAAATATGTCACAGTATAACAGATGGAATAGTTCCGTTCACAAAAAATCTTAGGAAACAAATTCTCTCGCGGACGCAATTTCTCCGGTGCCGTTATATTTAGACCCTTTATTTTTCTCTGGAAAATAAGATGTTTTCCTAATTTTAATACACAAACCTAAATATCAGTAACTCCTTAAATGAAAGGAGTCGCCGGGGATCCATGACGAGCGGAGCCACACTGCGAGCGCAAGTGGCTAACCGCTATCCACACACGTTGTCGTGACCACAGCGTCTCGACGCCGCGTCAGCTAAAGAACAGCTCTCCCTCGGATATCCTGGTTTGTGCGCCGAAGAAGGACAACATAGCCTCTCGCAAAGCTGAGCGCAGTCGAATCTAACCGATTGAATTTGCCTAGTTCTGAGGGATAACGAAGGGTTGCGACCCACTAAGGTTGCAAGATCGATGGCTTATCAAGAGGGAATCGCGTATCTTGCAGCGCGAGGCATGGTGCAGATCAACATGCGATCAAGGGCAAGCGAGGCTGATGCAGTCGGAAGAACATATCGCCAAGGCACCGACAACGGACCCAGTCAAGCGGTGGATGAAGCTCATGGAAGAGTGGAACGCTCTGATTGCGGACTTGAGGGAATTGCGACGTTCCATCGCAACAAACGCGAGCGCGGATAACGCTACCTTAATCCAGGCCGAGGCGGCGCTCGTCGCCAAAGGCCAGGCGCTTAAGGAAGAGATTGACGCTGTTCTCGGCGAGGCCGCCAGTCAACGCCAGCCGGTCAACGGCCCACTGATTGTCGGAACCCTTATTCCGACGCCCAAAGGCGAGCAGTAGCACACGTTCAGCCTAACCCATGCCGGCGTCAAGCTAAGAAGCTAACGAGCCTGAGAGCCGCCAACACTGCAAACATCAATAGGCAGCCACCTGTGCACCATATTAATGGGCGCAACCGGGATCGCGGCAAGCCGGCCTGTGCTGCGATCTGAACGATAAATAGACCTGCGATCGCGGCGAGGCCACTTCCAACGTCGAGCGGGTTCGTATGGCGCAGGGTCTCGAGATTTGCAGGGGCTTCGCGGATCCTGACATCGATCGGGACCATTCCGTCTTCGTCTTTACCTGTGGCAATCCTTACAGACTTCACAGTACCAAGAGCCTGAATATTGTGACGTAGCTGTTCGACAGCTGCGGCGCTGTAGCGGTCGCCGGAACGAAACGGAACGAGGCGCTGGAGTTCGGATTGCATGCGAAGAGCGCCACTAAATCGAACCTCACCAAAACGGCTGCGGGGGCCAAGGTCGAGATCAATGACCGCAGTCGCGACACCCTCGCCCTTACGGACCCAATCCGTTGCCCGTCGCCGTGCGTGCGCGAAATCTTGGGCGGTGACGATTTGGAGGATACGCCGAGTGAACGTGTCAACGACGAATGTCGTCGCGGGCTGCCCGACAAACTCATCAATGATCGCGGCGAGCCGATCGAGGACCTCACGGTCCAGTTCCGATGGACGAATGCCCTTGAGTTCCACGGACGTCACCCTGTAGAGATCACCAAGCTTAGGGTGAAGAACTATTTGCCCTTTCTGATCCTCCTCGGAGACATCCGCGTCTAAATAGCCAAAGCCGGCGATCACACCCTTGAGCCGGGCCTTTTCGGTCGCGAGCGCCTCCTTTCGCTCGGCCGGCGAAGCGCCGGCGTCTAACAGAAGCGGCAATTGGTAAGCCTGCTCAAGTGCCCGCGCGAGATAGGGTAAGGAAATTTCCTGGGTATCGAGCACCACCGATTGGGCTGACGCCGGTAAGACCGCAAACATCCAGACGGCGCCAGCGGTAAGGAACCTTGTGACGCGCCAGTTCATCTTTTTGAGCTTCTGTTTCGCCGTCAATATTCGGTTTTGCAATCGATGCGGCATTTGCTGGCTCCAAGCATAACCTGCCAGTGCGCTGTCCTACATTAGTAAAGCACAAAATTTTGAAGATGCACGCCCCCTAAGAGATCATTCTCGGGCATTTCATTTCCTGCTTATTCGTCCTATGCTTGTGAAACGCACCGATGAACGACCATGATGGAAGCGCTGGATCGGCTGTATGAGTTTGGAGACGGCATCAACGCAACCGATCGGCCCTAACGCCTTTGGTCACCTCATCCAATCAAGTGGGCCGGCCTCAGATGCCGTTTGGCTTGATCTCTATCAAAGTGACCGGACCGCGCTCGTCAGCCAGTCGCACCAATGGGCACAAGCCGTCACTGCCAGCGGCAACTACCGATGCAGCCCGCAGTACTTCCATTTCGCCGACGGTGCCCAAGCGGTATTGCCCCTATTTACCAAGGGTGTCGCCTCATTGCGTTACGCTTGGTCGCCACCGCCGGCGTGGGGGTTCGGTGGCCTGCTTTCTGACGAGGGAATTTCGCCCGACAAGTTGCGTTGCGTTCTCGCTCATCTTGAGACGTTGCCCTATGTCGGCCTTAAAATCCGACCAAACCCTCTTTTAGCGAATATCTGGGCTGAGGCTGTCCGCCCTGGCTGGGCGACCGTTCCCCGTCTGGCGCATGTCGTTGATTTGGCCGGAGGGATGGAGGTTGTACGGGCGCGCTTTCGCTCTAATGCTGGAACGAACATCCGACGCGCCCAAAAATGTGGCGTTGTGGTGGAAGCAGGTAACAGCGATCGACTGATCGATGAGTTTCACAGCCTGCTCGAACTTTCGTTGCTGCGTTGGGCGCGCAAGCAGCATGAACCTGCAGTACTTGCACGCTTCCGTGGGTTGCGCCGTGATCCACGTTCAAAGTTCGCCGAAATGGCGAGCCATCTCGGCGAGGCTTTTCGGCTCTATGTGGCGCGCATCAACGGCCGGCCCGTTGCCGCAATATTAGTGCTCATGCATCACCAAGCCCATTACACGCGCGGCGCGATCGATGAGGAGCTCGCTGGCGAAAGCCGCGCCACATACCTGCTTCAAGCCCGGGCGATCGAAGATGCCTGCCGGCTCGGTAGTACACATTATCATATGGGCGAGACTGGGAATTCCGCTTCGCTCGCCCAATTCAAATCTCGCTTCGGCGCGGTCGCCATCCCCTATGCGGAATACCGCTATGAGCGACTTCCCCTCGCAAGCCTCGACAGTTTCGCCCGAAATACAGTCAAACGCGTGGTGGGGTTTCGTGATGCATCTTAGGCAATCGATCACCATCACCGCCGTACTCCTGTCTCTCTGTCTCGCAACATCGGCGGCACGTGCTGACGGACCGGTTCCGATCGCTGCCGAAGGTTCGTGGCGGATGATCTTTGAAGATAACTTCGACGGACCCGAAATTGACCGGGAAAAGTGGACCACCTGTTATTGGTGGAACAAGGACGGCTGTACCAATCTCGGCAATGCCGAACTGCAATGGTACCGACCAGAAAACGTCACTCTGTCCGAAGGCCTTTTACGGCTCACTGCTCGACGACAAAAGGCCAAGGGCATCGAAGACCGGACTTTCAACTACACCTCCGGCATTGTCACCACGGGGCGCGACTACGACGAACTGCCTCGTCCCTCGCGTGTTCGGTTCCGTTACGGCCACGTTGAAGTCAAGGCAAAAGTTCCTGCGGGCAAGGGGTTCTGGGCCGCGATATGGCTTCTGCCGGAGACACGCAAATCCCGTCCGGAAATCGATATTATGGAGGTTCTGGGCGATTCATCCTCCACGTTGCGAATGCACTATCATTACCTTGACGCGGCCTCTGAGAAGAAAAGCGTCGGGAAGGACGTCGAGACATCAGACTTGACGGCGGACTGGCACGTCTACAGTCTGACCTGGGACGCGGACAAGATCATTTGGTACCTCGACGGCAAGGAGGTCTGGCGACACACGGACGTCCCGACGATATCCAGTGAAGAGATGTACCTGCTCCTCAATCTGGCTGTTGGCGGTGAGTGGGCGGGGTCTCCATCGAAGTCTACGAAATTTCCCTCCGCATACCTCGTCGACTACGTACGTATCTGGCAGCGGGACGACGGCTGATGTTGCAGCGTAACAACCACGACCACGTCAACTTCATGGCCCGGATCTCGCGGGCCTATCCAGCGTTGGCTGCGCTTGCCCACTCGTCACTCCTCAAAAACGGCTACGCGCTGATCGCGAGCGCCGGGCTCACTTCAGTGCTCGGACTCGCCTTCTGGGGCTTGGCTTCCCGCCTTTACTCCCCCGAACAAGTCGGGCTTGGGGCAGCACTCATTTCTACCATGCTGGCGCTTGGAAACATCTCGCAGCTCAACATGGGCAACTTTCTGAACCGCTATCTACCTGCGACCGCGAAGGAGGGTGTCCGGCGTCTGGTGCTTTGGGCCTATGCATTAGCCGCCATTGCAGCGGCTTTTCTTTCCACGCTCGCCATCATTTTCATCTCCCGTATCACACCCGAATTGGGTTTCCTGCGAGAGCAGCCCATCTCATCCGCAGCCTTCATGGTCGCAACGGTCGCCTGGACGCTCTTTGCCCTGCAGGATAGCGTGTTAGCGGGCTTGCGGCGGGCGACGGTCGTGCCCATCGAAAACGCCATATTCGCCGTTGCCAAGCTTTTGTTGCTTACACTATTTGCAGGCTCCTCCATTCTCGGTGCTGGGCTCTATGCGGCGTGGATCTTGCCGCTGCCACTCTTGTTGGCCGGCATTAACTGGCTGATTTTTATCCGTTTTCTTCCGCAACACCGTATCAACGGCGACACCCAGAGAGCTGACCGCAGAGCGCTCACTCGATATTTTGGATGGGACTATCTGGGTACGCTCGCCTCAATGACGGCAATGGGCATCGCGCCCCTCGTCGTCCTGCGTTATGGCGGCTCGGCCAATCTTGCTGTCTATTATATCAGCTGGGAAATCGTCTACGGGGTCTATTTGATCAGCCGTTCGATGGGCGTCTCCCTCTTGGCAGAAATCGCGTTCGATAAGTCGAAATTGCATCGGCTCGCCGTAGATGCCTTGCTCTACACCATCGCGCCATTGGCAGCTGTTGTGTTGGTGCTGATCATAGGCGCGCCACTTCTGTTGACGGTGCTCGGTATCGATGTCTCGTTTACAAATTCGACGCTGCTGCGCCTACTCGCTATATCCTGCCTGCCTTGGAGCCTCGTCACGCTCGTTCTCGCCGTCCATCGTGCGACGGGTCGGACACAGGTTGTTGCACTGGCACAAGTCGTAACGTTAGTCGTTGTGCTTGGTCTTGGCACTCCGCTTGTCGTCGCCTATGGCGCTCTAGGGATGGCGGCCGCGTGGCTGATCGCCCACAGCTTAACGGCGGTCGGCCTGTTAGGCGACCTGTGGCGCCGTCTCGGACCGTCCGGTCGGATCGATCTTACATTGCGTTTGTTATCGTCGCTGGCGCGGATCTGGAGCAATGTCGCACCGCGGCGGCATTCAGCGCCGCCACTAGAGGCGTCAATTGCGAGCTTCTGTTCCGCCACCGGGCTTGCAATGCCAGCTGCGCAGTCCGTGCGGGAGTTTTACCGTGAAAGCGACGTGCGAACAGGCATGTTCCGGACGGATGACGCTGCGAACGAACTCCTCGTCTTCAAGGCATCGACCTCGCCAGAGGGGCACCGAGCAGTTACCCGCCACATCGAACGCAGCCGTGAGCTCGCCGCCAATCCCGCGTTCCGACACCTTGATTTTGCGGTTTCAACGATTATCGCGAGTTCTGTTGACCCATCAGCAGCAAAGCTCGCCGAGCGCGCGTTGCCGGGTGCCGACGGACGTTCGGTTTTTGCCATGTCTGAACAATACCTTTCCGCACTCACCCAAGCGATAGACGCCATCCACATAATGCACTCGCGCACAGGAACAAAAGAGGTAATCAACCAGGATTGGCTGGAAAGCTGGCTCTATTATGGATCCGATATTGTGTGCGCATCGCAATCGCATTTACTCGGCCCGGCGTCGCGCGCAGAGGCACTTTTTGTCTTTCAGGCGCAGCAACGCGAGTTCTGGAGCGGTCGTTCGTTGTCTCTCAGTCTCGGCCATGGGGATTTCGCCCCCGGAAACTTGCTTTTCACGTCCGGCCCAGATGAAGCTGATGTCCGCTTGAGTGCTATTATTGACTGGGAGACCGCCACCCAGGATACCCCGCCCGGCCTTGACGTCATCTTCCTGTTGCTGACCGCGCGCGCATTGCGCAGCGGCGAAGACCTGGGTTTCGTCGTACGCCGTTTTTTGGAAGTGCCGCAATTGTCACCCGAGGAGATGAAAGCCATGGCACCAATGCGTGCCACACTTGAGGAGAGCTACGGTGCACTTACGGACCCCGCCGTGTTGCGTGCGCTTTGCGGGTTGGCGTGGTGGCACCACATTGCGACCAATTTGACCAAATCGTCTTGTTTTGCTGATAAAGCGCTATGGCTGGCGGTCAATATCGACCTCGTCCTGGCCTGGTACGGCGGTAAGGTGAACGCGGCACCGCACACACTTGCGGTCGGCTGCCTGCGGAGACAAAAGCGCAGTACAAGCGCGACGTCGTCCTACCTCATTCCTGCCGGCTCCGCGAAGAGGGGTAGCAGGTAATGACTGTCCTTGCCCGCGTCGAAGACATGCCATTGAACACTGACGCTGACACAGTCTCCAAGCGATATGACGTAGCCCTCGCCGCTATACTCTTTGCGACGCTCCTCCTTTGGGCGATATCGTTGCCTGCGATCGAGCCCGATCGGATGACCGACGTCGGCTTGGTTTCGGTTTTGCCCAGGAGCTTCTTTCTGTCACTGGCGTTGCTAGCAGCAGGTTTTGCCTGGCTGGTATGTGCTGGGCGTACCGCTGGCCCCTTACCCGTCTTCTATCTGATCGCGCTCGTCATCGTCCTTCACGCGACCCCGCCGATCGTTTACGGAACATTGCGCTATTCCTGGGCCTGGAAGCACCTCGGCGTCGTCGACTACATCCAACGTTATGAAGCCGTTGACCGAAATGCATCTTTCCTCGCGGCCTATCACAATTGGCCCGGGCTGTTCGCGGCGACGGCTTGGTTGGCCGACCGCTTCGGCTTGAGATCGGTCGATCTCGCGCCAATCGTAAGCTTCACCCCGCCGGTCCTTACGCTCGGGCTTGTCGGGGCGTTTCTGGGAATTGCCAAACGCCTATCCGCAGATCGCCGCCTACAACTGACGGCCTGTTGGCTATTCGTGGTCGCCAACTGGGTCGGCCAGGACTATTTTTCGCCGCAAGGCGTGACGTTCCTTTGTTACCTCATTCTCATAGGGCTATTTCTTGGCCCCTTGCGCAAACGCGAAACGACATGGGCGGCGCAGCGACCTGGTTTTCTGTATGTGCTCGGCCCTGTCTCACGCCCGATCGGGCTACCTTCCTGGACGGGCAGCCGCTTTGTGCGTACCTTCTCCGCGTTGCTGGCGATGGTGCTCATTTGCGTGGTCGTGGTCACGCATCAGCTGACGCCTCTCATGATCATCCTCGCGGCGGTATCCCTGACCGTACTCGGATGGCTTTCGCCTGCCTATCTGATGTTTGCAATCGTCGCTGAAATTGGATGGCTTCTCTGGCCAGCGGCCCCCTTTGTCTACGAGCAAATTTTGAGCGAACTGGCCAGCATGGGTACGCTGTCAGAAGCCACCAGCAAGCTCGCGAATGTGGCCGACGTGAGTGCCGAACGTGCCTGGGTGGTTTTGTTCGGGCGCGCGCTTTCGGCAGGCGTCATTGTCCTTGCGCTCCTCGGCGGTTTGCGTCGGCTCTTAAATGGCCACTGGGACCTCACCGCCGCCGCACTCTTGCTCTCACCAATGCCGCTGATAGCGGTTGCGTATGGCGGAGAGTCGATATTTCGCGTTTACCTCTTTGCGTCGCCCTTCCTTGCCTTCTTCGCTGCCGCCGCGTTCTTTCCGTCGACCCGGGCGGGAAAGCCGGCCTATGTCTTCCTGCCGCTTGCTATCGTGCTTCTTTTTTCGACCATCGGTTTCCTATTCGCAAACAATGGCAAGGACCGCGAATACCGCTTTGCGCAAGATGAAGTCGCGGTGGCCGAATGGCTCTATCGCACAGCTCCGGAGGACACACTCCTCATCGAAGGTTCGCGTAGTTATCCGTCGCAGTTCATGAACTACGAGAATTTCTACTATTTGGCGATTTCGCTGGAAGCCAAGTCAACGCGAGAAGAAATTGCCGCCGACCCATCAGGTGTCTTTTTGCGGTGGATGGACAATCCCCAATGGCGTGACGCCTATGTGATTCTCACGCGCAGCCAGAAAGCTTCTCTCGAAGCCAACGGGCAGTTGCGGCCGGGCGACTTTGACCACATCGAACGGGACCTGCTGACCTCGCCTCGCTTTAAGCTGGTGCGGGCATCGACCAATGCGAAAGTATTTCGCTTGCTGCCCGCGACTGCGGACGGCAGCACCCCAGGCAATCGGTACCATTGAGCGGAGCTCAGCCAACATCAGAAATGTGTGTCGCATCGGAGCGCACATTATGGTGTGGTCATGCGTGGCGCCGCAACAAGGCCTTTCACGCTATTGCCGCCCTTGCGTAAGCAACAGCGCCAGTCCAGCGCGAAGATCCGTGCGGCATCGATGGTCGAGCTCTGCTTGGAGCGCTTGGGTGCACCCTTGAGAACGCCTGACTTCGCCGAGCAGTCCGTCCACGTAACTGATTGCGCATTGTGACTTGGTTTCTTCGATCATGATCCGCGCGAGCTCATTGATCGATGTCTCGACCCCGCTGCAAACATTTAAGATCCGAGCACCGTCCGGAATCCGCTCCGCTGATCGGATAAGCGCCTCGACGACATCGGCGACGTAAACGAAATCACGGGTCTGCTTGCCATCGCCGTAGATCACGATGTCCTCGTTGTTTCCGAGCCGCTGCGCAAATTTGGTGATCACGCCGGAATAGGGTGACTGCGGATCCTGGCCCAGTCCGAAGACGTTGAAGAAGCGAAGGCCCGTCGTCGAGAGACCATAGACTTCGTAGGCGGCTCGGGCGTGCAATTCGCACGAAAGCTTGTCGGCGCCGTAGGGCGAAAGCGGAACGCACTTGCCGTCCTCCGAGAGCGGCAGGTTCTGGCTGGCCCCGTAAACAGCGGCTGAGGAGGCGTAGACTATTGTTCGCTTGGTGCCAGACTTCGCAATTTCCTCAACCAGATTTAGGAACCCGGTGATGTTGATTGCGTGAGAATACGTCAACTCTCGATTGCATTTTTCGACCGAAGCGACCGCGGCCAGGTGGATGCAAGCATCGACACCGGAAAGGGCACTTCGAACGACCTCTTTATCCAGAATAGAACCGTTGATGAACGTCGCTGCCTTCGGCACATTGTCGCGCTTTCCTGAACTGAGGTCATCCAGCACCACAACGTCTCTGCCAGTTTCCAGCAATCGCCGCGCCAGATGCGCACCGATGAACCCTGCCCCCCCGGTAACCAAGATCGTTTTCAACCCGTTTCCCCCCATGACTTTTTGGTCTCGACGAAAGTTATCGCGGCAGATAGCCAACCAAAATGTGCAAATGAGTTGCGAACGAAACCAATACCTTGCTGTCTCTGCGCCACCACCGACACTCTCGGCGTCTCCATTCAATCCTCCATTTTCGCTACCCAGCAGTCAAGTCACCGATCCCCCACATCCTTCTTGCTCGCGTACGGGTAGCAGACGTCGAGAGCGGGGGACTCCGTCAATATGTACTCGTCGCGACGCCATGCGAAGCGCTAAATCCTGGCTGCCAAAACTTGAGGGCCGTTCCTGCTCGCAAACTCGTTGTGGATTTACTCGGTGCCGGGGGGGGGCGCGAATGTAGTCTGCGCCCTCTTTCCTTAAATTAAAACATACGTAATATATATTATGCGGAAGTTTGTACTGCCGAAGTGAATTATGGGTTTTAGCTTCTTCGCGGACCGACGCTTAAGTGTCGGATTTCACGCGATTTATTTGCATAAAATGATTTTCTTGTTCTTGCGTGTCCACTCTTCTTGCGTATTGGGCCAATGCAACACACTTACGACAACCGGATCGCACCCACGATTTGCTATCGCGTCACAAGCCCCGCACCGCGTGACGCGTGGAAGCAATTGATGAACCATGATCCGGAGGCGATGCCTTATCAATCGCCAGAGTGGAACAATGCAATCTGCGCTGAGGGCAGGCTCAGGGACATTAGCCGCTACTACCAGTTCGAAGACGGGTGCCAGATCCTAGTTCCGCTCGTGACCGTGACGGCCATTGGTCCCGTGGACCTTGTTGCGGGGTCGTATCCCGATGGTTGCGGTATGGGCGGGGCTATCTGCTGCGAGAACACGACCAGCCGCCACCTCAGGGAAGTCCTGAAGGATCTCATGGCTTTGCGTTTCCTCAGCATTCGGATCAGGCCCAACCCATTACAGGGAAAACGATGGTCCGAAGCGGCGGGCGGCCTTGGTCTGATGACGAAACCGCGACGCGCGCACGTTATCGATCTCAAGGATGGTTTCGATCACGTCTACAGCAAGCTCTTCACCAAGGCGACAAGGGTGAGTATCCGCAAGGCCGAGAGGGAGGCCGTTGTCGTTAAGAGCAGCAGCAGCGGCGAGTTGATTCCGTTGCTCCACCGCTTGCTTGAGACGTCGGTCAAGAGATGGGCCGAACAGCACAACGAACCGCACTGGCTGGCGAAGTTTCGCTTCGGGAGACGGGATCCCATCAAAAAGCTCTATCGGATTCAGGAGGCGCTCGGAGCATCCTGCAAGGTCTGGGCAGCGTGGGTGAACGGACAACCCGTTGCAGCGTCCCTGGTCTTGATGGGGAAGAATGTGAACGACGCGCGCGGCGCAATCGACCGGGTTGCATTGGGTACGTCGCGCGCCAACGATCTCCTTCAAAAGCTCTCCATCGAAGATGCGTGCCGGGCAGGCTGCCGTTTCTATCACCTTGGCGAGAGCGGCAGTTCGGCCTCACTTTCACATTTCAAAGAGCGCTTTGGCGCGACACACTACGACTACTCCGAGATATTCATCGAGCGCTTCCCGATTTCGCGAGCCGAATACCTGCTTAAATCAGGCGTCAAGCGAGCGATCGGTTTCAAGGACTGAACCCGCGTTCGTCCCGTTCACCGCGCCCCGCCCATTTAACGAGAATGGCCGGGGGCCGTTAAACGGGGCAGAAGTTTGGGTCACTTATCCGCATTGAATAGCCGCGAGCGCACCAACAAATCGGCATTTGACCTCGGCAAGAAGCCGGAAATGGGTGCCGAATGGATGGCCTGGATGGCCCCCGAGGAGTTGCCCACCCGCGCAACTGTCGGCGTTGCCGATCTTGGCCGCGACACGCTGATCGAAGTCGTCGTTTCGACGTTCAAGTGACGCCTCGGTCGTAACGGCACTCTGCGGGGCCCCCGCGTCCCGCAGAGTGCTCCACTTTCATTCGCACACCGGCCACATCGCAGGCCCCGATTTGTCAGCTGGCTCGCGGGCCTTGCGCGAGTGTCGGGGCCATCGTCATTGGTGTATCAGCAACCAATTGCGCGTGCCCATCCGGCCGCGCGCCGCGCCGCTTGCGTCAACACGGGCTTTGGTGCCTTGTACCATTCATCTTCAGGAAGGTTGCGCCTATCGCGAACGAAGTCGATCGCGGCTTCCAGGGTTGGGAACTGCTCTGGCAGTGTAAGATGCAGAAACAGCGACACGACGGCTACGGAGCGCGAACGGCCGCCGCGGCAATTGACGAGAACCCCACCGCGCTCGCGCCTTGGGTAGGACGGCTTTTCCGGCAGGATCTGCTCCAGCGCAGCGCGTAGGATATAGTACGCCGCCAACATCTGGGTATCCGGATTCCCGTCCCCGTCGATCAGCCCGACCTTGTAGTAACGGATCTCACCCGGACCATGGACACTGTTGCGATGATCCGAGACGGGTTGCGGCTGGCGGACGAAATTGAAATCCAGGTTGACCGCGCAGTTGATGACGGTGGTAATGCCATTGCTGCGTAGGAGATCGAGATCGCTCGCCCCCTCCTTGCCCGCGATGAAGATGTCGACGCCATAGGCCGGATGCTTGGCGTATATGAGGCTGAGCTTTGGCAACTCGCTGCTGGTCTTTTCGGTTGTAGGGGTGTCGGTCGCGCTAATTTGCATGATTTCCTCATAGGTAGTCATGGTGCCAGGACCTTGGCAATACGGCCATCCGAAATGGCCATGGCGACACGGTTCAAGGTCGGATATTCCGCGCCGGCGCCGTAGGCCACGTAACCGGGGCACAGATAATCGGCGGAACCGGCCGGCACCTTGCCGAGGGTCAGAGGCACATAGCGGCCGCCGGCGTTCTTCAGGATCAGCGTGGCGGCCGCCACGTCCCATGCATTGACGCCGAAGCCGGCGGCGGCATCGGCGAAGCCCGCGGCCACATGCGCGATGCTGAGCGCGGCGCTACCGGGCCTTCGCAACGTCGAGAAGGTCTCGACCAGATCGCCGAAACGGCGAAGCGCGACATCCTGCCCATCGAGGCGAAAGTCCCTGGAAACGGGATATCCTGTGATCAAGGTCGCACGGTTCTCATCGCTGACCGACTTTGAGACGATGACATGCCCATTCAAATAGGAGCGCTCGAGATCACTCGCGAAGAGCATGTCGGCGACCGGGTCGTAGACGATCCCTGCCACGACGGCCCCAGCCTCGACCGCAGCGATCGACACGCACCAGAAAGCAAGCCCTCTGGCGAAATTGGCCGTTCCGTCGATTGGGTCGACATACCACTGGATGTCACCCTTGCCGATCTGGCCTCCTTCCTCACCAAGCATGGCGGAGTTCGGTTCGTTCGCGAAGATGACGTTGCGGATCAACGCCTCGGCATTCCTGTCATGGATCGTCACGATATCGTGCAGGTCGCGCTTGTAATCCACCGTCATTTCGGCGCGAAAGGCGGCAATCAGCGACGGTCCGACGGCGCGGGCAGCGCCCTCGGCAATCTTCATCAGATGACGCGAGCGGCCAAGTCGGCCCGCATCGTCCGATCGGCTCTGGCTTGCCTCCGGATAGGCGTTGTCCATGCTCTCTTTCCGTTCTTTCAGAAACGGCCGGCGCGACCCTCTTTCGTGAGGCCGCGCCGAGCCCAAGTTTCTATTTGCCGTAGTTTACTCGCCAGAAGTCCTGCCATTCCTCGCGTCGGTCGAAATCCTCAAGACCCGTTGCGGCATCGTAGGGGAACAGGCGGTCCGCCACTTCCATGATCCCCGACCGCTCGTCCGCCGGCATCTTGATATCGGAGTTGGTCGGCAGCTTGCCGTCCTTCATCTGCGGCGCAATCCCCTCTTCCGTCAGCACGTAATGGATGAAGAGCCTTGCGGCGTTCGGGCTTGCGGTCTTTGCCGCGACCAGGCCGAGCTTGGTGTATGTCCAACCGACCCATGGCTGGAGTTCCGTGCACAGCCCGAGCTTATAGCCCTTACCTTCGTTGTCGCGGAACTTGGCCGAACTCAGGAGCCCGAAGAAAGGCTCCTTCTGGCCGGCGGCGCCAACCGCTTCAGCCACCGGGTCGTCGCCATCCGTGACGAGCGGTCCGTTGTGGGCGAGCGCCTTGATCCACGCCGCCGCGGCGCTCTTTTCATTCGTCTCCAAGTCCCTGCCAAAGTGGAGCTTGTAGGCCTCCGCGACCTTGGCGTCGGCGTGTCTCTCCAATTGGTTGAACCAGTCGGTATAGGTACTCTTGGTCAGGGGATCGACGAGCGCGATCTTGCCTTTCCATTTCGCCTCCGTCAGTTCCCAGATGTTGCTGATGGGGCATTTGTCATAGGCCTCGGTGTTATAGGCCCAGACATTGGCATTGGTCGAAATCGCCAGAGGGTTCTGGAAGGCCGCCGGTATTTTTTCCTTCATATCACCGGGCAGATAGCTTTCGACAAAGCCCTGCGGCAGAAGCTGCGCGAGCGCGGCGGGTGCATCGGTGATCAGCGCGACATCGCCCTGGACATTGCCGGCCTGCGCCTCCCGGATGATCATCTCCAGCTGGCTGTTTGCCGACACTTTCACGCCCGTTGCCTTGATCCCGTATTTGGCGGTGAAGGCCTCGGCCATTTCGACGATCTTGCCTGTACTGTCATAGACGTTGATCGGTTTTTCCTTCTTCGCAGCCTCGACCAACGCTTCGAGATCGAAGGCTTCTTCGGCGCGCGCCTCAACTGCGACAGCGGTCGCAAGGGCGGCAAACGCCACCCCCATTGCCAGAAACTTGCTGTTGCCTTTTTTCATGGTTTCCCCTCCCAAGGAGACCGTTTCAAATTCACGAAGCTACTTCTGGTAGTTGATCCGCCAGAGGTCTTGCCAGGTTTCGCGCTTCTGGAGATCGTCATCGGCCGTCGCAGCATCAAAGACCATCAGTTCACCGAGGTGTTTGGAGACGCCGGAAGGCTCGTCCGCAGGCAGGGCAATCGTCCTGTTGCCGGAGACCTTTCCGTCAACGGTCTGCGGCGCGATCCCCTCGGCGGTCATGAGATACCGAACAAAAAGCTTTGCCGCGTTCGGGCTCTTCGTCTGGGCGGCGATCAAGCCAAAGCCGGGATAAAGGAAGCCCGTGAACGGCTCGACTCCGGCACAAATACCGAGCTTCAGTCCCTTGGTGACATTCTCCCGGTACTTTGCAGTCGAGGTAATTGCAAAGAACGGCTCGGCCTGGCCGGGCGCACCTGCGGCCTCGGCCACGGTCGATGAATCGGCGAGCAGCGGGCCGTTTGCGGCGAATGCCTTGACCCAAGCGGCCGTTGCGCTCTCGCCTTGCGTATCGAGCGTCTTGCCGTAGTGCGCCTCATAGGCGCGCGCGACGTCGTTGTCGCGATGAGCAGCGATCTGATTGAACCAATCCGCATAGAGCGGCTTGTCGAACAGATCGAGCATCGCGACTTTCCCCTTCCATTCCGGCTCGGTCAGCTGCCAGATGTTGGTAATGGGGCATTTCTCGTACTTCTCCGTGTTGTAGGTCCACACGTGCGGATCGGAGACGACCACCAACGGGTTGCGCGACGTCTCGGCAATGTCACCCGCAAGATCGGGCGGCGTCCAACTGGTAGCGATGCCTTCAGGCAGAATCTGCCCGACTGCGGAAGCAACATCCATAGCGAGGCTGACATCGCCGACGGCGTTGCCCGCCTGATGCTCGCGGATCATGAGTTCGACCTGCGTCGCCTCATTCACCTTCTTGCCATTTGCTTCAATTCCGTATTTTTCGGTGAAGTCTTTGACAGTATCGACGATTTTGCCGGTCACGGCATAGACTGTGATCGGCGGTTCTTTCTTTGCCGCCGCGATCGTCGCTTCAAGATCGAAGATTTCCTCGCCTTTGGCTGCGGAAGCGACGGATATAACGGCCGCCATACACAAGGCGGTGACGGACACAACCGCTCCCAGCCGACGGGACCCCATGATTTGAGTGCTCATAAAATTATCCTCGGAGCTCGCTTCACTTCTGGTAGTTGATGCGCCAGAGGTCCTGCCAGGTTTCGCGCGCGTCCCAGTCGTCGAGGCTGGTCGACATCTCATAAGGCATGACCTGGTCGAGGACGGCGCCGATGCCGGACGGTTCGTCGGCAGGCAGCGAGACATCCTTGTTCGTCGACATCTTCCCGTCTTCGGCCTGCGGGGCGATGCCTTCGGCGGTCATCACATAGTGGATGAAGAGCTTCGAGGCGTTCGGGCTGTTGGTGCCCTTGGTGATCAGCCCGACACCCGGATACATCCAGCCGAGCCACGGCTTCAGGTCCTTGCAAAGCCCGAGTTTCATGCCCTTCTCGGCATTGTCACGGAACTTCGCGGAACTCATCAGTCCCATGAACGGCTGCGATTGACCGGGCGCCCCGACGGCGTCGGCAGCCGCCGCATCGGCATCGGTCAGCAGCGGAGCATTGGCGGCAAGCGCCTTCACCCAGGCGGCGGTTGCACTGCCGTCGTCGGTTTGGAGGTCCTTGGCATAGAGCTCCTTATAGGCGGCGGCAACCTTGTCGTCGCCGTGCTTGGCCATCTGGTTGAACCAGTCGACATAGGACGCCTTGCCGAGCGGGTCCTGCATCGCGACCTTGCCCTTCCACTCCGGTCCGGTCAGCTGCCAGATATTCGTGACCGGACACTTGTCGAAGAGTTCAGTGTTGTAGGCCCAGACATTGGCGCTGGTGACCACGGTGAGCGGGTCGTGGTATTGCGCGGAAATCTTCGATGCGAGGTCCGGCGGCAGCCAGCTCTCGGCAAAGCCCTGCGGAATGAGCTGCGCCATCGCGGCCGGCGCGTCGCTGATGATCGAGACATCGCCCTGGATATTGTTGGCTCGGGCTTCGCGAATGATCATCTCGAGCTGTGCTGTCGCCTTGACCTTGGAACCCTCGGCGCCCACCCGGTATTTCTCGGCAAAGGCCTTGGCCATTTCGACGATCTTGCCGGTGCTGTCGTAGACCGTGATCGGCGGCTCCTTGCGCGCAGCCTCGATCAGCGCGTTGAGATCGAACGGCTCCTCCGCCAGCGCCGGGTCACCCAGTGTGGCGATGGCCGATGCCAGCAACGCGCGTCTGATTGCCCGTCTTGTCCTGTCAGTTTTCCGAAATTGCATCGTCTGTTCCTCCCTCAGAGCGTGTTTCGGTTTATCGCTGTGGCGCGGCCCGGCGCCTTAGTTCAGCGTGCTTGCGCGGAGAAGCGCGTCCGCTTCGGCGATGCGCTGGCCGTCTTTGTCGAAGACGTGCAGCGCATCGGGTGGCGCAAAAAAATCGACCCTGGATCCGGTCTCGACGCGCGTGAGCGCATTGGTTGTCAGGAACAGCGTGTCGTTGTCGTTCCTGAGTTCAAGGATCCAGCTGCCGCCGGTCGGCAAGACCCCCGTCACCGTCATCTCACCTGTGAAGCTTCCGGCCGGAACATCCCGGCCCTTTGTCGCGTAGCCGATCGCTTCCGGCCGGATGCCGACCGAACCGACGCCGCGCAACGACGGATAGCGCTCACCGAGAAAGGCTGCGACGGCCCGCGACATCGCCGATGCGGACGATCCGAAGGTCAGGATATTGATCGGCGGGCTGCCGACGAATTCTGCAACGAAGCGATTGGCGGGGCGGTCGTAGATATCGTTCGGCGTGCCCATCTGCTGCAACGTGCCTTCGTTCATAACGGCAATCGTCGTCGCCAGCGTCATCGCTTCCCATTGGTCGTGGGTCACGAAGACGATCGTCGTCTTGAATTCCTTGTGGATGCGCTTGAGCTCCGCCCGCATTTCGAGACGCAGCCGCGCATCGAGGTTGGAGAGCGGCTCGTCGAGCAGAAGCACGCCCGGATTGACCGCGAGCATCCGGGCAAGCGCCACACGCTGCTGCTGGCCGCCGGAAAGCTGCGATGGGTAGCGGTCGCGATACTTGGCGATGTCGAGCGCTTGCATGACCTTCTCGACCCGCTGCTCCCGCTCTTCCTTCGGCAGCTTGCGCAGGCGCAGACCGAAGTCGGTATTGCGTTCGATGGTTAGATGCGGCCAGAGCGCATAGCTCTGGAAAACAAGGCCCATCTCGCGCTTTTCCGGCGGTATGAACACACCTGCCCTCACCGAGTCCACCACCCGCTCGCCAATGCGGATTTCTCCATCGGAGAGGTTTTCGAGGCCGGCGATCATACGCAGCGTCGTGGTCTTGCCGCAGCCGGATGGCCCGAGCAGGCACATGAACTCACCGTCGCGGATTTCGAGGTCAAGGTTCGAAACGGCATTGGCGGAATTCACGCCATAGTTCTTCTGAGCACCGCTGAGATTGATGGTGGGCATCAGCTTCCGAGTCCTTCTGCGAGGTTGGTCTTGGTCAGCTTCTGGGCTGCCAGGGTTCCGAGATAGGCGATGGCGGCGATGATCAGCACCACCGCGTTTGCCGCCTGGGTGTAGTGGTAGTCGACGAGCCTGAGCGAGTAGGTCGTCAGCACATCGGTGCTCGGCACGGCGAGGATGACGAAGAGGCTCAGCCCCTTGATGCCGGAGATGAACGGCAGCAGCACACCGGTGACGAGCGACCCCTTCTGGATCGGGATGACGATCGAGATCATCCGTCGGAACCAGCCGGCGCCAGCGATCTGGGCGGCCTCTTCGGGATCTTTGCCGAGTTGGGTCATGGCGGAAATACCGGCGCGCGAGGCATAGGGCATCTGGTCGGCAATCAGCGCCAGGATCAGGATCGTGACCGTACCGTAGAGAGCGGGCATTGGCCCGCGCGGCACGGCGAAGAGCGAGAGGTAGGCGGCGGCGAAGGCGATGCCGGGCACCAGATAGGGCAGGAAGGTCACCTGGCGCAGATAGACCGACAGCGCTTTGACCGGTGTGCGGATGACGACATAGCCGACGAGCAGGCCGAGGATGCCGGAGGTCAGCGAGGCAAGACCGACGATCATGAGCGTGTTCTTGGCGGCAGCCCAGAGGTCCGGGCTCAAGAGTATGCCTGTCTGCAGCGCCACGGTGTTAAGATCACGGCCGATCCAGTAGTCGAGCGTGAAGTTGTCGAGTGTAAACTGCGCCGGCAGCTTCATGATGGTGGACAGGAACAGGGTGAGCAGCGGCAACCCGACGCTCAGCAGGAAGATGAGCGCGGCGAAACCCGTCGCCGGCAGACGATACGTGCCAAGCCGGCTCTGGCGGTTCATCGAGCCCTTCGAGCCGACGGTAACAAACCGTCTGGCTTCGCGGACAAGCCGGGCGTCGATCATCAGGGTAATGATGCCGATCAGCATGATCGAGGCTGCGACGACACCGGCAACGCCCGTCTGACGGGAGGCGATGCTGCGGAAGAGAGACGTCGAGAGCACTTCGAACTTGACCGGCAGGCCGAGGACATAGGGTACGCCGAACTCGCCGAGGCATTTGGCGAAGATCAGCACCATGGAGGACAGCAGCGCCGGGCGCATCAGCGGCAGGATGATCTGGATCGCCACCTGGTAACGCTTGGCTCCCAGGATGCGCGCGGAGTCTTCGAGCTGTGAGTCGAAACGGCGAAGAGCCGAACCAAACAGCAGGATGACGAACGGCGTATAGTGCAGCGCCAGGATAACGATGATCGGGAAGCGACCATAGGCGACCCAATCGGGCGGCGTCAGCCCCATCGCCTCGAACCACCCTGGTTGGCCGCCAACCGTCCTGTTCTTGAAGAGCGTCGTCCAGGCAAGCGCGAAGGTCCAGGCTGGCAGCATGTACGGCACTATGAGCGCGGTCGCGAACCAGCGGCGCCCAAACATATCTGTCCGGCTGATCAACCATGCGAGCACAGTCCCTATCAGCAGCGACAGGCTGATGGCCCCGAGGGCGACCGACAGGGTGTTCAGGAGGGGCCGCCAGAAGAGATCAACCGAAACAGGTGAAAAGAACGCACGATCAAGATAGTAGAGCGTCAGATCACCAAAATCCTTGCCGAGCCGCCGCTCGTGACCGAACTGAACCCGAACTGAATCCAAGACGATCGAAATAATTGGCACGGCGATCAGATAGGTGAACAGAAGAGCAGTCAGGATTCCGATCAATGTGGTCGGCTCCCGGGAAGCGACCTTGGCGCGATAGCGCCAGCGCTGCCATGCCGTCGGCGCGATCGCGCCATCTGGCACTGTCGACGCCTTGGCTGTTTCACTCAATAAGGCCATGCTCTTCCCCTCGGAACTCGACATGCGCAATCTGTCGCGGCGATCGTCGCCGGGCAGCGCTCCAGTAATGTTGATGGGGAAGCAGAGTTCGCGCTTCGCTCTACGCAGCGCGCGCAGCGCCGCACACGGACACAAGATACCGCACCCGCCCGGCTCCAATCCTCCCCACTCGCGGACAGGTACGAACGCCCTGCCAAAACGACAGCTCCAACTCCTCAAAGGCGCCGCCATTGTCGCGAACACAGACGGAACAAATATTCCAAAATCTCTCCGGCTGCGGAATGCATGATCCAACGGCGACTTAATCTTGTCAATAAAAAAATGCACACGTGCGCAATCATTTATCTATTTGTTTTAATTGATATTTTTTCGATCATTTGATATTCGTTTTAGAACACGTGATCAATCGCCTATCGAAGGGTCTTTCCGGGGCTACGATCAATGGCGAGCGCGGAGGTAAAAGTACCGTGGATAGGGGCTGTCGAGCGGGAGCCGTGGACTGTCGGTCCTAAGCGGGTGCTTGCACTTTTTCGTTGGAATGGGGCAGCTTTTATGGCCCTGATGGAAATGTCTGATTCAATGGGGGAAGGCATGGCAAGAGGGTTCGTGACGGCCGAGGAAGTCGCAAAGCGCGCGGGCGTCTCGCGCTCGGCGGTCTCTCGGACCTTTACACCCGGAGCCAGCGTTTCCCAGTCCGTTAGGCGCAAGGTTTTGAAGGCTGCCCGGGAGCTCGGCTACCGTGTCAACCGGCTGGCGCAAGGCTTGAACAACGACCGATCGAACCTGATCGGTGTCGTCGGCGCCAACCTCAGCTCACCCTTCATTTCGAAACAGCTCGATCTGCTGAGCATCGGCCTCTTGCGAAAGGGTTTGCAGTGCCTGCTACTCAATGCCGCGGATGCCCGCAAGGATATCGCGCCGCTGATCGAACTGCTCTTCGAGTTCCGCGCGCAGGCCATCGTGGTTCTTTCCGGAGAGCCGCCGGAATCGATCGTCGACCAGTGCATCGCAAACGGCGTTAGGCTGATCCTCATCAACCAGAAACTCGAACGCACCGATACGAGCATGGTCTTGAGCGACGATTCCCGTGGCGCCGATCTCGCGGCCGTTCGGTTGATTGAGGCGCAGTGCAAGAAGGTCGCGGTTATTTCAAGCGGCAGTCAGACACCGGCGCAGGTTCGTCGGGCAACGGCTTTCAAGCAGAAGATGGCTACGGCAGGCGTTGAAGTCGTTGCCTGGTCGGGCGGCCCGACCAGCTACGAGAGTGGCTATCAGGCCGGTTGTGAGGTGCTGAAAGATGAGGCCATTGACGGTGCATTCTGCGTCACCGATCTGCTCGCCCTCGGCTTTCTAGATGCGGCGCGTACCGAGATGCATCGCCGCATCCCGGCCGACCTTTCCGTCGTTGGCTTCGACGATATTCCGCAGGCGAGCTGGAAGAGCTACGAGCTCACCACCGTTGCGCAATCCTTTACTGCGCTGACCGATCACGTGCTTGCCGCGCTTGATTCCGACGATGCCGAAACCCGTCTCCAGGTCGTGCCCGTCGCGATGGTCGAGCGCAAGACGGCAAGACGCTAAGCCAGTTCCTCAAGAAGCCGCCGGCCTGATGCGGCTGTCGATCAACAGTCCGCTTTGATCCAGGATCGGATGCGCAACCGACGCGATATGCGCATTGATGCGCTTCAAGTCGCGCAACATGTCGAGATGAAGCGAGCTGGTTTCGATGCTTTCGGCGCGTCCGTCACGCAGCCGTTGCAGATGCCGTTCGGCCGATTGCCGCTCCAATCTGCGAACATCTTCTTTCGCTTCGACAAGGCGCCGCGCCATGGCGTTGTCGCGCGTGGCAAATACCGCCTGCGCCATGCGCAGGTTGTCGATCGTGACCGCGAACAGCCTGCGATAGTTCTTCGTGGCCGTCGTGGGAAAAGGTCAGGCCGCAAGTGATCTTCTTCGCGAGTTCGGCCAGCAAACCCTTTTCGATGATGTCGCCGATGTGCTCGAGGTTGATGGCATAGTCGACGATGTCCGTGGCCCGGCGTCGGTGCTGGTCGCCGATTTCGGTCTTGCCCACCCGGGAGACATAAACCTTGATTTCGTGCTGAACGCGATCGACCCGCCCCTCGAGCGCACTGATCGTCGACAGCTTGGAAATGTCCGTCTGCTGTAGCGCGTCGTTTGCCTGCACGAGCATGCGCTCGATCATGTCACCAACGCCGAGGACCTCGCGGCTAGCGCCAGCCAGGGCTGCAACAGGTGTCTGTAGATCGCTCTGTTCTAGAAACGACCGGCCATTCTCGGCTTTAGCCGGGTCCGGCAAAAGCTGCGTGGTCAGGCGAGAAAGCAAGCCAGTAAAAGGAGCAGCCAGGACCGCCAGCGCAAGATTGAAGCCGAGATGCGCGTCGACCGGCAGCTTGTCGTGCGACAGGGGCAACAGTTCGAGCAATTGGGCGGAATAGCCAGCGAGCGGCAGCGCCAGAAAGCAACCGACCGCCCGCACGATCAGGTTACCAACCGCGACGCGCCTGGCGCTCAGCGCTGCATGCAGCGTGGCCAGCACCGGCGGCACGGCCCCTCCGAGATTTGCGCCGAGCACAAGGACGATGAGCAGGCCTGTCGAAAGGTGCCCGGACGCCGCTAGCGAGAGGATCAACACCACGATCGCCAGGCTGGACGAGGCAAGCACGGCGAGGACGGCGGAGATGATGAGGGCGACCGGCCAGGCGTTGTCGAGCAGCGCGAGGAAGGCCGAAAGCGCGGCCGATGTGCGAAGCGGCTCCGTCGCGGCGCCGATCAGATGCAGCGACAGCAACATCAGCGCGATGCCCACAAGGGCAGCACCTGCCCCCTTGCGCGCGTTCGAGCTTCCACGCCCCACGACAACGCCAGAAAGCAACAGAAGCGGCGAAAGCCAACCCACGCCCATTGCGACGATCCAGGCAGTCATTGCCGTTCCGACATTGGCGCCAAGCAACACCACTTGCGCCATGCGGGGCAGGATGAGGTCACGCTCGACGAAGGACGAGACCATGAGGGCGGTGGCGGTCGAACTCTGAAGCGCGACGGTCGCGACCAGGCCGGCAAAGAAGGCGCGAGGACCATCGCGCGTTCCGGTCGCCAGACCCGCCTTCAGGCGAGCACCGAAGGCGCACTGCATGCCGTCACGCACCAGACCGAGACCGAACAGAAGCAGGGCCACGGCGCCGAAGAGATTGATGATGACGATCGCCGAATCCATGGCCTCTCCCCTGAACGCTACTGTCTGCTGCGCATCAACTCGGCCCGGAAGAGCCGCTGAAAGGCCGCGTAGCTTTCGAAGCCAAGATCACTGACCAGGCGCATCACGGTCGTCGTCGAGACACCACTGCATTCGGCCACTTCGCGCGCACTCGCAAAGGCGACATCATAGGGGTGAGCAAGCACGAACTTCGCCACCTCGAGGCGCCCGCCCTTCAATCGCCGAACGCCGAGGCGGCAGGACTCCCGCAGTTCGATGAAGGTCGCAGGCGGGGCGGTGGAGGTCGCGCAGACGGACAACTGATGCGTCATGTTCAGGCCGCCTCCTCTTTCGGGGACGCGTTCTCAATGCGAATGCGAAGACCGCCAGCCTCGGCGCGATCGAGGAAGGCGTCAAAAGCGCCGAAGAAAATCGAAAGGAACCCGTCCGTCGAGCCATCCCAGCCGCTTTCCGGAGGGCGCCCAAACCGTTCAGCGAGTGCGCGATAAAGCCAAAGGCGTGGCGCAGGAATTTTGTCGAGTGCAAGCACCGCGGCCTGCCGCAGGCAATACCAATCGGCGATCAATTCGAGCATATCGAGGCGAGCCAACTGACCGGCATCTTCGAGCGCGCATGCCGCGACCACATCTGCTATCGTGCCGGGACCACCGAGGCGTTCGCAGATACCTTCGACAGTGAGCCCGGAAATTTCGTTGACGACTTCCTTAGGCCATTCCTTCGCGAAATAGCGGTGCTGGACCAGAGCACGCTTGTGCGCCTTCAGGAGCGCTCCGTAGTCAGACGGATCAAAGGCGGGATCAAGGTTTTCTTCCAGTTGCGCCATTTCGCGGCGATAACCATGCAGGATGCGCGGATCGACGGCAGTGGAATAAAGTTCAATAGTTTCAACCAAGAAATCCGATGCGGATGGCTCGACGACCTTGAAGGCTGGTGGAAAGGCCACCAGCGACGGGACGGCAATATTGGTGAGCTGCCGACCGCCCCGTTCTCGGCGTGTGACGCCCTCGACATGCAGATGTCCGCTGAAATGCACCGTCATCCCGCCGTCGATGAGCACTTCCGCGACGGCCTCGCGTGGCGTCCTGCGGGCAATGTTGGTCTCGCCGAAGAGCACGCCTTCGGCTCCCGTTGCGCCGTCGAAGGGGTCGAGCACCGGGTAATGCGAGAAGGCAAGAAGCGTTTTGCCGAGCCTCCTGGCCCGCGCCGATACGTCGGCGATCCACTCGATGATGAACGCCTTCAGCCTCAACAGTGCGTTCCAGCCGGCGCCGGTACTGTCGACGAAGGCGGCCTCGCCGCCCTCCTCGAACGTTCCGTCGCGCGGCTCGAACACGTTGGCATCGATCATCATCAGCCAGAGGCCGGGCGCCGGCTCGACCAGATAGGAAGCGTCCATCAGCGTGTAGCTGTTTCGGCCATCGGGGGATGAAACCTGATATAGCCGGTCCTCGGCCTTGTCCGAGGTGCCGAACGGCGTCTCCCAATGGATGTCGCCGGGCCTCCGGAAGTATCCGAACGCGGCCATGGGGGCGAGACCCTTCGGATATCCCTCGCAGTACATCAGCGGCGTTGCGTACGTACCAGGGCCAGCCTTCTCGCCGTCGCTCGTGACAATGACCCTCGCGGCGTTCGCACCAAGGAACTGCTTCGTGTGATGGCGCCCCTTCGGGCCGAAGATGTCGTGGTTGCCGGGAAGCGCATAGAAGCGCGTATCGTGCTCGCGTTCGTGTCGCTCCAGGATGGCGCGCAGCCGTTCGGTGGTTTGCCTTTGGCCGTCATCCGTGTAGTCGCCGAGAAGGACGACATGCCTGATGTCGCGCCGAAGCACCTCCGCAAGCGCCTCGTCCAATGCCTTCGCACTCTCGTTGAAAACGCGGGTGGACTCGCGGGTATCGGCCCAGCTTCTGATGGCAATCCTCTCGCCATCGACCTCGATGGCGGGAAATTCGAAGTTACCCTCAAGATCATGAAAGTGAGCATCGGCAATGACGGCGATCCGCGGCAAATCAGCCATTGGAATTGACCTGCGCACGCGATGTTTCGACGAGATCGATCCAGGCGGAGGCACGCCTTGCCGCTTCGTACAGCATGGGCTTCGGCGTCTCGAACCATTCGTCCGGCCTCAGTTCGCGGTGCTCCCGGATGTGGGCGACTGCGGCGTCCAGCGTTGGAAACAGATGCGGCTGTTGCTTGTGCAGAAAAAGCGCCACCAACGATACGGAGCGACTACGCCCGCCGCGGCAATTGACCAGAATGTTGCCGCCGTCGACGAAGGGGTAGGTTGAGCGTTTCGGCATCGTCTGGCGCAAAGCGCCATCGAGAATGTAGTAAGCGCCGAGCATCATCGTGTCCGGGCTGCCGTCGCCGTCAATCATGCCGAGCTTGTAGTAGCGTATGTCGGCGTAACCACTCGCACAGAGGTCATCGTTGACTGCAATTCCCTCTTCGCGCACGAGATTGATATCGAGGTTGACCGCACAGTTGACGACGATGGTGATCCCGTGGCGCTTGAGCAGATCCATGTCGCGCGCGCCGTCGCTACCGCCGATATAGAGATCGGCGCTGTGCGGTCCGAGCCCCTTTGCGATCAGACTGATTGCGGGGCGCGCGTATACCGGTGCATTCATTGGTGTTTCCTTCTAGGGCGGCGAACGCTTCGTTCGGCCGGTGATCCCGCCATTCGTTGGCTCAGGCCGATTGAAGCGCAGCCGTCATTTCGCGGGCGCTGACCGGAATGCCCGAAGCCTCGCTCACACCAGCAGCGATGGCCGGTGTCGACGCAAGCACCGGCCCTCCCTCCTGAAGGCTGCCGATCTCCATGAAGGGGCACACGACGCCGCCCGCTTCGGCAACGAGCAGGAGCCCGGCGAGACAATCCCATGAGTTCATATGCAATTCCACATAGGCGTCCGAGCGCCCGTCGGCAACATAGGCAAGCGCAAGTGCGCCCGACGCGCCGCGTCGGACATTGGCTCCTTTCGCGAGCATCCGCCGCATGGTTTCGAGGTAGGTCTCGTCCGGCACGCGGCGTGACCATCCCATTTCGATGGAGGCCGCATCGAATGCGACCGTCGACGAGATGCCGATGGGTTTTTCGTTCAATGTCGCTCCAGCCCCCCTTCGACAAAAATAGAGTTCGTCCTGAGCGGGATTATAGATGGCGCCGATCTCTGCGCTGCCCCGCTCCACATAGGTGATCGAGATGCAGAAATGCGGTATCCCGCGCGCAAAATTCGCAGTGCCATCCACCGGGTCGACGACCCACATGCGCTCGGCGATCAAGCCGCCGCCTTCCTCTCCCAGAAATGCATCGCCCGGGAAGTGTGTCGCAATCGCCTGACGGATGTGAGCCTCGGACGCAGCATCGGTCTCGGTCAGAAAGTCCTGAGGACCCTTCAACGAGAAGCCGCGCCTGAAACTCTCCTTGAAACCGGCGAGCACCAGCTCGCCAGCGGAGCGAATGACGTCCCGACATAACGACGCTCGCCCAGCGAGATCATTCGAATAGCGCGGATTTTGATCGTTCATCAGTGGGACTCCATTGCACACGCGTGCATATTTGCACGCGTGTGCACGGCACGCAAGCAGAATCTGCGCCGCCGCCTCGTCGTCTCTACGGCCGCATGGGGCGCTTAGTATTGGTTCGCGTCGCGAGCACGTTACGGATCGCAAAACTCGAATGTATTCGCGAAACACCTGGAAGAGCTGAAAGGATTTCCTTGTGAATACGTTCGAACTCGCCGGCATTGGCGACTTCGACGCGCAATAGATAATCCGATCCGCCGGTCATCAGGAAACACTCCTTTATTTCGGGGTGCCTGCGTATCGCGGCCTCGAAGCGGTCGAGGTAATCCTCCGTCTGACGATCGAGCGTGATGTTGATGATCACGGCGATCGTGGCTTCGACATTAGATGTGTCTACCAGCGCGGTGTAGCCACGGATAACGCCGGCCTGCTCCATCAGTTTTATGCGCCTGAGGCAGGCCGATGGCGAAAGGCCGACTTCGGCGGCAAGGCGCGCATTGCTGCGTCGGGCATCGAGACGAAGCAGGCGAAGAATGTTGCGGTCTATCGCATCAAGTGCGGCCATTGCAGATTATTCCAATTCATCATCGTTTCTTTCAATGAACATGATTTCACGCAACGATCAATCATTCTTTCCTTGGCAATTTCACGATCGTTTCACTAATCTCCCGCCAACACGGGGGAAGCTGAAATGGACGGGGCAATACAGGCAAGAAGGCAAGGTACGGCGACCGCCACGAGCGGCGCATCGGGCTACCTGGCCATCGATCTAGGGGCCATTGCTCGCAACTATGAAAAGCTGGCGGCTGAGGTAGCGCCTGCGCGCGCAGCCGCGGTCGTCAAGGCGGATGCCTATGGGCTCGGCGCCAACCGGGTCGCCGCAAGGCTCTACCAGCAAGGCTGCCGTCACTTCTTCGTCGCCCAATTCGTTGAAGCCCTGCGCCTGCAGACAAGTCTCGCAGCCGATGCCACCGTCTATGTGTTGAATGGCCTCCAGCCCGGCAATGAAACTGCCTGCGCCGAGCATGGCATCGTGCCGGTCATCAATTCGCTGGAGCAGTTGCAGCGCTGGAACGAGACTGCAAAGGCGCTCGGCCACAAGCCGCCGGCGGCTCTGCAATTCGATACCGGCATGTCGCGCCTCGGCGTTCCACCGGCAGAACGCGCCGCCGTTGCCAGCCTGCTGACAGCAAGCGGTAGCATTGATGTCCAGTTCATCATGAGCCACCTCGCTTCGGCCGACGAGGCCGAGAGCGAGCAGAACGGAAGTCAGCTCGCCGAGATGAACCGCATCACGGCTGAATTCCCCGAGTTCGACCTGTGCTTCGCAAATTCGGGAGGCATCTTCCTCGGCAGGCCCTATCACGGCGTACTTGCCCGTCCCGGCATCGCTCTCTACGGCGGCGCGCCGACCGCCAACCAGCCCAATCCGATGGAGCCCGTCCTGCGCCTTGATGTGGCTGTCGTGCAGACCCGCACCGTGCCTGCCGGGGCGCGCGTCGGCTACAGCGGCACCCATATTGCCGCGGGAGAAACACGCCTTGCCACCATTGCCGCCGGTTACGCCGATGGCCTGCCACGCGGCCTGAGCGGCCGGGGCGCGGTCTATTGCGACGGCATTCGCCTGCCGATCGTCGGCCGGGTCTCGATGGACAGCATCACCATCGACATCTCCGCTTTGCCGGAAGGTCGCCTGCACCTCGGCAGCCTCGTGGAAGTGCTCGGACCCAATCAAACGCTTGAAGACCTTGCGCGCGACGCCGGCACCATCTCCTACGAAATCCTGACCGGCCTCGGCCAGCGCTACGAGCGGCAATACCGCTGACCCCTTCTCTTCTCCCGTGAGGACATCATGAAAGTTATCGTTCTCGGCGCCGGTATCATCGGCGTGACGTCCGCCTACCAGCTTGCCAAGGCAGGACATGAGGTGATGGTCATCGACCGTCAGCCCGGTCCCGCCCTGGAGACGAGCTTCGCCAATGCCGGCGAAGTCTCTTTCGGCTACTGCTCGCCCTGGGCCGCGCCCGGCATTCCGATGAAGGCGATGAAGTGGCTGTTCATGGAGCATGCACCTCTGATCCTTCGCCCGAAGGTCGACACCGCCATGCTGTCGTGGATGATGAGGATGCTCTCCAATTGCACGTCCAAGCGCTACGCCATCAACAAGAGCCGCATGTTGCGCCTTGCCGACTACAGCCGCATCTCGCTCGCCACACTGCGCACAGAGACCGGCATCGCCTATGACGAGCGGATGCAGGGCACGCTGCAATTGTTCCGCACACAACAGCAGCTCGATGCCTCCGGAAAAGACGTCAAGGCACTCGCCGCCGACGGCATCCCCTACGAGGTACTGGACCGCGACGGCTGCATCCGCGTGGAGCCTGCGCTGAAGCACGTTCGCGAAAAAATCGTCGGCGGCCTCCTGACGCCGAAGGACGAGACCGGCGACTGCTTCAAGTTCACCAATGCTCTCGCGAAGAGGGCTGACGAACTCGGCGTGCGCTTCAATTATGGCAGCATCATCCGTGGCCTCGACGTCGAGGGTGGCCGCATACGTGGTGTCGTCACCGCGCACGGAACGCTGCAAGCCGACGCCGTTGTCGTGGCGCTCGGCAGCTTCTCGCCCCTGCTGGTAAGGCCGCACGGCATCCGTCTGCCGGTCTATCCGGTCAAGGGCTATTCGCTGACGATCCCGATCACCGACGCCTCGCGTGCGCCGGAATCGACTGTGATGGACGAGACCTTCAAGATCGCCATCACAAGGCTCGGCGATCGCATCCGCGTCGGCGGCATGGCGGAAATCTCCGGCTATACCAACGATCTTGGAGAGCCCCGCCGCCTCACACTGCAGCATTCCGTCACCGACCTCTTCCCTGGCGGCGACGTGTCGAAGGCCAGCTTCTGGTCGGGCCTTCGCCCGATGACGCCGGATGGCACGCCGGTCATCGGTGCGACGAAGGTCGCGGGCCTCTATCTCAACACCGGTCACGGTACGCTCGGCTGGACGATGAGCTCCGGTTCGGCTCGGGTGATCGCCGATCTCGTCAGCGGCCGCAAACCTGAGATCGACGCAACCGATCTCGCAATTGCTCGCTACGCGTAAGCGGCTCTGTTCAATCCCTTTCGAGGAAACAAATCATGATCCAGGAAATCCACACGAACGACGCGCCGGGCGCCGTCGGCCCTTTCTCCCAGGCGATCAAGGTCGGCAATCTGCTGTTCGTCTCCGGCCAGTTGCCGCTCGATCCAGCGACCGGCGAATTCAACTCGGATGACGCGATCGCGCAGGCCGATCAGTGCCTCAAGAACCTTGCCGCGATCGCCGCCGCCGCCGGCACGAGCCTCGCCAACACGGTCAAGACGACGGTCCTTTTGACCGACCTCGGCAACTTCGCCGAAATCAACAAGGTCTATGCCGGCTTCTTCTCCAAGCCTTTCCCAGCACGCGCCTGCTACGAAGTCAGCGCGCTTCCAAAGGGTGCAAAGGTCGAGATCGAGGCGGTCATCGCGCTCTAAGCGTCGGAGCTTCGTCAAGCGGGCGGCCAACGCCGCCCATCCTCCGTAGCTTGATATCGCACCGGCAGCGTTCATCAGCTTCCGCCGCGTTGTCGTTCAAGCCATTCCGCGATGACCTTGGCGAGGCGCTGCGGCGCCTCCATAGGAACCATGTGTCCGGTGTGTTCGATAATTTCGAAGTCTGAGCCGGCGATACCGTGACGCAGCTCAAGCGCTTCGGTTCGGGACCTCAATCGGTCCTGTTCTCCCGCGATGACGAGGGTTGGACAGCTGATCGTTTTCAGATCATTCCGTTCGTCTCGCCGGTCGATCAGCGACTGCCGGCGAAACACTTCACCTCCCAACCGCTGCCCTGCCGCCTGAATGCGTTCGACGATGTCTGCCCGCTCGACATTGAAAGGATGCAGCGACGAGACCACAGCCGTCCGGCTCAGCCCCTTGAAAAGGGCACTGCCTGTCTGCACGGCGATCGCTGCCTTTCGCTGAAGCTCGACATCGCTGTCACCACGTGCGGACGTTGCGATGAGGACTAGGGCGGTTACCCGGTCGGCAGCCTGCCGGACGATATCCCGAGCGACGTAGCCGCCCATAGAGAAGCCGACGAGCACGAACTTGGACGGCGCTTCCCCGAGGGCGCGGCGGGCCATAGCCGGTATGGAACTGTCCTGCGCGAGATCAGCGTATGTGGCGGGGCCAAATTCGCTCAGCGGGGGAACCACGTCACGCCAAAGATCAGCGTCGAGCATAAAACCCGGAACCAGGAGCATTGCCATATTTCGCCACCTCGCCGTGCACGTCGGGTGACGGTATTGGACGAAAGGGGTGCGTCGTCAAGGAAGGACCTCGCTTCGAGCCAAAGCCGAGATGAGGAAATTCAGTTCTGGCTCCATCACGGTCGGCTGTTTCGGCGACCTGACCTGGCGCAGTTCCGGGCTGAAAGCCCGACATGCTGGCGCGAACTCTGCAGGTGAGCCTGGCTTCTAAATGGGCAAGGCAGAGGTCCTGCGGAGGCGCGATAAAGCTCAACGGGCAAACCGTGGGAACGTCTTCGGTCCGGACGCCCCCAACGCGAACCGAGATAGACGGGAAACGGGCGGGCTGCATTCGCAGCCGACCGTCGTCTCGCCAAGCTCAGTCGCGTCCGGCAGCCGACTGATCCATCCGCATCTGGCGCAGCATGTTCCGCCCGGCGATGAGCATCTCAAACAGGAACGCCACGAGCGAGACGATGAGCGAGACGATCGCACCGCCGAAGAACCAGAAAAGGTTCTCCTCACGGAAGCCGAACGCGAGCGCGCCGGCAAGCAGGTTAAGGATCGCGCAGCCGGTACAGATCGCAGCCAAGGTTCCCAAGGCGACCGCTATCTCCAGGGCAAACGTCCGCCGGCGCAGATAGTCCAGTTGTATGCGACGCGCCTCATCGTCCCCATCCTTTTCCCCCACCTCGTTAACCCGATCCGAGACCCTGCCGAGACGTGTCGTATAGACATTGACAAAACCGGCTGTACCGGCGAGCAGGAAGACAGGCGCCAGGGACGTCTGGACGATCGAGGCCAAGTCGTTGACGATTGATGGTGGCTCCATGAGTGCTCTTAATAATTTCGCCTTGATGTGAGTAGCGTCCGATCAACCTACAGCCGCAAAAATAGACAATTTTCCGGCGGCAGCTCGGACGACTTTCCGCAACTCCTTACCGAGAGCCGTCCGCTTGATCGCATAGCATCAGATCAATGCGTGAAGCGAGATCCTCGATCCCGTATATGAAGTTCGTGAACTCTCGTTAAATAGACATCCTCGGCAGGCTCGTTACTTCATTGGGTGCAATGACGAGCGGAACGGACGCTCTTGATGATCGCCGCATGAGCGCTAACGCAGGCCAAGAGGATCAGAACGAACAAGGCTAACGCCGCAGACGAGCCGTCGACGAGTGACCAGCCAACTGGCGGAAGTTGCGAAAACGAAACACTGGCGAGCCCGACGCTGTTTTGCGATATCTGGAGCACAGCGAGCCCGGAGGCGATGAGCGCCGCGTGCGCATGAATGAAGCGAAGCTGCAGATATCGCTCCGGCCGAACCGCGAGATAGCCGCCAACGGCGGCGGCGACAAGAAGCGTAAAGGTCACGCCCCAAAAGACCATATTGGAAGCGGTCACGAGCGTCAGTATAAGCGTGCGCGTCGTCGGCAACATGGTCGTGTACAAGGCCCAGGCGAACGGGCTGGACGGAGTGTTGCCAAGCAGCGCGACACTCAGAAGCGAGATGGTTGCGAGCAAGTAGGCTCCGCAGGGCCCAAGTCGAATGATTGTCAGCGCTAACGCTCGCATGGCTCTATCCCTTCACGCCCGCCCACCCGATGTGGATGTGTCGAACAGAAAATATAAGATGATGCTTAATTGAGGCTTACGAGATTGCCGCCTGGATTCGGAATATCTCGCGGTTTAACGGGGCCGCCCTCATCGAAGTCTGCCGGCTCCAACCCTTTGATTTGCAGGACTGAAAGGCGGAATTACGGAGTCAGATGCGGCCGGACCGGCCGGCATGTGTCTCTTTATTGCGACTCCCAGTTTCAATTCTATCTTTATTAGTTATTTTTCTGGAAGATTTTCGGTGAGCTCATTTCTAGGCGAGGCTAGGATGCCCGCAATCGGGGGAATGTAATGGAAATGTCTCGGAGCAAAATAGGCCGCGTTATGCTGCTCGCGGGGGTGCTGTTGCTGGGCGGCTGCCAATCGGATGCACTCGACGATGTCGCCGCCTTCGGCGATAGCGCGAAAACGCTCAACGATGATTCGGCGGTCGCCTTCTACAAGGACGATGAGCTGGTGACCACGGGCAAGCTCCAGTTCCAGGAGAAGAACTACGGAAAGTCCTACGCGATCTACAAGCGGGCGGTTGAGGTCTTTCCGCGAGATCCTGCAGCATGGCTGGGCTTTGCGGCCTCGTCCGACATGATCGGTCGCTTTGACACTTCGGATCGTGCCTATGCGCAGCTTTCCAAGATGATCGGCGGTACAGCCGTCTACTACAACAACGTCGGCTATTCCCACCTGCTGCGCGGTGATCTGCCCGGAGCCCGCACCTACTTCCTGAAAGCATATGAGATCGATCCCTCGAACGAGACCACGGCGAGGAACCTCGAGTTGATGAAGAACAGCGTCAAATACGCGCAGCGGTAGCTGGCTGTCACCGCTCGCGCACTTCCGTCGGCGTCAAGCTTGCCTCTACATTTCTACTGAGGACGAACGCGCCGGCAATACTTCCGCGAGTGAGAAATGCTGGGCTTGAGACAAATATTGCTTCTCCGACGGCTCGAAGGAGTTACAGGTGAGAACCCGCATCAAGGGGGTTCAATCTAGCGCACCTTTCTTAGAACGAGCTTGCCGTCCGCCGAGACAGTGCGCTCATAGCGCGGCAGGTTGGCGATGGAACCGCCCTGAGGATCAGCTGCGGCGAGGACATCGTCAACAGCGGATTCAGGAGCGGACACCGAATAGGATGATGGCGCCAGGCGCTGGGTCACTTCTTTCCCCGGCGCGCTGATGATCATGCTGCCACTGGATGCGAACATGCTCGTACCCATGCGGCCATCGAGGTCAGCGACATCCTTCTGCAACTCTTCAACGGATTTACGAACAGCCGCCATATCATCGGCCTTGGCCCCGCTGGCGATGTTCACGGCCTGTTTGCTGATCTGCTGCTTCAAGCCGTCGATCGAGCGTTTGAGTGCAGAAAGGGTTTCGCGGCTTTCGCGCACGTCTGCGGCATTCTTTGCCGTGTAAAGCAGGATGCCGGCGTTGAGCGGCAGCAGCATGAGTCCCAGTGCAATGATCGGCATGCTTCTCGAACGGCTTGGCTCCTTCGCGCCGTGCTCTCTGCGCCGCAATTCGACGTCGGGCTCGATTTCGACATCGACATTCGAAATATGTGTCATCGAATTCCTCCGTCACCAAACTGGGCCGTGGCCCTGACTTTACCTATCCCCGAAACGTCATTCCGCTCGACCGCGCCGATGGCCAGCCTGCGCAAGCGTTTCAGACATACCTTAACAAGACTGCGACGCCCAGGCCGAGACCGGCTCAGCTTTCCGCCTCAATCCAACGTAAACACCCCTCCCCAAGCCCGATCCAGCATCTCCAGCGACGCGACCTTCGGCAGGTCGTTGAATTCGCAATAGGAGGAGATGAAATCCAGGAGGTATTTGGGATGGTAACAGGACGCCAGTGTATCTCTCTTGTATTTTCGATCGTAGAACAGGCGCAAATCATCGCTCAACAAGTTTATCGCGACATCGCGCGCGTAGGACTCGAAGATGCGGATATATTCATCTCGCGAGGGGTTATTCACAAATATCTTATATTTGAGGCGCCGCAGGCCGGCTTCATCGGAGAGTTCACGCGGCGCAATGTTGGTCGAAAAGACGACGAGCTCATCGAAGGGCACCTTGAACTTCTTGCCGGTATGCAATGTCAGGAAATCATAGCCACGCTCGAGCGGCACGATCCAGCGGTTGATCAGCGCCTGCGGCCGGTCCTGCTGGCGGCCGAAATCATCGATGATGAAGACGCCACCCGATGCCTTCAGATGCACTGGCGCTTCGTAGACATTGGATCCCGGGTTGTAGGTCAGGTCGAGCAGATCCAGGGTGAGTTCGCCACCGGTCTTGATGACCGGCCGCCGGCATTCCACCCATCGCTGGTCCGCCTTCGGATGCGACCTAACCGCCGGCTCGCGCACAGGCTGGTGCGTCGCCTCGTCATAGAAACTGATGACATAGCCGCCGACTTCGATAGCGTAGGGCACCCAGATCGTCTGGAGGAAGAGCTCCGAGGTTCGCTCGGCGATGCTCGTCTTGCCATTGCCCGGGGGGCCATAGAGCAGGATGGAACGACCCGAATTGACGGCAGGCCCAAGTTTCTCGACCAGCGCCGGCGACAGCACCAGCCCTTCGAGACTCCGGATCAGCCGCTCGGAGGTGACGCGTTCGTGGTGAATCGACTGCAAGCCGATCTGGCGGCAGAAGGCATCGAGAGGCACGGGAGCCGGGCCGACATATTCCGACTGCCGCGCCGCCGTCTGAGCGTAGTCCAGGCCCTTCATCGAGAGCGCGTAGCGGATGTCGGACTTGACGTCCTCTCCCGCAAGCCCTCTCGCTTCGAGATAGGACAGCTTCACCAGTTCCTTGATGAGCAGATTGGTCAGCACTTTCGACAGCTTCATCCGGTCGGCAAGATGCGAAGTCGTAACCGTGTCCTGCTCGGTCGCGCACTTGGCCGCCAGACGCAGCAGGAACGACAATTCCAGTCCGGTTTCTTCAAGACTCAGCGGTACCACCGGCATGCGCGGGTCAAATGCGGGAGCAAGGCCTGCATGATCCTGACTGGGCGAACATTGCATGTGGACCTCACTCTTGCCTATCCGCCGGGCTTCAAACCGATGAGAATGCCGACGACACGAAGGATGATTGGGACGAGCACGATGATGAGGCTCACGGGAAACAGGAAGGCGCCGAGCGGCAACAGCATCTTGATCGGCAAAGCATTCGCCTTCTCCTCCGCCCGCACGACCCTGAGATCGCGCATCTCCTTGCTGTAGACGCGCAGCGTTTGGGTGACACTCGTTCCTAGCTCCTCGGACTGGCGGAAGAGCACCGCAAGAGCACGCGCTTCGTCGATCCTCAGCCTCGTGGCAAGATTGGACAGAGCGTCGCGCAAGCGGCGACCGCCACGCACCTCTAGCATCATAATCGATAGATGCAGGCCAAAGTCCTGCTTCTTCTGGACGAACTCGCGCGCGACGCGATTTGCCGCCGCCTCGATGCTCATGCCCGCGTCAAGGCAAACGATCAGCATATCCATGAAATCGGGGAAGAGCCGCCGGTATTCCCGTTCCTTGGCTTCGCCCCGACGATCGATGTAGATATTGATGAGCACGAACGCGATACCGGTCACGATCATCGCGACGAGAAGGACCGCAAGCTGGGACATCTCGGGGACGAAGCGGTTTAGGGCCCAGGCAGCCCCCACCATGACCACACCGCAAAGCAGTGCACGCACCACTTGGAACACGGTAACCGCTCTTGCTCCGAAATATCCCGCCCGGATCAGTCGGTTCTGTGTGGAATTAGCATTTTGGTCGCGTCGAGTGATTTCGAAATAGCGGCGGATCAGGCGGTTCTCCGCATCACCCAGATCGACAAGGGTGCTGTCGCCAAGTTGGAGATCGTCACCACTTGCCTTTGCGGCCGTCTCCGACAATCGAACGCCGACCTCGCGTCGGCGAAACACCAGCTCCGAGATAACGCCGGAGAATATCATAACCGCGAAGAAGACGACGATGTAGATTCCGTACTCGCCCATAGCGGCCTCAGTATTCGAAGTTGACCATCTTGTAGAGAATGACGTTACCGACTGCCATGATGGCAACGAGCGCGGCGACGATGGTCGTGCCGTAACCACTTGCCCAGACAGGATCGAAGTAAGTCGGCGATAGCACCTTGATCATCGCGTAGAGAAGGAACGGATAGACCGACATGAAGATCGCAGTGATCCGCCCTTCCGATGAAATGGCCTTGACCTTAGCCTTCAGCATCGCGCGATCACGCAGGGTCTTCGAGAGATTTTGAAGGATTTCGACCAGATTCCCGCCGGTTCCCGCCTGGACGCTCAAGGCGATCGCCAGGAGGCTCAGGTCTTCCGCGCCGACGCGGCGGCTGAGGTTGACGAGGGCGTCATCCAAGGTGGTGCCATAGGTCAACTCATCTGAGAGCAGGCCAAACTCCGTGCCTACCGGATCGGGCATTTCGCGCGCCACGAGGGAAATCGCCGCCGGCAGCGGATGACCTGCCGCCAGGCTGCGATTGGCGACGTCGAGCGCCTCGGGAAGCTTCAGGGTAAATGTGCGGATCCGGCTGGTTCGTGTGCGCCAGACGAAGACGATGGGGATCAGAAGGCAGTTCGCCACGAAGACGGGAACCCGCACAAGATTGCTCGGGATCAGGAACTGGACGGCCAACCAGACCAGCACCGCACCGAGGATGCCGTAGAGCGCAAACCGCCGTGGGTCGAACTTGACGCCAGACTGTGTATACCATTGCCGAATGAGCTGTGTCGACGGCAGCGATCGCCAAATTCCGTCGGCGCCGCGCTCTTTCACCATTTCGCGGTAGGTCTTGAGGTGATCTTCGCTCGCGTCAAGCAGACTTAGGCGATGATTGACCGCGCGCCGGCGTTCTGACTTTCTAAAGAAGCTGCGCAAAAGGGTGTCGACGGCGATGAGAGACGCGATGAAGACGGCAGCGTAGAGCAGTAGCAAAGTCATGGTTCAACAGCTCCCGTTTGCAGCGGCTTTCCGGGATCAAAGATCGCCGCGGGAATAGCGATCCCTAGTTGCGCAAACTCCTCGACGAAGCGAGGACGCAAGCCGGTCGCCCGGAATTCGCCGTGGATGCGGCCGTTCTCGTCAGTAGCGGTTCGCCTGAACCGCATGATCTCCTGCATCTGCACGACCTCGCCCTCCATGCCGGTGATCTCGGAGATTGAAACCACTTTGCGGCTGCCGTCACTCAGGCGCTGGACCTGAACGATGATGGTGATCGCCGAGGCGATCTGCGAGCGGATGCTGAGCTGCGACATGGGCATGCCCGCCATGCCGACCATCTGCTCGAGCCGGCCGACCGCATCGCGCGGCGTGTTGGCGTGAATGGTCGTCATTGAGCCTTCGTGGCCGGTGTTCATCGCCTGCAGCATGTCGAAGGCCTCTTCGCCGCGCACCTCGCCGACGATGATGCGATCGGGTCGCATGCGCAGCGCATTCTTCAAAAGCTCACGCTGGCGCACTTCATTGCGGCCGTCGAGGGTTGGCGGCCTTGTTTCCAGCCGTCCGACATGCGGTTGCTGCAGCTGCAATTCGGCCGCGTCTTCGATGGTGATCAGGCGCTCCTTAACCGAGATCTGCGATGACAGGGCGTTGAGCAGGGTCGTCTTGCCCGAGCCGGTGCCGCCGGAGACGACCATCGACACCCTGCCCTTGACGGCGGCGCTCAAGAGGATCCGCATCGCGTTCGCCATGGCGCCATTCTCGACCAGACGCTCCAGCGTCAGTGGCTTGCGGGTGAACTTGCGGATCGAGACGAGCGGTCCGTCGACCGAGATCGGCCTAATGGCGACGTTGACACGTGATCCATCCTTCAAGCGCGCATCGACCAGCGGCGTCGATTCGTCCACTCGGCGGCCAACAGCCGAGACGATCTTGTTGATCACCCGCAGCAGGTGATCTTCGTCCTTGAAACGCACCGTCGTGCTTTCGAGCTTGCCACGCCGTTCGACGTAGACGCTGTTGTAACCGTTGATCAGGATATCGGCGATCGAGTCATCGGCAAGCAGCGGTTCGATCGGCCCCAGCCCGAGCATCTCATCGGTGATGTCGCGGATCAGATCGTTGATTTCCTTGCCATTGAGCGGGAAATTGCCGCGGCGGATATAGTCCTTGACCAGAGGCCTGATCTCGGTGGCGATTTCCCCGTCGTCCATCGTGTCGAGAATACCGAGGTTGATGCGATCGAGCAGGTAGCGGTGCAGATTGACCCGCTCCGCAACCATGTCGAGCCCGAGCGTCTCCTCCAACCTGGCGCTTGCTGCGGCGCCGGCAGCCTCCGGATCGGACATGACGGCAGCTTCGCCCGCTGATGGAGAGGGTTCGACGGCTTCTCTAAGATCCCCGCCATCCGGCTGCCGTTGCTTGTAGAAACGTCCAATGAACCCGGTTGCCATTGCTTCCTACCCTGTTCGATTATTTGACGATCACCGTTGCTCCGACCTTCACCCGCCCGTAGAGATCGATGATGTCGGCATTGCTCATGCGGAAACAGCCCGAGGACGCGAACTGCCCGACCGTGGACTGCTCGTTCGTTCCGTGAATGCGATAAAGCGTGTCGGCGCTCCCCCGGTAGAGATAGATGCCGCGGGCGCCGAGCGGGTTGAACGGACCAGGAGGCACCAGCTCCGGCAGTTCCGGTGCGCGCGCCTTCATCTCGGCCGGCGGCCGCCAATCAGGCCATTCGGTTTTTCGCCCCACCTTCACCACGCCGCTCCAACGGAAACCGTCGCGGCCGACGCCGATCCGATAGCGGATCGCACGGTTGCCGGAAAGAACGAGATCGAGCGTCCGCTCCTGACTGGCGACGACGATCGTGCCGGCAGGGTACTTTTTCTCGATCGCTACGACCGTGCTCGTTTTCGGCCCGAGACTGCGCGGCACCGTCCCGCCCGCCAATGCTCCAGTCGCAGCCGGCGTGAGCGCCAGCGCACCCAAGAGCAGCACGGCGCGCATCCACCGGCAACGCCCGAAGCCAGCGCCGCTTCGGCCCATCGATCCACTGCTGCCGTGGTGAAGTGCCCTCATCTGACGAGCGCTCCGAGCTTGCCGACGGCACCGCAGAAGGGCGAGCGCGAATTGACCTCGTCGGGCAGGACACCGCGGTTCACCGCCTCGCTCAGCGTGTCCCAGTCGTAGGGGATGATGTGCGCATGCGTATCCTTGAACACCTTGTCCACCTGCTCGCGGCGCACCCCAAGGCTGAAGAGCTTGGTATGATACTTGTTGATGACGATCTGGATCGAATCCGCGCTGCCCCGCAACCGCACGAGATCGACGTAGAGGTCTTTGGCTTGATGGAGCGCCGGAATCGTCATCTCCGTGACGATGGAAACGCTGTTGACCGACCCCAGCACATCGCTCTTCCAGGGCGTTTCGTAATAGGGCGTGTCGATCACCAGGTGATCGCTCTCGAAGGCGGCGACATCCAGCATGCGCAACACCAGTTCGGCACCTTTGGGTTCGAGCAACACGGACGGCTGCTTGAACGATAACAGCGTGAACCCACCCGGGTGACGCTTGCGCACCAGATCGATGAATTCGAGATCGACACGCGCCGGATTGGCGATGACGGTCTTCAGATCGTAGTCGTTGAGAAGGTTGAGGTAGTAGCCGAGCGATCCGGACGAGAAATCCAGATCGAACAGACCAACACGCGGCGTGACGCCTTTTGTCGGCTGCGCCAATAGATGGGCAAGCGACGAAGAAATGACGCTCGCCCCGGCACCGCCTACGGCAGCAACGATGGCATGAACCCGGCACTCGTTGCCGCCGACGCCTGGCGCATGGGTCGAGATCATCTCGATCAGTGCGCGGCGCTCGAGCGGCTTCTTCAACCAGTCGTCACCGTTCAGCCGAAAGAGCGGCCGCATCAGTTCATCGGACAGAACCTCGGAAACGATCACCATCGGAATATTGCGATGGCTGGCACGAAAGGCAAAAATCTCCGGACGGCAGAGCATGTCGCCGCAGTCGACGTCGAGCACGATCAGATTGAACTGTGTCGGGTCGAGCTTTCCCGCCTCACCAAGTGCGCTTAGAGCTATGTGGCACACCTCGTAGCGCGACAGGGAACCAAAGGTGTCGAGCATAAGGCTTGCCGCCGCCGCGTCGTCGGAGAGAACGAGGATTTTGGTGCTTGTTGCGAAGTTCATGTGCACAGTCATCTCGCTCCCCCACGCAATATTGAAGCGCTCAGCAGGTTGAACATGTCTTGAGGTCTTCCGTCGTAAGCGTTACCGGATGGGCGGGAATTTCGATCCGATCCAATCCAAGCAAGCCGCCAAGAAGCGGCAGGTCGAAGGTGACGTGCCGCACCTCTAGACGCATCGTGAGAACGGGTCCGTTCGGCCGTCCCCAATAGCCGAGACCTGAGCGCTGGTAGGTCACCACCACGTTCGCCGGTTGGATGCGCCAATTAAGATCACAGATTCCCGGGTTCGGATCACTCGTCACGCCGCATTGACCATCGCTTCCCAAAACGACCCGACTCAACTCGTCGCTGCAATTGACGAGATCGGGCCCGCAAGTGGACGAAATGGTCGCGTCGTTCGGTGCAAGGTCGCCATTGTTCAGCGGATTTTCGGCTTCAATCGGAAAGACGTCGTCGAAGTCGCTCGTCAGAGGATCGGACACAGCCGCAAGTCGGGCGCCAAATTGCAGGGCCTTAACCGTCTGGTTCCATTGCGACATGGCGTAGCCGAACTCGACAAAGGCCGCGAACACCAAAAGGACGAGCGGCAGCGTTATCAAACCTTCGGCGAACGTGACCCCGCGCTGGTCCTGCCAGAAGGAGACGGGCGATCGACGGTTTACCATCCGATATACCTCTCTTCGTGAAAGGACGTGATGGTGATCTCATCGATGCCTAGCCAGGCAAAGACGGGCGAACTCTGGTAGACATGCACCGTCTGCACCCTGATCGTGCCATCGGTATTGAGGGGAATGATAGTGATATCATCGAGGTCGTCGCCCCAGCCGGGAACACGCAGGACGGTGCCCGAAGCCTGCGTTCCGTAAAACGCGATCTTCCTGGCCATCTCCTCGCATGTCGGCTCCGGATCCGGCCTTGGCCGGCAGCGCGACATATACCGTCCGGCGTCGCGCAAGCCCGCATCGATCTGCATCCGCTGCCAGAAAATGTTACCGAACTCGAGGATGCCGGCGGCAAACAGGGTAACGAATGGCACTGCGACCAAGGCTTCGGTCAGCACCGCTCCGTCTTCCCTCGATCGGAAGGGATGGAACAGACCGCAGACGAAATTTCGCAGCGCGATGATCATCTGACCAGTTCCGCTTCCTCGCGGAGGAACTCGTCCAACGTACCGCGCCCTCCTCTACCGGTGATGTCGATCAACTCGAGGGAAAGATAACGCTCGCTGCCAGCCTTGATCGCCGGCTTCGTCAGGAACATGCGCGCAAAGGCCACCGCCTGTGTTGCCTTATGGCCGTTTAGATGTCCGACCGAGGCTTCGTAGCCGCAATTGACGATAGCGGAAAAGATCTCGCGGCGGTCGCCCTCCTCGTCTTCGGGGTATGTGCCGGCGTAGCATCCTTTGCCCGTCGTAGGCGCACCCGTGTCGCCGTTGGCCGAGGCGTCACTGATCCGCAACGGGTTGTTAAGCTCATAGCGATAGACATCATAGGCGGAAGGTTGGCCCGGTGCCGAAGCGTCGCTTCCCGGATAGCTCGAGGGAACGTCCGTGACAGACGGCCTGCTTATTCCGGCGTGTGCGACGTTCCAGTAGCTTACATAATTCCAATCGTTACTGTCACTGATCTTACCGCCGCCCATCGCTCTCATGTCCGCGCCATAACCCAGTGGAACCGCCTTGGCGGGGTCCCCCACCTGGGTTCCGTCGCTACTCATGACAGGGGTATAACCACTACAACTCTTACTGGCATCGCCATTGCCATTGCCTTTGCCAGAAATCTCTTGCGCAGCACGAACATTCGTAGCGGGCCGGTAACTCGGATCGGTGGTGCTCCCTATCGACCCGTAAAAGCCAAACCGTGTATTGACACCGTCTTCGATCGGCCCCGCCTTTGCGCCTGTTTCGGTGTCAAGGTTGTCCTGGGTATAGCAAGTGCCCGGGTTGCCCGTAGCAAGCGCCTCCGCCAGCACGTTTGCACCATTGCCCAAGGGCGTCCGGAGAAAGCCGAAATTGCCCGGCCCCGGATTGGACGAAGACGTGCTGTGGAGCTCGATCTGCACGCCATAGAGATCACCGGCCGCAAACCTGTCGTGCAGTTCTTCCGCCTTCTCTTCGCTCACTGTTGCACTGGTGTTTCCAGCAGGCTCGTAAGGATTACAGACGAAGATCGGCGTGACATCGCAGGCGCTGACCCGGTAGGCTGCAACCGCATCGGCGGAGACAATGATCGTATTGCGATTGAGGCCCACAGGCAGCGGGAAAATCGTCTGCATAGCCTGATCCTTAGCCGTGACCCAGGCATAACCAGCCTCGTTCGAATCCGTCGTCACCATTGCCTCGGTGATCGGGTCGTCGTCGTCCCCCTCGAACGTTCCGTCGCCGGGGATACCCTTCAGGAAACGGACCGTCACGGTGCTCAAGTCGTCATCCGCAGCATTGTAAGATACGGCAATATATGACCCGAGCGACATTCCCTCCCCACCGTCGCCAAAGGCCGCGGTGTTGGCGAGCTTCTCGATTGCATCCCGAGCCCGCTCGATCGCGTTATCACGACCGTCGAGTTCGCGCGCTCCCGCCAGCGCCATAGCATCGACCGCGTTCTGAAGATCGGTGTGGAGATTGGCACTTCGGCCGATGTCGATGACGATGAGGGAGAATCCGAGCAACAGCGGCATCGCAATGAGCGTCAACGCGATGACGTAACCTCGACGATCGTCCCAGAACCGTTTGATTGCCCTGTTCAACATTGGCATGCCTCTCCGATCGCGGCGGCTTACTGTCGTGTCGCGTTGTTTTTATTGCATTCCTTTCCGGCACTGCTGCCGCATCAAATTCTGCCTTTGCCCATCAGTTGCCGGGCATTGCGCCGTTGCCCCCCGCCCCCGCGGGCGGGATCACGAAGGCCGGCGCCCCGCCGCCGCCCTGGTAGCTGCGGATCGCCCTATGGACCACCTTGCCATCAGTGGCGATGTGCGTATTCTGCGCCACGCGCGGGAAAGGATCCTGCGTGTGGATACCCTTGTTCGCTTCCATCGCGTTTCCGAGCCCGAAGGTGATCGAGTCCCGGTGGTTCAAATAGTCGGCGCAGCCCGAGGTGAGGCTGGTAGCCGCCAGAACCAGAAGCACACGCTTACTTCTTCGCAACAGCAACGACGCCTCCCGTGTCGAGATCAAGCCGATGGCCATAAGGCCCGGTGACACCCTCACCGTTGCGGAAGCGGCGCAGCATATCCTTGTCCACTTCCAGTATCCCAAGCGCAAAGAGCTCCACATCATTGGATGACCGCGTCTGCTCGAGCGGGCTGTAGAGCGCCTCGCCGGGCGCCGCGGGCCGCACGATGCGCGGGGTCACGACGATGACGAGATCGGACTCGCGCTTCAGGAAGCTCGTCGAGCGGAAGAGTGCACCGATCACCGGCAACTGCCCCAAGCCAGGCAGTTGCTGAATATCTTTGGAGTTGATCGATTGCAGCAGGCCGGCCATGGCGAAGCTCTGGCCATCGCGCAGTGCCACGGTCGTCTTCGCCGCGCGCGAAATGAAGCCGGGATTGCCGTTGACGTTAATAGACGTATCGATTTCGGAAACTTCCGGCTCGACCTTCAAGCTAATCAGCCCGCCATCGAGCACCACCGGCGTGAAGGTCAGCCGCACACCGAAAGGCCGGTAGTCCGTTTGCGTAGCAACGGTCGCGCCATTGGCGACCGTAGTCTGGATCGGCACTTCACCACCGGCGTGGAAGCTGGCGGTTTCGCCGCTCATCGCGATCAGGTTCGGCTGGGCCAGGCGACGCACGAGCCCCTTCTGTTCGAGCGCGTTGATGACCACGTCTATCTGGCCGCCGGAGATTTCAAGCACCTTGGCAATCAGCTGACCGAAAGGTTGCATGCCAGTTGCCGCGCCCGCCGCATCTTCGAGGGTTCGAACCAGCGCGCCATCCTCAACTCCAATGCCCTGACTGGTCGTCGCTTTGCCGATGCCATTCCTGCCCGCCCCTGCCCAACCGATGCCGAGGTCGCGACCGGTTTGCCGGGACGCCTCGATCACGCGAACTTCCAGCATGACCTGCTGGGAATCGTTGACGCGCAACTGGTTGAGAACCGGCTGGTCCGAATAGGACTGGGCGATTTCAAGCACCCGCTGCAGCTCGGTGGCGTCGCGCACCATGCCCGTCAGGCGGATACGATCATTCGAATTGATCACACGAACTTGCGAACCGGGCGACGCAGAGCGGATCGCCGATGCTACCTCGCCGAAATCGCTGGCGACGCGGATATCGATCACGCCGAGAAGCTTCTTGTCGTCGCTATAAACGGAGATGTTTGTCGCCCCGGTCTTCTTGCCGCGGATAAAGAGCGATTTGTCGGAGAGCGGTACGACGTCTATGAGTTCCGCGCTGCCAATTACGAGGTCTCCGAAAGGCTTGCCGGTGGCGATCGTCATCGTATCATTCGGCGGCAGCACCACCTGCTGAACGGATCCGCCGAGATTGACGAATTTTTCCTGCGCATCTGCCGGCCCTATGAGGCTGGGTCCCCAAAGACAATTGGCCGATACGATCGCGACAGCCGCCGCGAGGACCTTGCCTCTTGTTGAACGCTTGACGCTTCCCCTCAACATTCCTGCCTTAGCTCCCTCTCCTCGAAGCCGGGCCCGCCCCCTCAGGGCAGGTTACACCTCACATCACTGGATCAATCCCACTCTGTGTTCTTCCCGCTTCGTTGTGTTCCAGACGCCGACCGTCGCCCACTTGGGCTCTGCCAGCAAGACCGGCTCAACATTTCGCTCGACGATTTGCACCTGTTTTTCACGCACGGGTGCATTCATCTTGCTTTCGACGGAATTGATCCGGCCTCCGAGATCCTCGCCGACCTTGCGAACCATACGTTCGATCGACTCGAATCGCCCATCATCAGTACCTTGTAAGAGTTCGGCGGCGACGGGGCCACCCCCCAGATCTGCGACGGTCACCGGCCGTGTCTGTTCGACGGAGGCCGACGCGATATTGCGAAGCGCCAGCGAGAGCGTGCCGATATTGGCCCCGAGTGTCAGGCGCTGGGCCTCGTCGGTCGTGACCTCAAAGGTGACAGTCTTCACGACGGAGGGCTCGTCTTTACGCTCGTCAGCCGTCTGGTCGACAGCCAACACCTTCACGCCCTGCAAGAGCACATCCACCGAGGTCTGTTCGGTGCCACCCCTCGAATTGCGGATCAAGCGGGTCAGGAGCACGTCGACCCGGTCCGAGGGACGCACGAAGCCGGCAACGCCGAGCACGTCGTTGACACGAATGGAAACCGCCTTCATCCCCTCATCAAGCGCCGCCGAGAGCGTGGCGCGCTCGCCGGCGCCAGTAATCTTTGAGGAGAGCACCGGCTCGCCGGGATCGATCGCCTCCATAGCATAACGGGGTTCGTCCTTATCGCCGAGAACAGCAACGATGGCGTCAAACGAACCCTCCGGCCTTTCTTCGGAGGGCCAGGGAATGGCTTTCAAATTTTCGGGACGAACCCGGTCGCCGAAGCGCATTGGTTTTGAGGCGACGACAAGCGTCTTTTCCTGAGTTTTTGAGCCGCTGGCAGCCGTAAGTCGCGCCTTCTGGTCGGCGAGATAGATGCGCGTTGCAAAAACCGCTCCAACACTAAGTAAAAGGGCAATAACCAGACTGATGATAGCTGAGGAACGCATCGCCGCTACTCGCACATTCGGAGAAAACTATTTCCAGAATATTTTTCTAAAATAGCGGAGAGGAGTTAACAAACTCCCCTCCTTATTTATCAGGCCTCGCGCTTTTTTTTAAGCTGGAGGAGCAGCAGCAGGAGCAGGAGCATCGAGGTCTTGGCCTTGGAACCAAGTCGCCCAGGAGGACCAGTTAGTCTCAAGTTCGCCGCCGATCGTCACAATAGAAGCGACAACACCGCCAACGAGAAGGCCGAGAAGAATAAGGTATTCAGTCAGCGCTACGCCGTCTTCTTCCCGCGCGAAAGCGCGGACTTTATTCAAAAGTGCTTTCATCGAGAATTACCTCCAACACAGTATACTTTCTGCGTGGCCGCTTTTTTCCCGGCCCCCGCCTGTCATCGAGACCGCCTCTCCGACTGACATTATTAATAATCCCTTAATTATTATATCGTCAACTTCTAATACGAAGTGATATGAGCCATCTTTGGGTTATGGTTAAAATCAGAACCCCTGCATTTTAAGGGTCAATAGAGAGATCACCTGCGGAAACATGACATCCTGTAATATTTCTTGAGCTTTTCTGATCCGCGGTTTCTTGCGAAGCCTTTGGAAGAGCAACACAATTGCATCTGAGGCCACCTATCGCGCAGAACTGGTGAAACATGACAGAACTTGTCAATATAATCCCTTTGGTAGCGGCGGCGCTCTTTCTCTACTCCGCCTGGAGCGACTTCCAGAGCTGGCGCATACCGAACGGCGTCGTGCTCGCGCTCGTCTCCGTCTACGCGCTGGGCGCCATGATCTGGCTCACGACAACACAGGACATCGGCGCCGCGCTCTTCTCACTCGATGGCGTCGGCGGCGATATCGGAGCTGGCTTACTGCTCTTCACGCTCGGGGTAGCGCTCTGGGCATTTCGGTTGTTCGGCGCCGGCGACGCCAAACTATTCCTGCCGATTGGCCTCTTCGTCGGCTGGCACGGCATGCTCCCCTTTGCCGTTTTCCTGCTGATCGGCGGGATATTGACCATGCTGGCCTTGAGGCTGCCAATGCCGTTGGCGTTCGCGCATTACGCCGTGATTATGCGGATCGAAGAGATTCGGGTCAGCCGCAAGATCCCCTACGGCGTCATCATGGTCTTCGCCACGCTTGTCACGATGGCCCTCCGTCACCGCCAGGCTTAGACAAGCAGCCCGTTCATCACCTCTCAAGGCCTTTATCAACGAAAGACAGCAATTACCTTGCTGTCTAGGGATTGCCATGCGATTCTTCGGGCATGATCCGAGGGAGATGAGAATGTCGGAAACGATGCTTGCAGCACTTACCAACATTCGGACGGCGGAAGATATGATCGTGGCCTTTCGCGATGAGGAGCAGTGCCGGCGATTGCTGGAAAGCATGGTGTGGCCGGCCGGAAGAGTTTGCCCTGCCTGTGGTTACAAGCGCTCGATCGCAATCGCCGGGCGCGATATGGGCAAGCGGCGTGCGCGTCCGGGTCTCTATCAATGCTCCAGCGGCGAATGTCGGTTCCAGTTTACGGTGACGACACACACGCCGCTGCATTCCACAAAGCTTCCTTTGCGTGTCTGGCTGAAGGGCATGTGGCTTATGCTGCAGTCGGATAAAGGTTTGTCCTCGGTGCGCCTGGCCGAGGCTCTGGGGGTGAGCCAACCGACGGCCTGGCGGATGGGGCACGCGCTGCGTCTCATGGCGGCGCGCGAGCACATGCTCGATGGCACGGTGGAGATCGACCATTTTCATCTCGGTGGGCGACCGAGAATAAATCCGGACGATCCACCGCCTGGACGCGGCCGAAAAGGTCTACCGAATACCCAGAAGACGCCTGTCATGGTGATCGTGCAGCGACCCGTCACACCCGGCACTCCGGCCGGTGACGCGCGTGCTGCGGTGGTGACTGGTCTTTCGCTCCGTGCAGCGGCGCGCGCGGCCGAAGCGCAGATCGACCCCGACGCCTACTTGATGAGCGATGAGGCGGCAGCGTTCATAGCCCTTGGCGAGAACTATGCCAGGCATGACACTGTGAAGCATTCCAGCCGCGAGTACGTTCGTGACGCCGTTCATGTCAATTCGGTCGAGGGTTTCAATTCCCGCGTCCGCCGCACAATTGCCGGCGTCTTTCATCATATCAGCCCGCAGCATGCCGACCTGTATTTCCACGAGATCGGTTTCCGCTGGTCACAGCGCATTGTTACGGGCCAGGCTGTGCGGAAAAGCCGAAATGGCGTGGAACGCATGAAAACAATGTGGTCACGGGTACCGCCGGCGCTGCAATTGCTACAGGTCTTCCGCGCTGCTACCGGTCGGCAAATGCGCAGAAGTCCGGATGGTGGCATCATCGTCAAATCAGCAGTCGCTGCCTTTGGTTGATAAAGGCCCCTCTCAAGATGATCCGATTGAGCATCGTCGCAACGCAAGCTCACGCCCGCGGCGGCAACTCGCGCAAGAACAGAATGCACTGCACCAGTTGGGAGGCAGCCTCCTGGGCGAAGACAAGCACATCTGCATTCTTTTCGCGCGCCATGAGATATGCGAATTCCCGTCTTTAACCGCGACAGCGCAACCGGCTGGGGCCAGACGAACGAAAGCCGCAAGATCCTGACCGAAGGTCTGCTGCCGGAGATCAAGGAATATCTGAAGGACAAGGGCGGCATCTATCTCAACGGCGACCTGCACCACCCGCACCCGTCTTTCACGAAAGGCACCTATGACGGGCGCTACCTCTTCGCAAACGACAAGGCCAACACGCGTGTCTGCCGCATCCGCCTCGATGTGATGAAGTGCGACAAGATCATCCAGTTGCCGAACCAGCACACCGTTCACGGCCTACGCGTGCAGAAATATCCGCGCACCGGCTACGTCTTCGCCAATGGCGAAGATCGTGTGCCGATCCCGAACGACGGCTCAGTTCTCGACGACCACAAGCAGTATCACGCGATCTTCTCGGCGATCGACGGCGACACGATGAGTCCATGACGGGATCGTCCGTCTTGCTCGGCGCGGTATTCGTCGCGATCGGATACTTCGTCAGTGCCAGTGCGGGCGAGCGCAGCACCGCGGGCGGCATTGCCATCGGCCTCTGGCTGTTCTTCGTGCTGATCTACGACATGGCACTGCTCGGCGGGCTCGTGGCAGCACAGGGCCGCTCACTACCGGACGGTCTGCTCGATCTCTTGCTGCTCGCCAATCCGACGGATGCCTATCGACTTCTCAATCTCGGTAGCGGCGGCGCTGCCGCGCTCTCCGGCATGGGCGGTGTCGCCAAGAACTCAATCCTCACAGGCGAGGTCCTGCTCGCCGCACTTTGCGTCTGGACAGCCGCACCGCTCGCTCTTGCCACGCTGCTTTTCTCCAGGAGGGACATTTGAAACCCGTCCGCTTTGCCCTCATCGTCGCAGCATCGCTAATCCCGCCGGACCGCCAGAAGGTAGGGTACGTGAAGCGGCGGCGCTGGCCGATTTCACGCAGGTGCGCATCGACCGCAATCGCATCGCCTTTTCCCGCCGAGGCATGGCGTTGACGCTGAATGGCATTGCCCAGGGCTACGTCACCGATCGCGTCGTCCAGCTCTTTTTGTGAGGCCGGTGTCACCAGCAGCCTCGTCGACATGGGTGAAAGCCGCGCGATCGGTGCAAGGGCGGACGGGCAACCTTGGCGCATCGGCCTGGCCGACTTCGAGGATGACCAATGACGTCGACGCGACCCTGAATATCATCGACCGCGCGGTCGCGACGTCCTCTGCAAAAGGGTTCCAATTCGACGCTAAAGGCCGCTTCAGCCACATCCTGGACCCACGGAGCGGCGCAACGGCACAGCAATATGTCCGGGTTTCGGTCGTTGCGCCGGAGGCTTCGACCGCTGATGCCCTTTCGACAGCGTTTTCGCTGATGGCGCCTGATGAGATCGATGCACTGGCAAAGCAACAGACCTTGGTTGATGTACATCTCAAAAGCCGATGATGCGGTCTGTTGGCTGACGGAAACCGACTGAGCAAAGGTCTGGCACCAGAGCCTGCTTGATACAGCGCTTCTGGCGTTCAACTGCGAACGACCGCCCCTTGTCTCTCGCCTCCGTTCCTTGCCATTGATCGCTCAGACATGCCAATTAGGCCCGATGCAAATCGGCCGGGAAGGACCGATTTGCAGCACAAACAGCACTGAGGGCCCCACCGCCAGGCAGGCTCGCACACGTCAGGAGAACTCATGTTTGACCACGTCAAATTCGGCGTCAGGGACTTTGCCGCGAGCAAAGCCTTCTACCTAAGGGCTCTCGAACCGCTCGGTGTAGCTATCATAGCCGAGGGCGAACCGTCCTACGGTGTCGAACTTAGTTCGAAGGGCAAGGCTTCGTTGTGCCTGCACCAGACGGACGAGAAACCGGCGCATCTTCACCTGGCCTTCGCGGCCGAGAGCCGCGAGCAAGTCGACGCTTTCTACCGCGCCGCTCTGGCAGCGGGTGGCAAAGACAACGGTGCGCCGGGTCTGCGCCCGCGCTACCATGCGAACTACTACGCGGCCTTCGTGCTTTGTCCTGATGGACACAACATCGAAGCGGTTTGCCACGAACCCGAGGCCTGATCGAGAGCATCTGGCCCCCGCAGGCGCCAGGCCCTCCGTCAACGCGGAGGGCCGTCTGTCGCGCTATTGAACCGCCGCGGTTCCATAGACGAGGTTGGGAAGCCACAGCGAGAGCTGCGGAAACATGCTGAGCATGACCAGAAGGACCATCATCATCCCGAGATAGGGCAGCACCTCGCGCGCATAAGCCATCATCGGTACCTTCAGCACCATGGACGAGATGTACATCAGGCCACCGACCGGGGGCGTGATGCCGGCGATCGTCAGGTTGGTAATGAAGACGACGCCGAAATGCACGCGATCGATGCCGACACCGTCGATGATCGGGATCAGCATCGGGGTCAGGATGATGAGCGCAGCCGAACCCTCAATCGCCGTGCCGATGACGATGAGGAGAACGTTGATGAGGAGCAGCATCAGCAGCGGATTGTCGGTTGCACCGCCCAGCCAACCGGACATCGCTTGCGGCACCTGTTCCCAGGCGAGATAGAAACCGAAGGCGGCCGCCGCGCAGATCATGATCATCACGACCGCAGAATCGCGCACCGACTCCGCAAGCACTTCCGGGATCTGACGGAGCGTGAATTCACGGTAGCCGAAGACGGCGACGAACAGCACATAGACGACGACAACCGCGCCGGCCTCGGTGGTGGTGAAGATGCCATAGCGCGTACCGGCGAAAATCACGACCGGGATCGACAGCGCCCAAAGCCCGTCGATCAGCGCCCGGCTCGCCTCCGCCCGGCTGGCGCGCTCCTTGCGAAGCGGTTTGTAGCCGCGCTTGCGCGCGATGAAGTAGGTGGTGACCATAAGCCCTGCCGCGAGCACGAGGCCGGGCACCACGCCAGCGGCAAACAGCCGGCCGATCGAGGTCTCCGCCAGGAAGCCGTAGACGATAAGACCGATCGAGGGTGGGATGAGGCTGGTGATGATGGAGGCGGACGAGGTGATGACTGCGGCAAAGGCGCGGCTGTAGCCTCTCTCAGCCATTTCGACGCCAAGGGTCTTGGCGAGCATCGCGGCATCGGCGTTGGCCGATGCGGTAAGGCCGCCGAGCAAGGTGCCGAGCACGGTGCACATCTGCGCCAAAGCGCCGGTCATATGGCCGACCAGAACGTCGGCGAGCGCCAGCAGGCGGCGGGTGATGCCCGACGCATTCATGATGCAGCCGGCAAGCACGAAGAGCGGCAGCGCAAGGAGAGAAACGGACTGACTGCCCTCCGCCATTTCCTGGGCGAAATTGGCAAGCGGGATCATGTCCATGTTGATGACGAAGAAGGCGAGCGCGCCAATCGCCATCGCCCAGGTGATGGGCGTCGACAACAGGAAGAGGATGACGACCAGCAGCGAAGGGCCGGCCAGATGGAAGAAGGTCATATCAGCGATTCCACATTGCGATGCAGACGGACAGTCCATGGCCTTTCGACGATGAGGTGCTGGAACAACATGCCGGCCGAAGCGAGCGCGAGCGGCCCGTAGGAAAGACTTCGCGATAGATCGAGCGCGATCGTATGCACATGCCGCGACGTCCAGGCCTGCCAAGCAAAAAGGATCGTCATGGCGCTGAAGAACAGGGCCAGCAGAAAATAGTTGAACCAGGCGACCGCCTTCTGCCAACCCTCCGGGAACGCTGCGACGAGAACGTCGATGGCGGCATGGGTGCCGAGACGGACACCGGCAACTGCGCCGAAGAAAACCAGATAGGCAAAAGCCATGATCGCCAGTTCGTAGGTCCACGCGGCGGGCTGCGGGAAGATATAGCGGCTGATCACTCCCCAAAGGATCGAAATGACGATGACGAGCAACGCCGCAACACCAATCGCTTCATCGGCGCGGCGCAGGCTGAGCAGAGGAATTGCTTCCTCGGGTGGTCGTGAGGTTTCCATGGTTGTCTCGATATCCTAAAGGGCGGAATGGGGACGGCGGAATGGCCACACGGCCCCAGGTCATCGCACCGATGCGCGACAGCATGAATGGGCGCGGCCGTTCGGGCCACGCCCGTTGGAGCGCTTACTCGGCCATTGCCTTCTGTACCTGATCGTACATTCCGGGCGTGATGTTCGGCACCTTCTCGTAAGCCGCGCGCGAGGCTTCGATGAAAGCTGGAACGTCGATGTCGGTGACGATCTCGACGCCAGAGGCCGCGAGCTGCTTGGCGTAGGCATCATCCGTTTCGAGCGTCATCTCAGTCAGCTCCTTGGCGATCGTCTGGCCCTCTTCGAGAAGGATCTTCTGCAGGTCTTCCGGCAGGCCGTTGAAGAACTGGCTGGATGCGACCCAGGCCGTGAACATGATCTGGTGGCCGGTCTTCGAGATGACCTTGCGGGTCTCGTTCAGTTTCGCGCCGGCGATCGAGCCGAAGGGGCCTTCGGCGGCATCGACGACACCGGTCTGAAGCGCGTTGTAGACGTCGCCCCACGGCAGTTCCGTCGGCCGTGCGCCGTAATTGCCGAAGGTCGCCATCATAATCGGCGACGAGGGCACGCGGATGGTGACGCCGGCAAGGTCCGCTGGTGAGCGAACCGGCTTGTTGGCGATGATGTGGCGGTAGCCGAAAAGACCGTTCGGCATGATGATCTTGATGCCCTGTGCCTCGAGCTTGCCGGATAGTTCCTTGTAGAGACCGGATTCGAAGAGGCGGTCGGTCGCGGCCAGATCGGGGTAGACATAGGGACCGGCCAGAATGGAGAGATCGGGCACGAATTGGCCGAGCTGACCATAGTCCGTGGCACTGAGCAGGCTCGCGCCGCTCATGACCATTTCATTGACCTTCTTCTGCGCGCCGAGCTGATCGCCCGTCATGACCGTAATTGCAATGCGGCCGCCGGAGCGTTCGCCGACACGTTCGGCATAGGTCTTCATCGCTTTGACGATGGGCTCGTTGGGGTTCACCTGCGACGTCGAGAACCGCAGGCTGTATTCCTGCGCATTAGCGATACCGCAATAGGAAAGGGCAGCCATAGCGGCCACGACGATCAAGGTCTTCATCAATTCCTCCTCTTTCCGGACTCCCCTCCGGAATGCACAATGCATGAATGATCTATTCATGAATGAACTTCAGCGTCAAGAGTGCGGCGCCCATCTTCCCGATAGAGTCCGGTTCGAAAACGAAAAACCGGGGCGATCTATGACCGCCCCGGCTTTTCCATTTTGAATGATGTATTCTTATATAAACGCTCTTGTCAGGCGCGGAATGTGTAGTCCGCGATCGATTGGGGCTTCATTTCGATCGAGAAGCCGGGCCGCTGCGGCGGCATGTAGGCGGCATTCTCGATGACGCAGGGGTCGAGGAAGTGCTCGTGCAGATGATCGACATACTCGATCACGCGGCCATCCTTGGTGCCGGAAACGGCGACATAGTCGATCATCGACAGGTGCTGCACATATTCGCAAAGGCCTACGCCACCAGCATGCGGCCAGACCGGCAGCCCGTATTTGGCTGCGACCAGCAGCACCGCCAGCACCTCGTTCAGCCCGCCCATGCGGCACGAGTCGATCTGGACGATGTCGATCGCGCCCTCGGCAATGAATTGCTTGAACATGATGCGGTTCTGGCACATCTCGCCGGTCGCGACCTTCACCGGCCCGATCGCCTCGCGGATCTTGCGGTGACCGGCGACATCGTCGGGGCTTGTCGGCTCCTCGATAAAGAAGGGCTTGGCGAAGGCAAGCTGCTTCACCCAATCGATCGCCTCGCCGACCTCCCAGACCTGGTTGGCATCGATCATCAGATAGCGGTCCGGCCCGATCACCTCGCGCGCAATCGTCAGCCGCCGGATGTCGTCGGCAAGATCACGGCCGACCTTCATCTTGATGTGATTGAAGCCTTCGTCGATCGCCTCCTGGGCGAGCCGCCTGAGCTTGTCATCGTCATAGCCGAGCCAGCCGGCCGACGTCGTGTAGCAGGCGTAGCCTTCCCTCTCCAGCGTCGCGATGCGCTCGGCCTTTCCGGGCTCGGCCTTGCTGAGAATTCCGATCGCCTCGTCGCGGGTGAGCACATCCGTCATGTAGCGATAGTCGACGATGTCGGCGATCTGTTCCGGCGACATGTCGGAAACGAGGCGCCAGACGGGTTTGCCCGCTTCCTTGGCAAGCAGGTCCCAGACGGCATTGACCACGGCGCCGGTGGCGAGATGGATTGCCCCCTTTTCGGGGCCGATCCAGCGCAATTGGCTGTCGCTCGTCAGGTGCCGCCAGAAGCGGCCCGGATTGGCGAGGATGTCCGCCGTATCCTGACCGACGACCAGGTGCTGCATAGCCTTGATCGCCATGCAGCAGATATCGTTGCCCCGGCCGATGGTGAAGGTGAGACCATGGCCCGCAACACCGGGCCTGTCCGTGTCGAGGATGACATAGGCCGCGGAATAATCCGGGTCCGGATTCATCGCATCGGAGCCGTCAAGGCTCTGTGAGGTCGGAAAGCGCAGGTCGAAGACGCGCAGATCAGTGATGCGGGTCATGGTCACTCCAGTCGGTGGTAATTAATCGTCCGCGCGTACGGACTGCTTCTGGCTGCCGAGGCCCTCGATACCGAGTTCGACGACATCGCCCGCCTTGAGATAACGCGGCGGCTTCATGCCCATGCCGACGCCAGGCGGTGTGCCGGTCGAGATGATGTCGCCCGGTTGCAGCGACATGAACTGCGAAAGGTAGGACACGAGATGGGCGACGCCGTAGACCATGGTCTTGGAGGAGCCATTCTGCATGGTCTCGCCATTGACCTTCAGCCACATCGGCAGGTTCTGCGGATCCGGCACTTCGTCCTTGGTTACGAGCCAGGGGCCTGTCGGACCAAAGGTGTCGCAGGACTTGCCCTTGGTCCACTGGCCCTGGCGTTCGGTCTGGAAGGCTCGCTCGGAGACGTCGTGCACGACGCAGTAGCCGGCGACATAGTCGAGGGCTTCCGCTTCGGTCACGTATTTCGCCTTGCGGCCGATGACGACACCGAGCTCCACTTCCCAGTCGGTCTTGGTCGAACCGCGCGGGATCAGAAGATCGTCATCGGGGCCGACGATGGCCGAAGTCGCCTTCATGAAGATGATCGGCTCCGACGGAACCTTGGCGCCGGTCTCAGCCGCGTGATCGGAATAGTTGAGACCGATGCAGATGAACTTGCCGGTTCCGGCAATGCAAGGGCCGAGACGCTGGTTGCCCGCGACAGCGGGCAGACCTGCAAGATCGAGCGACTCCAGTTCCGCCAGCTTATCGGGATCGAGAGCCGCACCAGAGAGGTCAGCCACATGACCGGAAAGGTCGCGCAGCGTGCCGTTCGCATCGAGAATACCCGGTTTTTCGTGACCCGGAACGCCGTAACGCAGAAGCTTCATATCTTAAATCCTTGAACTCGGTGGTCAGATGGTCCAGCCGCCATCGATGGCATAGGCTTGGCCGGTCGTATAGGTAGCGCTCGCGAGATGAACGGCGAGCGCGGCGATCTCCTCCGGCGTGCCGAGGCGGCCCATCGGCTGGCGGGCGATAAAGGCGGCTCGTGCCGTCTCATAATCGCCCTGCGCCCGCATACGGTCCTGCAGCGACGGGCTCTCAACGGTACCGGGGCAAATGGCGTTGCAGCGAATTCCCTCAGAGACGTAGTCGGCGGCAACGGCCTTGGTGAGACCAATGACGGCTGCCTTGGTAACGCCGTAGGCGAAGCGGTTGGGCACGCCCTTGATGCTGGAAGCGACGGAAGCCATGTTGATGATCGCGCCATCCTTGCGCGCAAGCATGCCCGGAAGCACGGCACGGATGGTGCGGATCATCGCCTTGACGTTAAGGTCGAGGGCGAATTCGAGGTCGGAATCCTTCATCTCCAGGATCGAGCCGGCATGAACGAAGCCGGCGCAGTTGAAGAGGATATCGACGGCGCCGATCTTTGCCACGAGAGCGTCCACCGCCTGCGTATCGAGGACGTCAAGCCGGTGCGTCTCGACGCCGGCTTCGCTGGCAAGCGCTGCAAGCGCATCCGTATTGATATCGGTCGCATGCACCTTGGCGCCGGCCTTTGCGAAGGCCAAAGCCGAAGCGCGGCCGATTCCTTGAGCTGCGGCCGTAATCAGGACGACTTTGCCTTTAAGATCCGCTGTCATTCTCGATCCCTCATGCTTTGCGTTCGACGACCAGGATATGGTCGGCGGCGAGAACGACCTCGCCACGCTGGTTGATAACTTCTAACCGTTCCACGACGCGCCCCGCCTTTGGTCGCTTCGGATCGTCCTCCTTCGCAGAGACGGTCACGCGGGTGCGGATCGTATCGCCGATATGGACCGGACGCACGAAGCGCAGACGATCATAGCCGTAGGAAAAGGCAACGGGGTTGATCAGCGAGGCTGTCAGACCCACGCCGATCGAAAAGATCATGGTGCCATGGGCGATGCGCTGGCCGCCCGGCAGGGTCTTGGCGAATTCCGCGTCCATGTGGTGTGGAAAGAAATCGCCGGTGTGACCGGCATGAACGACAAAGTCGGTCTCGGTGATCGTGCGACCCGTCGTCAGGCGTTCGTGTCCGAGCTCGTAGTCTTCAAAATGGATGATCTGTTCAGACATGTCATTGTCCTGGAAGCGGCGCGATCGCCGTTGCCGGCGCGGCACTCGATTGATAGGCGGCCTCGACGAGCGCCATCGTCTGCCACGCGTCTTCCACCGAGCCGATCAGTTCATCGTCCTCACCCCTGACGAAGCGCTGCAGGTTCGCCATGCGATTGACGAAGGCGTCGGGGAACCAGGCACCTTCGAGCGGCACGGCAACCCAATCGCTGCCGCCTGTAGGCCTGATCCAGAGCTCATCCGGCTCACCCTTGGGGTAGTCGAGATTGACGCCGAGCTTCACGTAGGCGGCACCCGAGGTGCCGGAGATGCGGAACTCGCAGGCCTGGAACTTGCGGCCGAAATCGTGGTCGTGATTGACCGAGAGCACGCAGCGTACGCGATCGCCATAGTCGAGGATCGCCGCCGTGCGCGTCTGGGCGACATCATGGTTCGAATGCCCGATGGTCTTGGCGTGTACGCCTAAGGGGTTGCCGAGCAGGCCGCGGATCAGATCCAGATAGTGGATCGAGTGCATGGCAATCTCGATGCGCGGCAGACCTTTGAGGAACGGCCAAAGGCCCCAGGGGGTGGCGAGCGCCAGCCAGGCATCGAAATCCACCACCTCGCCGAGATGCCCCTTGGCGATGGCATCCTGCAGCGCCAGCATCATCGGCGCGAAGCGAAGCTGGAAGTTGGCGGCCGCCTTCAGCTTGCGCGCGCGGCAGATCTCGAGAATGGCGGTTGCGGCGGCGAGGTCCGACCCCATGGGCTTCTGGATCAGCGCTGCCGCGCCGATCGGCAATCGGCCAAGGATGGTGGCATGGGCGGCGGGCGGCGTTGCGAGGTCGAAGATCGCTTCCGGCACCGAAAGCGCGTCCGCCTCATTTTCGAAGGCCCGAATATCCCAGCTTTCCGCAAGCTGAGACGCCTTGGAACGGTCCGGGTCATAAATCCCGGCAACCGGGAGGCCCGCCTTGCGGTAGGCCGGCAGATGGGCGTCGCCGACGATGCTACCGGCACCGAAGATCACGATCGGCCGTGGATTGCTCGGCCTCGGCCACCATTGTCTGAGAGTGCCGGGATCAAAGCCTTCAGTCATGATGGAAAACCTCGTCCATCATCGCCCACCACTCGCCTTCTTTTCTCATCTCAAGCGGCTTCTGGCACGGCATGCAGACCGACCACCATTCCTGGTTCTTCGGATGCGCCGCCATCTTGGCCATATCCGACGCGAAATCCGAGCCGACATATTCCCAGTAGCCGAACAGCAGGCTTTCCGGCTCCTTGAGGAAGATCGAATAGTTGGTGACGTTGCATTCGGATATCAGTTCGAGGATCTCCGGCCAGACGGCGGCATGCAACGCCTTGTATTCGGCGATTTTCGACGCTTCGAGGCCGATCACCATTCCCATCCGCTGCATCCTGTCCTCCATCTCATTGGTATTGCGCAATTCCAAACGCAAAACCGTTCCGCACTTTTGCTGGAATTGCTCTAGCCGCGGAACTCGCGGGTGAATTCACTGATCGAGCGAGTGCGCACGGCGTCCCAATCCCAGGCGATGCCGATGCCCGGCTCAGAAGGGGCCATGGCGCGGCCGTTCCGGATCTCCATGCCCTTGGTGGTCAGGTCATCGAGCTGCGGAATGTATTCGACATATTTGCCGTTCGGCACGGCGCAGACGAGGCTCACATGCAGCTCCATCAGGAAATGCGGGCAGACCGGAATGTCGAAGGCTTCCGCCGCATGAGCGACCTTCAGCCAGGGCGTGATGCCACCGATGCGGGCGACGTCGACCTGCACGATCGAGCAGGCGCCCTTCTGCATATACTCACGGAAATGGCGGATCGAATACATCGATTCACCAACCGCAATCGGCGTCGGCGTCGAGCGCGTCAGCCGGATATGACCGTCGAGATCGTCGGCCGGCAGCGGCTCCTCGATCCAGGCGAGATCGAGCTCCTTCAACCGCGACGCGCGGCGGATCGCCTCGTCGACGGTGAAGCCCTGATTGCAGTCGGTCATGATCTCGAAGCAATCGCCGAGTGCCTTGCGCATCGCGGCGAGCCGATCGTAATCCTCCGAGCCGTGCGGCTTGCCGATCTTCACCTTCGAGCCGGAGAAGCCCTTGGCCTTGGCGGCGAGCCCATCCTCGACGAGGGCCTCCTTCTCGATATGCAGCCAGCCGCCCTCGGTGGTGTAGAGTGGGCAACTGTCCTTGGCGCCGCCGGCGAGCTTCCAGAGCGGCAGCTTCTGCTTCTTGGCGCGCAGGTCCCAAAGGGCGGTGTCGACTGCGGCCAGCGCCAGCGCGGTGATCGCGCCGATGGTCGTGGCGTGGGTGGCAAATTCCATCTTGTGCCAGATCGCCTCGATGCAATCGGCGTCCTCGCCGAGCAGGATTGGCACGAGGTGATCGGAGAGAAGCCGCATTACCGACGATCCGCCGGTGCCGATCGTGTAGCTGTAGCCCGTGCCCGTCGCCCCGTCGGAATCGACGATCGTGACGATAGGCGTTTCCTGGCTGACGAAGCTCTGGATCGCATCGGTCCGCTTCACCTTCGGCGGCAGGTCGACCATGCGCAGTTCAATTTTCTCGATTCTTGCCATGTCAGCCTTCCAGAGCCTTGCCGGTATCGATGTCGAAGAGATGGGCGCGCGACAGGTCGAAGCTCATGCGCACCTTTTCGCCTGAGGCGAGCGGGCGCGGGTTGAGCATGCGCGAAACCCAGTCGCGGCCGTTGAATTGGATGAAGACAAGTGTCTCGTTCCCGAGCGGTTCGGTGATCGACACCGGCAGTTCGACGTCGTGCACGGCCGCCGGATCGCCGGCATGCAGGCCGTGGCCGCTCGGATAGATATCGTCCGGCCTGAGGCCGAAGGTGACCTTCTGGCCCGGGCGCAGTGATTTTGCGAAACGCGGCGGGATCGGCAGCCGGGCGCCACTGGCAAACACCAGCGTGCCGTTGTCGACGATCGCCTCGTCCATGTTCATCGGCGGAGAACCGATGAAACCGGCGACGAACTTGGTGGCCGGTCGTTGGAACACCTCTTCCGGCGTACCGACCTGCTCGATGTACCCGTCGCGCATGATGACGATGCGGTCCGACAGCGTCATCGCCTCGACCTGGTCGTGGGTGACGTAGATCATCGTCGCCTGCATGCGCGCATGCAGCTTCTTGATCTCGGTGCGCACCTGTGTGCGCAGTTTTGCGTCGAGGTTCGACAGGGGTTCATCGAACAGGAAGACGTCCGGTTGGCGCACAATCGCGCGGCCCATGGCGACGCGTTGGCGCTGGCCGCCGGAAAGCTGCGACGGCCGGCGTTCCAGGAGATGGCCGAGATCGAGGATGGCAGCAGCCTCATCGACACGCGCCTTGATGTCATCGGCCGAGCGCCCGGCGATCTTCAGCGAAAAGCCCATGTTCTCGGCAACGGTCATATGCGGATAGAGCGCATAGGACTGGAACACCATGGAGATGTTGCGCGCCCGCGGCGGCAGATCGTTGACCTTGCGGCCGCCGATCTCGATGGCGCCGTCGCTGACGTCCTCGAGGCCGGCGATCATCCGCAGCGTCGTCGACTTGCCGCATCCGGAGGGGCCGACGAGCGCAATGAACTCGCGATCCTTGACCTCGAGGTCGATGCCGTGGACGACCTCGAGCGCGCCGTAGCGCTTGACCAGTTTCCTGAGGGTGACAGGAGCCATGAACGATTATCCTTTCACCGCGCCGAAGGTGAGGCCCGAAACGAGGTGCTTCTGAATGATGAAGGTGAGGGTCAGCGCCGGGATGATCATCACGACGGCGAGCGCGCACATGCCGCGCCAGTCGATAGTGAACTCGGCGGTGTAGTCGAGAAGCCCGACCGGCAGGGTCTTGGAATTGACCGAGCGGGTGATCTGCGAGGCGAGCGCGTATTCGTTCCAGGAGGTGAGAAACGCGAAGATGCCGGCGGACGCGATGCCGGGGCCGGCGAGCGGAAACTCCACCTGCCAGAAGGCCTGCCACGGTGTGCAGCCGTCGATCTGGGCGGCTTCTGCGAGATCCTTCGGCACCTGGCGAAAGAAGCCGTCGATCAACCAGATGGTGAAGGGCACGTTGAGCGCGACATAGGTGAGGATCAGCGAGAAATGAGTGTCGATGATGCCGGTGCGGGCGTAGAGCATGAAGAGCGGCAGCGACAGAGCGATCCCGGGCACGGCCCGCGTCAGCATGAAGCCGAGAAAGATCGCCGACTTCGCCTTGAAGCGATAGCGCGCAAAGGCGTAACCGCCGGCCATGCCGATTGCGAGCGCAATTACCGTCGATGTCACGGAGATGATCAGCGAATTGCGGAAATAGTCCCAGACGGGAACGCCGCCCTGCCCCGCGCCCGAGAACATGGCGCGATAGGCATCGAGCGAGATGCTCTCGGGAATCCAGACTGGGGGCTTCGCCATGATTTCGACGGTCGGGCGTAGCGACGACAGCACGATCCAGAGGCCGGGCAGGCAGATCACCGCCATTGCCAGGAACAGGCCGATCAGATGCGCGATCTTCAGGAGGCGCCGGCGCAGGCGGTGCGAGGCGTTGATATCCATTACCACTCGGCTCCGATCTGCTGGCGCGCCGCGGCGAGCTTGCGGAAGAAATAGACGGTGAAGACGATCGACAAGAGGATCGCGACATAGGCCATGGCGTTGGCGAGCCCCATGCGGGCATCGGCATAGGCGGTGCGGCCGACGAGCGTCCAAAGCAGTTCGGTGCGCTTAGCAGGACCGCCATCGGTCATGATCTTGACGATGTCATAGGCCCGCGCCACGTCCAGCGAACGGATGGTCATGGCGATGAAGGCAAACGGCATGAGATAAGGCCAGGTGACATAGCGGAAGGTCTGCCAGGGCGTGCAGCCGTCGACATGGGCGGCCTCGACCGGATCCTTCGGCATGGCGAGCAGGCCGGCGAGGATCAGGATGGCGAACACGGCGGTCGAGGACCAGACTTCGGCGATGATGATCGACAGCAGCGCGAGATTGCCGTCGATCAGCCACGGGATAGCCTGGTCGGTCAGGCCCAGCGACTGCAGCGCATTGTTGACGAAGCCGATATTGTCGTTGAACAGAAACTTGAACTGGAAGCCGACCAGCACCGGCGAGAACATCATCGGGAACATCATCATCGTGCGTAGCAGGCGCTGGCCATGGGTCACCTTGTTGACAAGCAATGCCAGGCCGAGACCAAGCAGCATCTCGGCGTTCAACGCCACCGTCAGCAACAGTACGGTGCGACCGAAGGCGACCCAGAACTCGGCGTTGCCGAGAACGGTTGCGTAGTTGCGCAGGCCCACAAAAACCCACAGCGTCTCCGGCTTGGTGAGACGGAACGGCGTGAAGCTCGAATAGAAGGAAAAGAGCAGCGGCAAGACGATCACCGCCGCGAGCACGACGAAGGCCGGAAGCAGAAGCAGGGCCGGTGCTGACAATTTCTTGAGCTTCATCGGGCAGTCCTGAGGATGGCATGAAATGGCTGAGGCGGCGCCGGCACCGAAGCGCCGGCGCCGCCTCCTTGGCTGTGATCAGAGCTTGCCCGCGTCTTCCAGAATGCCGGTCGCCTTCTCAGTGGCGGCATCGAGCGCTTCCTTCGACGTCTTGTCGCCGAGGATGGCGGCCTGCAGTTCCGGATAGACGGCGTTGGAGATTTCGATCCATTCAGCCGTCTTCGGCACCGGGAAGGCATGCTTGGCGGCTTCCTGGAAAGCCTGCAGCACTTCGGTCTTGTAGGCGTCGCCTGCGGCTGCCTTGATGTTGTATTCCCAGACGGCCGAGCGGGTCGGCAGCGGGCCGGCAGCCGATTCCAGCTTCTGACTGTCCTCGTTGGTCAGCCACCAGACGAGCGAGGCGGCGGCCTCCTTGTTGGCGCAATCCTCGGTGACCGAGAAGCCGTGGTGGCCCGACCAGCCGGTGCGCTTGCCGGAAGAACCGGCCGGCTGCACCTTCACGCCGACATTGCCGGCGACCTTGGACGACTTCGGATCGTTGAAGAAGCTCGCCCAGCCAGGCCAGTCGAGGTTGAGAGCGATCGAGCCCGAGGCAAAGCCCTGACCAAGGTCGTCCCAGAGATAGTTGGTTGTGCCAGGCGGTACCGCCTTGTCCTTGTAGAGCTTGACGAACCAGTCGAGCGCGCGCACGCCGGCTTCGGAATTGAAGGCCGGGCGACCATCCTTGTCGAGATATTCCCCACCTTCGGCGACCAGCATTTCATAGAAGCGACCGTTGATGGCCTCTTCCTTGCCGGCGAACTGCGTGCCGTAGAAATTCGGTGGCGCTGCGAAAAACTCGGCCTGGTCGCCAACCTGGGCCCAGGTGTCCGGCGGCGCGAGGTCGTAGCCATACTTTGCCTTGAAGGCGGTCTTCTTAGCTTCGTCCTGATAGAGGCTCTTCTGGTAATAGAGCGCCGAAACGTCGAACTGGGCACGCGGCAGCATCACCAGCTTGCCGTCGAGTGTCGAGGCATCGATCAGGGCCGGCACGAACTTGGCGACCTCATCCGGCGGCAGAAGCGCGAGCAGGTCGGTGTAGATGTCAGGATATTGCGGAGCGAATGACGAATGGTTGGAACCCACGCACCAGCTGACGCCACCGGTCGCGATATCCGACTTGATCTCCTTGTCGAGCTCGAAGTGGTTCTTCTTCGACAGGATGTTGACCTTGGCGCCGGTCGCCTTCTCCCACTCACCGATACGCTCGTAGAGCTTTTCGTATTGCTGTCCGCCGATCAGCTTGGCGTCGATCGTAACGCCTTCAAACTTGCCGGGCAGGTCAGCGGCCATAGCCGTCCCCAGTCCCGCGGCAAGCATGATCGCTCCGGCGGACACGCCGGATAGCAGCCTTCTCATCTCCATTCCTCCCTGGTTCACGCCCTCATCCTGGCGCGACGTTCTCATTTGTGAGAAACTAATTCATATACAAACAACAAATTTATCCAGCGTCAAGGGCGAACTTTCCTTTGTCGGCGCCTTTCTCTGCGTATATGGATATGAATATTCACCAAGGAGGGATCTCATGGACACCGAAGAGTCTGACCGCTATCGCGCGCCCGCCCTCGACAAGGGGCTCGACATTCTCGAGCTGCTCGCCAGCGTCGACGGGGGCCTGACGCAGGCGGAGATTTCCAAGCGCCTGAACCGCAGCCCCAACGAGTTCTACCGGATGCTCGACCGGCTCGTGCGGCGCGGCTACGTCACCCGCATCGACGGCGATCGCTATTCCCTGACACTAAAGCTGTTCGGGCTTTCGCAACTGCATGCGCCGGTTCGCAGGCTCGCTTCCTACGCAACACCGTTGATGCGCGACCTGGCGCAGCGCTCCAAGCAGGCCAACCACCTCGCCGTCTTCGATCGCGGCTCGGCCGTGGTAATTGCCCAGCAGGAAGCACCTGATTATTGGGGCATCTCGATCCGGGTCGGATCGCACATCAGCCTGTTCGACACCGGCTCCGGCCACATCCTTCTCGCCTTCCGCTCAGCCGAAGAGCGCGAAATGATGATCGCGGAACACGCCAAGAGCAAAGACGAAGTCCCGCGCGGACCGGAGTTCTACGCGCGGCTCGACCAGATCCGCGAACGCGGCTACGAGATGATGGCGAGCGCGCAGACCGCCGGCGTCTATAACCTTTCGGCACCGATCCTAGGCCCCGATGGCCGCGGCATCGCGGCACTCACCGTGCCCTATATCGCGCTGGTCAACGCGCCCTCGGCGCCGGACATTACCGGAACGATCGCCCTTTTGCTGAAGACAGCCGAGCAGCTATCGACGCTTGCAGGTTCGGACGTGGCGCCGGCTAGCGATTGACGCCAGCCGGCAACGGCCGTACTTCTTATCTGAATAACTCATTCTTATGTGAGACGCCGTTCGGAGGAGAAGCGCCTTGATCATTGACACCCATCTTCACCTCATCGACAGGTCGAAGCTCACCTATCCCTGGCTCTCGGGCGTGCCGGCGCTCGACCACGACTTTCTCTACGCGACCTACGCGCGCGAGGCCCGTCGGCTCGGCATTGAAGCGGCGCTGCACATGGAGGTCGACGTCGACCCTTCGGAGATCGAGAAGGAAACGGCAGAAGTCGAACGGCTGGCGCGCGAGCCGGGCAGCCTGCTCAAGGGCGCCATCGCCGCCTGCCGACCCGAAGACGATGGTTTTGCGGCCTATCTCGAGCGCCAGGACGCAAACGGCTTCGTGAGGGGTTTTCGCCGCGTGCTGCACGTGATGCCGGACGACCTGTCCGAACAGTCAACCTTTCGCGGCAGCATCCGTAAGCTCGGTGGCCGCCGCTTCACATTCGACCTCTGCGTCTTGCCGCACCAGATCTCGAAGGCGATCGCGCTTGCCGACCTCGCGCCCGACGTACAATTCATCCTCGACCATTGCGGCGTGCCCGACATTCGCGCCGGGGCCGAGCACCCCTGGCGCGAGCACATGAGCGAGATCGCCCGCCGTCCGAACGTCACGGCAAAAATCTCCGGCGTTGTCGCCTACGCCGATGAGGCTTGGCAGGTCGAGACGCTGCGCCCCTATGTCGAACATACGATCGGCGTCTTCGGCTGGGACCGGGTGGTCTGGGGAAGCGACTGGCCGGTCTGCACGCTCGGCGGCAATCTTTCGACCTGGGTCGGCGCCACCCACGCTCTTCTCCAAGGCTGCAGCGCCGACGAAAAGCACAAGCTACTCGCCGGCAATGCGCGGCGGATCTGGAAGCTCGCCTAGCGAGACCCGCTCCTTGAGAGGCTCCGGGACGCCAGGGTGCCCCGGAGTCAAATATTAGGCCACGGCAAAGCTCGCCGCAAACAGCCGATTGAGGTCGTCGACGACCTTTCGTGCCGCGTCCTTGCGCATGAGGCCGTTATTGATCCGATCGGAAGCTGCCTGCTGGAAGGCCATGTAGCCATCGTGCCGGGGGCGAACCCAGGCGGTTTCCAGCGTCTTGCGCGTGGCGCGATAAAAGTCCGAGGTAACAGCATTGACTCCGTCGTCGTCCCAAGCGGCCGTGTGGCCGGGCTGCCCACCGCCGGCGGCATAGGGGCCGCGCTGGACCTCGCCGCTCGCGACGAAATAGGCGAAATCGATCGCGGCATCGATCGAGCGGGAGAACGCCGAGACCGCGATCCCGGTTCCGCCCAAGGCGGAGCCGGCGGGGCCAATTTTTCCGGCAACCGGTATGTCGCCGAACTTCACAAGCGACGGCCGAAAACCCGGCATCGAATAGCTGACATAGCCGTAGATCAACGGCACGCAGGCAAACCCGGAGCCCGGATGGCTCATTGCCTCCAGCACGGCGATCGGATCCATCGAGAAACAGGCGGGATCGATCAGATCCGTCAATTCACGCAGGCGCTCGAAGGCGTCGGTGCCCGCATCAGGAGCGATGAGCTGCCCGATACCGTCGCTGCAGCAGGCGTGCCCGAGATTGGCTGAGAGCGTGTAGAAGCTCATCAAGGAGTGCGGCGGGCGCATCGGCAGGGCCACCTTTCCCTGGCGTGCCATCGCCAGCATCTCGGACCAACTGTCGGCCCGCTCCGTCCGGTCCGGCCGCCAGGCCTGCACCTGCGTCGCCGCGTCGATCGGGAAGGCCCATTGCCGGCCCTGCCAGGTGTAACTCGGATAGGAGCGACCGACGCTAGCATCGGCCAGTGCCTTCCGTTCGGCCGCTCGTCCTTCGACATCGAGCGGCGCCAGACACTTCTCCTTGGTGATCTGGCCGACATGCGGATGATCGATGACAATGAGGTCATAAGCTCGCGCCAGTTCCTCGACCGGATAGGTCTCGAAATCCTGCAGCGATCGCTTGTCCCATTCGACCGTGACGCCGGTGCGTTCCCGCCACAGCCGCGAACAGGCGATCATCGGATCGTAGCCGCGCGGGTGGCTCCAGGTCATGCCCTTCAACGTGATGCTCACAGGCCGAACTCCTCTCGGATCGCTTCGCTATGCTCGCCGATGCGTGGCGCGGCGCGATCCACCTGGGCGCGCTTGCCGTTGACCCTGAGCGGCGAACGAGTGGTGAGGATCGAGACATCGTCGTCGCGCACGACCGTCTGCAGCATGTCGAGCACCCGGAAGCCTTCGCTTTCGAGCAGTTCGTTCCAGTTGAGCACGCGCGCGCACCAGATGTCCGCGGGTTCAAGCAGGCCAAGCCAATGGTCGATGGTGTTTTCGGCGATCCGCCTGGCGATCAGCGCCTTGATCTTGTCCCGTTCGGAGAACCAGGAGGCCGGGTCGTCGCGATAGGCGTCGAGTTCGGGCATTTCCAGGAGATCGGCGAGCTTCGGGATCGGCGTCATGGCGATGGCGAGATAGCCGTCCTTGGCGGGATAGACGCCATAGGGCGCCGACAGATAGGCATGGGCGCTGCGGAAGCCGGAACGTGCCGGCAGCCGGCGGCCGTCATTGAGATGAGTCGTCAGAACTTCGAACTGGAAGTCGACGAGTGCCTCGAGCAGGCTGGTTTCGATCAGGCTGCCCTTGCCGCTGATGCCGCGACGGACGAGCGCTGCAAGAATGCCTTGCGCTGCCGCGGCGCCGGCGAGCATGTCGCCGATCGCCAGGCCGAAGGGAACGGGGCCCTGCCCTTCGTCGCCGTTCAGCCACATGACGCCGGAGCGCGATTGCGCCAGCAGATCCTGCCCCGGCCGCTTCACCCAGGGACCCTCCTCGCCGTACCCGCTGATCGAGGCATAAACGATCTTCGGGTTGATCGCCTTGACTGCCTCATAATCCAACCCGAGGCGCTGGATGACGCCGGGGCGGAAATTCTGGATCAGCACATCGGCGTTGGCGAGCAGCGTCTTCAAGGCCGTAACGTCGGCCTCGTTCTTGAGGTCGATCGCAAGGCTCTCCTTGGCGCGGTTGATGGCATGGAAGATCGTCGAGTCGCCGCCGATCTCGGTGTCGCTCAGATAGAGCCGGCGCGACAGGTCGCCGCCGTCGGGGCGTTCGATCTTGATGACGCGCGCGCCGAGATCCATGAGGCGCAGCGAACAATAGGGACCTGAGAGAAACTGGCTCATGTCGACGACGACAAGGCCTGAGAGCGGCAGTTCGTTTGTTTCGGTCATCGGTATCTTATTTCTCGGTCTTGCCGACGAAATCGGCGGGATTCTTGTATTTCACGGTCTGCAGATGCTCGCAGTAGAGCACCAGTTCCCCCTCGCCCTTGAACACCTGGTAGCTGGCGCGGATAAGCCCGAGCTCCTTGTAACGGGGGGTTTTGTCCATGTTGGTCCGGATCGTGTAGATCGTGTCGCCAATGAAGACCGGCTTGATGAAACGCAGCTTGTCGTAACCGTAGGAAAAGGCGTTGACGCAATTGGTGGCCACGAGCCCGAGGCCCGCCGAAAAGACCAAAGCGCCAGCGACGAGACGCTTGCCGAACATGCCGTCCCGCTCGGCAAACATCTGATCCTGCACATAGGGGTGGATGTCGACGACCAGCGTGTTGAACAGATGACTGTCCCCCTCGGCGATCGTCCGGCGCAAAGACCGGATGCGCTGGCCGACGGGCCAATCTTCATAGAACCAGTTTTCCGCATTCCAGACCGGCAGGGCGGCATGGTCTTGCGGCATATCCGTGGGACGCGTCGAGGAAACACCGACGGTGGGCGTGAATTCATGCATGAGCAGACCCTTGCGTAGCGAAAGCGAAGTCCGACTTTGATTTTCGCCATCGAACGCCAGTGGCGCTCAGCGGCAGTGATCAATTTCTTCTTATATGAATAGCTTACTCACATATGGATCGATGTGGCAAGAGACTCGAGTCTTCGACGGGCACTGCGCGATCCCGAGTGCCGCGAAGGTTATGGCGCCGCACGAGCCGAATCTTCCAGGTGCCCAATCTCCGCTCCGCCGCCGGCGCAGCTCTCCAATGGGCTTGCCGAGCGGGGGATTTCTCCAAACGATGCCGCGAGCGCATTGCGGGCTTCTTATGGTCACAAGGATGCGTAGAAGAGCTGGGTTTCGCTTTGCTCGGCGGCCGAGCTACGCGTTTCGAGGTCCCAGAGTGACTGACACCATGCCATCCACAGCCTCAACGAATGCGGCGCTTCACGCCGCGATCAAGGTCAACATTGTGGTGATCGGCGCTGGCCAAGCCGGGCTGTCATCGGCCTATCACCTGATGAAGCTTGGCCTCCAGCCGGGCCGGAATTTCATCGTACTCGACAAGAACGATAAACCGGGTGGCGCCTGGCAGCATCGCTGGCCGTCATTGACACTGAGCACCGTCAACCGTCTCCACGACTTGCCGGGCATGGAGTTTGCGGAAGTTGTTCCCGTTGGCGAAACGGAAGCACGGGCGTCGACCGCGGTTCCCAGCTACTACGCCGCCTACGAAGAGAAATTTCGGCTGCCGATCTATCGGCCGGTCGCGGTCAAGGTGGTCTGCGAACGTTTCGGGCGGCTTCGGGTGGAGACCGACCGGGAAACTTTTTCGGCCGAGGGGCTCATCAACGCCACGGGAACATGGGAGACCCCCTCCATTCCCGCCTATCCCGGTGCCGACCGGTTCGAAGGTCAGCAGCTTCACTCCCGCGACTATCAAACGGCGGGCGCCTTTGCGGGCAAACATGTGATTGTCGTCGGCGGCGGTATTTCGGCACTCCAGCACCTCGACGAAATCTCGCAAGTAACGACGACAACGTGGGTCACGCGTAGCGAGCCGCAGTTTCGTGAACGGCCATTCACGCCGGAAGACGGCCGCGCCGCGGTCGCCGCCGTAGAAGAAAGGGTACGCAATGGGCTTGTGCCGGGCTCGGTGGTGTCGGTCACGGGCATTCCCTGGACCCCGGCCCTGCGGGCCGTCGCAAAACGCGGGGCACTGAAACGGCTGCCGATTTTCAGTGAAATCCTTCCGCACGGCGTGCGCTGGCCGGATGGAACGGAACAGACGGCTGACGTCATTCTCTGGGCGACGGGCTTTCGCAGCTCACTCGACCATCTCGCTCCGCTGCAGCTGCGCGAGGACGATGGCGGCATCGTCATGGGCGGACGCCTGGCGACGCGGGTCGAAAAGGACCCACGCATCCATCTGGTTGGCTACGGCCCCTCGGCTTCCACAATTGGGGCGAACAGGGCGGGCGGCGCAGCAGCACGGGAACTGGCCACCCATCTCGGTCTGATCTGATGCGGCCGTGAGCACGATTCCAGTCGCAGTTCTTTCGAGAAGCAATGCGGGCGCGATCCGATTTCGGAGCCAATGGAGCGATTACGTCGCCATTCCCAAGTAAAGGCGACGGGAACTATCCCGTCGTTTGGTTCGCGCGCTCACGAAAAGTCTATGCTAATCAAAAGGCCAACGATTCTGAGTTTTTAGTGTGATGAGCGCCAAGACCCGCGGCTATTTGTTTGCCTTCCTCGCCATCTGCATCTTCGCTGGCCAGGATGCGATAACCAAATATCTGGGTGATCGCTATCCGGCGCTCTTCATAACGATGATACGGTTCTGGGCGTTCGCCCTCTTCGTATTTGCCTTTGCCGCGTCGTCTCCCGGAGGTATTCGCCGATCCATTCAAACGCGCCATCCTTGGCTGCAGGTTGTTCGCGGCCTTCTGCTGGTCGCAGAGATCGTCGTCATCGTCTTTTCCTATGTTCACGCCGGGCTCGCCATGAGCCAGTCGATCTTCCAGGCAACTCCACTGATCATCACCATCCTGTCGATACCGCTTCTCGGAGAGGTAGTCGGATGGCGGCGCGGGGCTGCAGTACTGATTGGTCTTGTCGGCGTGCTGGTGATCATCAATCCGGTGGACGTTCACTTCGACATATCGCTGCTTCTGCCGCTTGTCGCCTCCGTGCTGTTCGCGCTCTATAGCATCGCAACGCGCGCAGTCAGCCGCGAGGATTCCGCGGTGACGAGCCTCTTTTATGCGGGTGTGGTCGGGGCACTGGCGATTTCGCTGATCGGCCCGTTCTACTGGACCGAAGTCGTCCCCACCGATTGGTTCGCGTTGGCAGCCCTTTGCGTATGCGGCACGCTCAGCCACTACTTCCTTATCCGGGCCTATGGGCTGCTGCCTGCCGCGGAAGTTCAGCCGGTTACCTATTTTCAGCTGGTCCTCAACGTGATGTTTGCCGTCCTGTTGTTTGGCGAAACGATCACCCACAACATGATCATCGGCGCCCTGATCGTGGTCGGCGCGGGCCTTTTCACGATCTGGCGCGAACACCAATTGGCCAAGCGCTCATAGCCGATACGGCATCTGAAGACGCGCGCTTTGCGATCAATTGAGCCCGCAGGATCTCGCTTCACGACCGCGACAACATCCTAGTCACCCACGCGACGGAACAATTTCCACCTTCGCGTGTTGTCGAAGCAGCCGATCGGATGGCAAGGTTTTTCCGCGGATGGAGTATGCGATGAAATGGCTTCTCCCAGTCCTGTGTATCGCGGCGGGCCCCGCATATGCGCAAAGCTCCAGCCTCGAGACGACCTGCATGGCGGTCGCCAAGAATTTCTTCCTGGTCGACACGCTCAACGTCGGGGTGGTCCAGTCCTTTCCCGAGATTGCACCGCCAGGAGCACGCTTCAAGTATTCCGAAAGAGCCGACACGAAGAAGGCAGATATGACGGACACCTTCGACTGCGAGTTCGACAATGCGAACGCGCCGACAAAAATCCTGCGCTTCTGCGTTTCACGCATCTGCTACGCCGCCGATGAGGACGATCCCGAGCGCAAGAGACGATTTCAGGAGATGCAGGTTCTTCTGCAACGAGCGAAAACCGCAAACTGATTTCTCTGCATGATGCTGGCAGCGCTACCGGGCCTCGAGTTCAAACCCGACACACAGCCCATTTTCTGCAGCCAGAAGCAACAGCAGTTCACGGAGCTTTGGCTGCGAGACTTCCTGAACGGCGGCTTCAATCGGAGTCCATTGTAGTCTCCGGCTTTGCCTCTCGGGGAAGTCCGCCAGAATTTCCTCTACTTCGAGCAAATGCACGTTGAGGTGATAGCTGAGGTCAATGCTATCCTTGGTATAAACGAACGAGCCAATGGCATCGCTCGATACCCGGCCTCTAACGCCGGCCTCTTCCATCGCTTCGCGCGCGGCGGCCCCGCGCGCTGTCTCCCCTGCCTCTATACGCCCCTTTGGTATTCCCCAACCGCCGTTGCGGCGGCTCGTGACGAGCAACACTTCAGGAAGATTATCTGCGGAGGTTCGAAAACAAATCGCGCCAGCCTGCTGGACACATGTCATTGAACGAGCAGAGTTTTGTGGCAGCATTTCGCATACCAGCGAGAATTGCTCGGACATCTCTCTCTCGGTTTCGATGGATTTGAAGCAGAATCTTGTTCGCGTTTATGACAGATATGTGACTGCCCGTCTCGCAATGAGTGATTGCAAAATGAGACGAGGGAGACGCCATCATTGCACCCCTGCTGTTTTTTTCCTTCAGCGAGTAATTGTCCGGGCCGTATCGGGGCCACACACGAAATTGACTGACAGGAACCTTATCGGGATCGGAATGGCGGCCGCTCCGCCATCTCGCATCAATCGGACCCGCCTGGAATTTTCGTTGTAGTATTCCGTTAGTACCTGCTGGCTCGCCTGCGCTGCTAAGCTCTTTCCATTGGTTTTGGGAGGGACAGATGACAGCTTCGAAAATTCTGATGATCACCGGTGACTTCACCGAGGACTATGAAACGATGGTCCCGTTTCAGACGCTGCTTGCCTGCGGGTACAGCGTCCATGCCGCCTGCCCCGGCAAGAAGGCCGGAGAGACGGTCGCGACCGCGATCCATGATTTCGAAGGCGACCAGACCTATTCCGAGAAACGCGGCCACAACTTCGCCCTCAATGCTACCTTCTCCAGTATTCGCGCCGAGGACTACGACGCGCTCGTCATCCCGGGCGGCCGCGCGCCCGAGTATCTGCGCCTCAACCCCGACGTCATCAAGACCGTGCAACATTTCTTCGAAGCCGGGAAGCCGGTGGCGGCCATCTGCCACGGTGCCCAACTTCTAGCGGCGGCCGGTGTGCTGAAGGGGCGCACATGCTCGGCCTATCCCGCCTGCCGCCCGGAAGTCGAACTCGCCGGCGGCATCTATGCCGATATCGCAATCGATGATGCGGTCTCGGACGGCAACCTCGTCACCGCTCCTGCGTGGCCGGCGCACCCGTCGTGGCTGCGGCAGTTCATGGCTGTGCTCGACGCCTCCGCCCTGCTACAAACGGACGCCGCCTGAGGAAGCGGACAAGGGAGGATCGGGATGTGCGAGTTGTTCATAAAGGCGGACGCAAGGCTCTGGGAAAGCACGACCCGTTCGCTTCGCATCGATGGCATGGTGACAAGCGTTCGACTGGAGAATTTCTTCTGGTCGAAGCTCGAGGAGATCTCACATCGCGATCGTATGAACGTCACGCAGTTGATAACCAAGCTGCATCATGAGTCCATCGATGCCGGCCACGATCTTGGGAACTTCACTTCGTTTCTGAGGGTCTGCTGCGCGCGCTATCTCGCTCTCCAACTGACGGGGGACATTCCGGCGGATGTCAATCAACCCATTGCCGGGCTGAACGCTCCGGCGATCCTCGTTCGCGAGCAGGAAAAATACCACTGACCCTGCGGCAGGGCGGCTAACGGCTCGCAAACAGCAACGCACACTCAGCTACTTTCCCAGACGCGACTGACGGCATTGCGGTTCGTCGGTCTTCCCATCGCGAATGTCAGGCCCGCTGCGGCGACGAGCATATCGCTGTAGGCGGTCGCCCTTGCGACCTTTGCCTGCAGCAGCGCGGTCTACTTGATTGCAACTGAGCCAGTTCCTGTTCCACAGCGCCAACCTGGCGCCATCGCCAACTGGAAGCGCGTTGCGTAGTCCTCCGTCTTGATCGGGATGCTCAGCCCGATCATCAGATTGGCATTCGGCTGTAGATCAACACGACCCCCTCTCGGCTGTTCGTCAGCGCGTACGGTCTTCAGGCGCTAGACGAGAGACTTCGGGCGCGAGGCCATGCCGAACGGAAGCCAAGCATGCTGCCTCCCCGCATAGCCGCATAGGTCACCTCCTCACCGCATCGCAATTTCCGATTCGGCAACTTCTGAATGAATACATGCCTAAAACGGGTAATTTTTGATAATACTTGCCATGTGCGACTGAAATAATCTTGACACAATTCCGTTTCGGAAATTTACTGCGGTCATCAAGGCCGAAATGGAAACGGTGATGACCCAACGCTACCTCGTCGATGATCTGGACCGCGAGATTATCCGTTATCTCTCCGAAGACGGGCGCCTTTCGGCGGCCGAGATCGCCGGCCGGATCGGCAGCGTCTCGGAGCGCACGATCCGCAACCGCATTGCCGGACTACTCCAGGCCAAGATGATCGTCATCGGCGCCATTCCTGACCCAGTCGCGCTTGGACGCGATGTCCAGGTCGAGCTTCTGATCGAGGTCGAGCCCGGCAAGCAGGAAGACGTCGCCATCCTGCTCGCCGAGTATGACGAGATTGGCTACCTCGCCGCCACGAGCGGCACGGCAAACCTGAGTGCTTCGCTCTTCGTCGCCGACCATGCGGCATTGCTCGAATTCATCGATCAGGAGCTGGGCAAACTGCCTGGCATCAAGCGCGTCACGAGCTCGGTCGTGCTGCGTCTCTACAAGGTATTCGGCACGAGGACGACCGCGATCAGCCGCGGTACCGACCTCGGCAGCAAGAAAAAGGTATAGACCATGCTTCGTATCGGAGTGGATGTCGGCGGAACCAATACGGACGCGGCGCTGCTGCGCGGTGCCGAGGTCCTGGCCACGGTAAAATCCTCGACCACCGCAGACGTGACATCGGGCGTCAGCGCGGCGATCCGCACCGTCCTGGCCGAAGCAGACGTTTCTGCCAGCGCGGTCAATGCGGTGATGATCGGCACCACGCATTTTCTCAATGCGATCGTCGAGGGTCGGCATCTTGAAAAGGTTGGCGTTCTCCGACTTTGCGGCGCTGCAACGCGCTCGCTGCCACCGATGATCGATTGGCCGGACACGCTCCGCCCCGTCGTCGACGGTGGTGCCGCCCTGGTTGGCGGCGGCGTCAATTACGATGGTTCGGAGATTGCACCGCTCGACGATGTGGCCATCCGCGCGGCATGCCGCGACTGGCGTGCGCGTGGCATCTCTGCCGTCGCGATCTGCTCGGTCTTCGCCCTGGTCGACCCGAAAATGGAAAACGACGCGGCAGAAATCGTCGCCGAGGAAATTCCCGGCGCGGCAATCAGCCTGTCGCACCGCGTCGGCCGCACCGGCCTCCTGCCCCGCGAAAACGCAACGATCCTCAATGCGAGCCTCCACACGCTCGGACGCGAGACGGTCGGCGCCTTCCGCTCGGCCTTCGCCGCCCTCGGCCTCACCTGCCCGCTCTTCCTCACGCAGAACGACGGCACGCTAATGGCCGCCGAATTCGCCGAACGTTATCCCGTCTTCACGATCGCCTCGGGACCGACCAACTCCATGCGCGGCGCGGCCTTCCTCACCGGGCTCTCCGACGCGGCCGTGATCGATATCGGCGGCACCACCACGGATATTGGCATGCTGGTCGCTGGTTTCCCGCGCACCCGCAGCGAAGGCGCGATGATCGGCGGCGTGCCGACCAACTTCCGCGTGCCGGATGTCTATTCCTTCGGGCTTGGTGGCGGCAGCATCGTGCGCCCGGGGACGTCTGCGACGATCGGTCCGGATTCGGTTGGCTTCCGCCTGCCGGAAAAGGCTCTCTGCTTCGGCGGCGACACGCTGACGGCGACCGACATCGCCGTGGCTGCCGACCTCGTCGACCTCGGCGACCGGGACCGCCTCAGCCACATCACGCCAGAATTTGCGCAGCAGATGCTGGCGCAGATGAAGGCCAGCATTGAAATGGTGCTGGACCGCATGAAACCAAGCGCCGATCCGATCCCCGCCATTCTCGTTGGCGGCGGTTCCGTGCTGGTCGAGGGGCTCTTGGAGGGAACCTCGGTTTCGCTGAAACCGGATCATTTCGGCTCGGCCAACGCAATCGGCGCGGCAATCGCGCAGGTCTCCGGCGAGGTGGACAGCGTGGTTTCGCTTGAAGGCACCACGCGGGAAATCGCACTGGAATCCATCGTCGCGGAGGCTCGGGCGCGCGCCGTCGAGGCCGGCGCAGATGCCGCGACGACCACCCTTGCCGAAATCGAAGAAACGCCGCTGGCTTACCTGCCGGGCAATGCCGTTCGCGTCGCCGCGAAAGTGATTGGGGAGTTGCGGGCATGAAATACTGGACGCTCAGCGAAGCGGATATCGATCGCATCGCCATCGGCTGCGGCATTCTGGGAACCGGCGGTGGCGGCAGCACCTATCACGGTCTGCTGCGTGCCAAGGCGCTCTTACGCGAAGGCAAGCGCATCCGCATGGTGCGGCCGGCCGACATGGCACCGGATGCCCAGATTCTCGGTATCGGCGGCATCGGTGCCCCGACCGTGGGTATTGAGAAGATCCCGGAAGGCAGTGAGGGCGTCCGGCTTTTGAACGCGCTCGAACGGCATATGGGCCGCAAGGTCGATGCGCTGCTCGGTGACGAAGTTGGTGGCGGCAATGGCATTGCGCCGATGCTGACGGCAGCGATGGTCGACCTGCCCGTCGTCGATGCAGACGGCATGGGCCGGGCCTTCCCGGAAGTACAGATGACGACCTTCTTTATCCACGGCCAGGCGGTACAGCCAGCGGCGCTTGCCGACGCCGACGGCAACGTGCTCGTCGTCACCGACGCGACAACACCGAAGATGCTGGAGAAGCTATTGCGCGCCAGCACAATTGCCATGGGATGTACGGCGCTGATGACGACGGCGCCGATGTCCGGTGAATTCGTCCGCCGTTTCGGCGTGCCCCACACCACCAGCCAGGCCTGGAGCCTTGGGGACGCTGTCATGAACGCGCGCGCGGCCAAGGAGGATCCAGTCGAGGCCATCTTGAAGCAATCCGGTGGTGTGCGGTTGATGCGTGGCAAGGTGTCCGATATCAGCCGCCGTGTCATGGCGGGCTTCACCCGCGGCAAGCTCACCGTTGCGGGCCTGGATGCGGACGCGGGGCGCACACTGACGGTCGACATTCAGAACGAATATCTGGTCGCGCGCGAAGGCGAAGAGATCATCACCATGGTGCCGGACCTGATCTGCATCGTGGATTCGGAAACCGGTCGGGCGATCGGCACGGAGGAGCTGCGCTACGGCCTGCGCATCGACGTGTTGTCCATGCCTGCACCGGTGCTGCTGCGAAGCGAGATCGCGCTCGCCTCCGTCGGCCCGCGTGCCTTTGGTTACGATTTCGACTTCGTGCCGATGGGCGTGTCTGCGGATGCGCCTGCCGTACCCCACTACAAAGAAGACGCCTAAGCGTCCGCACCTCCAGAACTCGATTGGGAGCCTGACATGAACCGCCGCAATTTCTTGAAAACCGCCGCCCTCACTGCTCTCGCCACAGCTGCCGCATCGAATTGGAATTTTGCGATGGCCGAGGGCACGAGCAGCATCTTCACGCTAGCCTATCCGACGAGCTTTCCGGACCTCGACCCCGCCACCTCGTTTTCCAACGACGGCGCGGTGCTTGCCAATGTCTACGAAGGGCTGACGCGCTACATTCCCGCGACCGACAAGGCCGAAGCCAAAATCGAGCCTCTGCTTGCCACCTCCTGGGACGTGAGCGCAGACGGCAAGACCTGGACCTTCACCCTTCGCGATGGCGTGAAGTTCCATGACGGCAGCCCGCTGACCTCGCAGGCGGTCAAGGGCTCGATCGAGCGGACCAAGAAAATCGGCGGCGGTGCGTCCTTCGTCTGGGGGCCCGTTTCGTCCATCGAAACGCCGGAACCGCTGAAGGTGGTCTTCGTGCTTTCCGAACCGCAGCCCCTGGACCTCATCGCATCGGCCGGCTTCGCCGCCTGGATCTACGCGCCTTCCTCGCATGACAAGGAAGCGTCCTGGTTCAACGCCGGCAACGATGCAGGGACCGGGGCGTTCAAGATTTCGCGCTACGAGCCCGGTCAGCGCGCCGTTCTCGACCGGGTCGAAGGCTATTGGGGCAAGGTGCCGGACGGTGCCTTCCAGACGATCTCGTTCGAGATCGTCGAGGATGCGACGCTCGCTCAGAACATGATCGAGAGCGGCCAGGCCGACTGGACCTACAGCCTCCCTTACGAAAATCTCGAGGCGTTGAAGTCCAATCCCGACCTGAACGTGGTCGTCAACCCTTCCTTCGAAACGCTGTTCGGCCTCTACAATGTCAAGCGGGCGCCGCTCGACAAGGTCAAGGTGCGTCAGGCCCTGTCGCTCGCCTTTCCCTATGACGACGTGATCGCCGCGGGCACGAGCGGCTTCGGCACCCGCGCCAAGGGCGTCGTCCCGGCCGGCATCTGGGGCCACGATGCCAATGCGCCGATCCCGAAGACCGATCTGGAAGCCGCAAAGGCACTTCTTGCCGAAGAGGGCATTGAGCCGGGCCTGGAACTGGTCATGACCTATTCCACATCCCAGGCGATCGAGGCGGTCGCAGTCGAACTCTGGAAGGCCAATCTGGAAACGCTCGGCATCACGCTGAAGCTCCAGCCGATGGCATGGGAGGCGCAATGGCAACTCGGCAAATCGAACCCCGAGGCGGCGCAGGACATTTTCGTCATGTTCTGGTGGCCGACCTTCGTCACCCCCTATGACTACCTCGTCAACCTGTTCCACAGCGAAGAGAAGCCGAATTTCAATCTCGGCTACTATTCCAACCCGGAAGTGGACGCCAAGATCGATGAAGCGGCCAAGCTCTCGGGCACCGACCGCCCGCGCGCCGAGGCGCTGTTCATCGAAGCGCAGCGCAAGATCATCGAGGATGCGGCAGCCATCTTCATGCTCGACCAGCCGAACGTCCACATCATCCGTGCGGACATCAAGGGCTATGCTGACAATCCGGCCTACGGGCACATCGCCTTTGTCAACGATCTGAGCCGGTAGGGCACGCGGGGGTCTGATGGAACTTCTACGCTACATCCTGCGCCGCACGTTTCTCTCCGCCTTCGTATTGGTGGGCGTGACCTTCCTGGTCTTCGTGGTGGCACAGGTCGTACCGTCGGACCCCGCAGCGCTCTATGCGGGCCCGCGTCCCACGGCCGAGCAAATCGAGAAGGCACGCCAGGAGCTTAATCTCGACGCGCCTCTTCCGGCCCGTTTCGCGACTTTCGCCGGCGCCATGGCGTCCGCCGATTTCGGCATTTCCTACAAGTCCAGGCGCCTCATCGCGGAGGATCTCAGAGCCTATCTTCCGGCCACCCTGGAACTCGCCATATTTTCGACCGGCCTTGCGCTCCTGATCGGTATCCCGCTCGGCGTCATTGCCGCGGCGCGGCAAGGCGGTTGGGCGGACCGGTTCTGCAGTTTCGGTTCTATCGCTGCCGTCGCCATGCCGACCTTTTTCCTGGCCATGATCCTGCAGCTCATCTTTGCGCAATGGCTTGGTATCCTCCCGCTCTCCGGCCGACTTTCCAGAGAAATCGCGATCTCCGCGCCGCTGCCGATGGTGACCGGTTTCAATTTGATCGACGCGCTCGTCGCCGGCCGCCTCAACGCATTCGGCGATGCCCTGACGCATCTGATCCTGCCGGCATTGACGCTCGCCTCCTATCCTGCAGGTGTCGCCATGCGGCTGACACGCTCGGCCATGATCGAAATCCTTGAGCGCCGCCATATCGTTGCGGCCCGCGCGCTCGGCCTTTCCGAACCGCGCATCCTCTTCGGTCACGCGCTGCCGAATGCCATGGGGCCGGCGCTGACGGTGATCGGCCTGTCCTTTGCCTATGCCTTGACCGGCGCGGTGCTCGTCGAGATCATTTTCGCCTGGCCGGGTCTCGGCCGTTACGTCTCCGAAGCGATCCTCGCCAAGGACTTTCCTGTCATCGCCGCCGTCACCATGGTCGTCACCATTTGCTATGTGGTGATGAACCTACTGATCGATATCACCCAAGCCCTTGTCGACCCGCGGGTGGCGCTGTCATGAAAAAGCTCCTCCAACGCCTCGGCTGGCCTGGCACCCTCGCCCTTACCATCGTCCTTCTCTTCGTGCTCGTCGCACTCTTCGCGCCGTGGATCGCGCCTTATCCCCTACAGGGGGCCGGCGGACCGAATGTCGCGGCGAAGCTCTCGCCACCCTCGGCGGACTATTGGTTGGGAACCGATCATCTCGGTCGGGATATTCTGAGCCGCATCGTCTACGGCACCCGGGTCTCGTTGACGAACGGCATGCTGATCGTCGCCTTCTCGCTCCTGATCGGCCTGCCGATCGGTCTTGCCGCCGGCTACTTCGGCGGTTGGGTCGACGAGGCGCTGATGCGCGGTACCGACGTCTTCCTCGCCTTCCCTGCACTGTTGCTGGCGGTGCTGATGGCCGCCGCCCTCGGACCGGGCTTTTTGAACAGCGTCATCGCCGTCGCTGTCACCTGGTGGCCCTGGTATGCGCGGCTGGCCCGCGCGGAGGTGTTGGTGCTACGCGGCCAGCCCTATGTGGAGGCGGCGCAGCTCTCCGGCCTCTCGCATTGGCGCATCATCCTGCGCCACATCCTGCCGGCGACAGGCAGGCCGCTGACCGTGCAGGCGGCCCTCGATGTCGGGCCGGCACTTCTTACCGCGGCTGCCCTCTCCTTCCTTGGCCTGGGCGTGTTGCCGCCGACCGCCGACTGGGGCCAGATGGTCGATGCCGGTCGAAAATTCTTCCCCGCACGCTGGTGGTATTCGGCCATGCCGGGCCTCACCATCTTCGCCATCGCGCTCGCCTTCAGCGTCCTTGGCGACGCCCTGCGCGAGCGCAAAGGAGGGACTGACCGTGCCTCTGCTTGATATCCGCAACCTGTCGGTCAGCATCCCGACGTCAGAAGGCGACGTTCACGCGGTACGGGCGGTCAGCCTTGAGATCGAGCGCGGCGAGATCCACGGCGTCATCGGCGAATCCGGCTGCGGCAAGACCATGACCGGGATGGCCGCACTTGGCCTGGCCCCGAAGGGTGCCCGCATCGTTGCCGACCGGTTCCATTTTGACGGCGAGGATCTTCGGGAGCATGCGGTGCGCCTGCGTGGCCGGCGGATCGGCATGATCGCCCAGGATCCGGCGGCCGCCCTCAATCCGGTGCTCAGCATCGCCACCCAGATGGACGATGTGATCCGCGCCCATCGCGACCTGCCGCATCGGGCGAGGCGCGCGGAGGCGATCGATCTGCTGGCCTCAACGGGACTTTCTGATCCTGAAAGAGTGCTCCGCAGCTATCCGCACCAGCTTTCCGGCGGCATGCAGCAGCGTGTGGTCATCGCCCAGGCGCTGGCGACCGGCGCGGACTTCCTGATCGCCGACGAGCCGACCACAGCGCTCGACGTCTCGGTCGGCGCCCAAGTTCTGGCGCTTCTGCGCAAGCTGGTGACCGAGCGCGGCCTCACCGTTTTGATGATCACCCACGACATGGACGTCATCGCCGAGGCCTGCGATCGTGCGACCGTGCTCTATGCGGGCCGCTCCGTCGAGACCGGCCCCGTCGATGCGGTGTTGCAAAGTCCCGGGCACCCCTACACCCGTGCCCTGCTCGCCGCGCTTCCGGACGCTGCACCGCATGGGGCACGGCTTGCCGCCATCGAGGGCTCCATCCCGCCGCCGCGCTCGGCAATTGCCGGCTGTGCCTTTGCCACGCGCTGTCCCCAGGCGCTCAATGAGTGCGCAGTCACGCCACCGCCGGAGCGCTGCCGTGCTGCGCATCGCTGGCTATGCCACCTGCCGGAGGATCCTGCATGACCACGCCGATACTGGACATCGACAATCTCGTGATCCGCTACCGCGCCGGTCTCTTCGCGGCGCGCCCGAAACCCGCAGTCAACGGCGCAAGCTTCCGCCTTGCCAAGGGCGAGACCCTCGGCATCGTCGGCGAAAGCGGCTCCGGCAAGACAAGCCTCCTGCGCGCCATCCTTCGGCTCCTTCCGGTGGAAAGCGGGCAGATCCGGCTCGACGGCCAGGACTGGCTTGCGCTGCGGGGCAGCGCGTTGCGCCGGGAACGCCAGAAGATCGGCGTCGTGCTGCAAAACCCTTTTCTTTCGCTAAGCCCGAGATTGACGATCGCCGATATCCTTGCCGAGCCGATCCTGGCGCAAGGCGGCCGACAAGACGCGGCCATGCGGAAGAAGATCGCGGGCCTACTCTGCGACTGCGAGCTGCCGGCCGATTTTCTCGACCGACGCGCAAGCGAACTCTCCGGTGGTCAGGCCCAGCGCGTGGCGATCGCCCGTGCACTGGCGCTGGAGCCGAGTCTCCTCATCCTCGACGAACCGACATCGGCGCTCGACGTCTCGGTGCAGGCACAGATCCTCAATCTCCTTTCGGACCTGAAGGAAAGCCGCGGGCTGTCGATGCTCTTCGTAACCCATAATCTGAAGGTCGTCGCACATGTCTCCGACGCGCTTCTGGTCATGCGGCACGGCGACGTCATCGAATTCGGCAGAACGAAAGAAGTGATCGGCGCGCCGGCCGATCCCTACACCCGAGAACTGCTTTCCTACGGACGCCGCGAAAAACTTGTCGAGCGCGAACTGGCTCCCGGCTGACGCCAAGCGCCTGCCTCGCTTTCGTTTTCAGTGGTCTGCATAGGCAACGACTGAACTGCCACTGCCCAATCTCACTGCGCAACCGGCGGCCATGCGATGCCCGCCGGTGCAATTGGTCGTCTCTGCGTCAGAGGCGGGCTACTTCGTGACCGTCAGCGTCGCATGCATGCCGGCTTCGAAGTGTCCCTTGATATTGCAGAGCAGTACACAGGACCCTGGCGTGAGCTTGGCCTTCATCTGGCCATCGGCACCCGGTTTCAGGTCGGACACCTCGCCAAGGCTTTTCAGCTGCTTTTCGTTGACGCGGTGCTTGGCCGCGACGACATCGATCTACTGGTCGGCCGATTTCAGCTTGATCAGCACCATCTCGTGCTCTTCTGTCATTGCGTCGTTGTGGACCATGAAGGTCGCCTCGCCGGCCTTGATGGTCGATTGATCCAGTGTGAGGGTCATCTTGCCGCCCGTCTCGCCGCTCTCGACAACCTTGACGGTCGTGCCGGCAAATGCAGGCGACGCCAGACAGATGAAAGTAAGCACTGCTAGCTTGTTTCGGCTGAACCGCATCTTAAGTTTCCCTTTTTGCTGGCCTTGCTGGCGAAATGTGCCATGTCGAGAGCAGAGTGACATCGCCGCCCCATGGGCTCTTCTCAGGAGCACAATTCGCGCGCTTGTGCCTCGCCGATGATCAGAACCGCAGGCCACGCGGTCCCGACGCCGTTCTAGCCGACGCATCCTGTCCATCGGCTGTCGTGTGACCTGCATTATCACACGGCTTAACGCTCCGTCGTTTGGAAGCCGCATCCGGCGGCTTCCTCCGGAACATATCGGACTGGACGAAGGAGGTTGTGGTCGTTTCGTCTGCGCACCTAGCGCCGACCGCCACCGCCACGTCCGCCACCACCGCCACCGCGGAAGCCTCCCCCGCCTCCCCGGCCGCCACCGCCACTACGGATGGCTGCCCCACCGCCCCGACCGCCACCGCCGTGGTATCCGCCGCGGTTGCCGCCCTGGAAGCCGCCGCCGCGATAGCCACCGCCGCCGTCGAAGCCTTGGAAGTTGCGGCCAGACTCCTGGTAGAGGCGGCCATAGTTGCGGCTCAGCTCATTCTGGTTGCCGAACTGGCGTCCGGCCCGGTCGAAGGAAAGATGATCGGGCGCCCGCTGACGAACCTGCTGGTTGCGGCGCGGCACGGGTCTCGTCTCGGCCCGGTTCTGAATACGTTGCACGGCTTGAGGTCTGTTGGCTGCGGCATTCCGGAGGTTCTCTCCGTCAGGCCGCTGAACCGGTTGCCAGCCATCCGGAGTGTGCTTCTGCCACGTCCCGTCCTGGCGGCGATAGACGCTGCCGTCACGACCGGCATAGACGTCGCCGCCCTTGCTGCCGACAATAAAGCCCTTGTTGCCTTCCGTGTTGCGCCAGCGCAGACCGCCGGCACTGCCCGTTGTTCCGCCGCTGATACGCGCGAATTCTCCGCCGTGCTTGACGGCAACACTGCCCCAGGCACCGTAGACATTCTGCCCACCGCGCGCGACCATCGCATTCCCGGTGCGTGGGTTATAGGCGGAAATGAACCCTCGTTCGCCGCCAGGTCCTGCCGCAGCACCAGCGCGGAACCGGGTCCCGGTGACCGGGTTATAGGCCGCGCCAAATGCCAAACCCCTCTCGGGACCGTAGGCATAGCCATAGCGGCCGAAGGTTCCGTAGGCTGGGTTGTATGAGGCGCCAAACCCATAGCTGATCGGAGGCGGATAGTAGGGCCAATCGTCGTCGTAATAGTCCCAATAGGGCGGATAGTACCACCCCGACCCCCAGACGACGGTGTCCCAGGCGAGATACGTGTAGAGGTAGCCGAGGGTGTAACCGTACCAGACGGCGTCCGGCTCCGTGTCGTAAACGCGAACATAGGTGGCGTTATAGACCGGAGACGACGATGGGATCGTGTAGATCTCATCGGCAACCGCGCGCGCAACGGCAAAAGGTCCGGTCGGCGTATCGCCGACGAACCAGATGCCATCCTTGAGGACGAAATACTTGTCCGCGACCTTGATCACCTGCTCATTCGCGTTGACGGCATAAAACAGGGACGTGCCTTCGATCGGCTCGAACTTCGGCTCGCCATTGTAGTGTACATCCACCTTCAACGACCCGTCGGTCGAAACCCGCGCAAGCTTTGGGATACTCGCCCTCAGACGCGCCATCGCGCTTTCTGACGTGCCAGGGATGGAGGCGCGCACTGCCGAATAGGCCGCGTCGTCAGGCAGGTTCACGAAATCTTCCGGCAGATCGGGAGTGGCAAAGCTCCAGGGTCCTTCGAGCGATGCCGACGAAAACCATCGCCCGGAGAGAAGGATGTACCAGTTCTTGCTGGCGCGATGGAAAAAGACGGCGCTGGTGGTGTTAGTAACCCAGTCAAGCCCAGTCTTCGCAACCGGTTCCAGAACAGGCTTTCCGTCAAAGATCAAAAGCTCCGCCGGCTTCTCGGAATAGAGAACCTTCGGGATTTCGTTCTCGTTGAAGCGCGTTGGCGGAAGGGAGGCCTTTACCCCTTTCCAGTTCTCGATGTCAGGCAGTTTGGAAAACAGGTCTGGAACCGTTTCGGTCTCGGCCCAGCCGATCTCCAGTGTCTTCGAGGTGAGCCAGTTCTTATCGCTTCGCAGATAGTAATCGCCCGATTGCTCAACCTTGAACAGGTCCCAGTTCGTATTGACCACGAATGACAGGCCCTCGACGCCCTTGACCGGAGCCGTGACTGCCTTGCCATCCGTCTGCAACAGGATCGCTGGTGTCTCACTCGCGAAGATCGGGGGCGGATCGGCCTTGATATTGGGAACGTCCGCGAGGCGCTGGAAATCCGCAAGGCTTGCGGCCAGCCGTTGCTGTGACACGACGATCGGATCGGTCGGAACAAGCTTGCCGATTTCGAGCGCGAGATCGGCAAGTTGCTGGCGGTCCAGCGTCGAGAAGTCGAGCCGGGTGGTGCGGACATCCGTCAGCGTGACATTCTCTGAGGCATCGTCTGCGACAGTCTTGGCTGAAAGGCCGATGACACCGTAGACCGGCTTCGCATCGGCGGACGACGATTTAAGCTCGGTGGCAACAAGAGCCTCGAGTTCCTTGAAATCCTTCCAGGATGTTATCTGCGGTTGAAAGAGCGTGATCGTGGCGCCCTTTTCGGTGGTGAATACCCTTGGCCAGGCGGGCGCGGTAGCATCGGACTGGTTGAGGTATTTGCCCGCGACGAAACCGTTAGCGCCGGAATAGCTCACGGCGCACCAGCTGGCTTCCGAATCACACTCCTTGATATCGACTTCCTCGCCCTGGGGGATGACGCGTATCGCGTCAAATCCCGTGCCTGGGCCCACCCTGAAATTCACATTTGCCGTCAGGACGGCGGGGTCCGCAAAAGCAGAGGTCGAGAAGAACGAAGCGACCGTGAGGTAGGCAAGAATTCTACGCATGATCACATTCCTTCATTGGTGTGTAGATGTGTTCAAGTCCTGTTGGCTGGAAGTTGCACTAGGCACGGATCGTCGCGCAAAGGCGTCTCGAGATTGCAGTTATTCGGCGTCGTTTAATTCGGAAATCATTGCACATTCGATGACGGGTGCAACTGGTAACGCTGCCAACTTCTAATTAAACCGGGCATTGAACGACGCCTTCCTTGTTGCGCGTAGAGCAGACCCCATCGCGGCGCGCCCCCGGTTGGTGGAGCGGCTGGAGAACGGCATCTTCCGGTATCGTGAATGTCGAACCTTGCAGATGGTTGCGGTCCCCCGCCTGACGGGAAAGGGCGTGCTTTTCGTGCTCTCATTTTCGGGGCGCAAGAGTTACCCTGTTCTCGAATATCGAGATTGCCAAGAAGGCCGGCGCCCGTATAGTTTCCATCTCTCCCGGCGGCTTCGTCGTCGCCTCCCGCCGATGAAAACGTCATTCTCAACGCCTGCCGCGCGTCGATCCACCCCTCATCGTGCCGATCTGCGGCACCCCGATGTATGATGCTCGACGTGCTTTTTGCCCTGCTCGTGCGCAATGCGGGCAGATGCTTCATGAAACCGATGCAAGGATAGTGGACATGGAAACGACCTTTTCTCCCGTGCTGACCGTTTGCGGTATCGAGGAACTTCCGGGGCAGAGCAGCCGAAACGTGACCCACGTTCTGTCGATCGTCGATCCGGAACTCCCGGAACTGGAAGCTTTCGGCGCCTATGGCGAGCACCACCGCACGACGCTGCGTTTCCACGATATCATTGCGGCGGCGCCGAACCGGGTGATGCCCCGCCCGGAACACGTGGAAGCCGTTCTTCGCTTCGGTACGGATTTCCTGATGCGGCAGGATCGGGAAGCCGCGAGCCATGTGCTGGTTCACTGCCATATGGGCGTATCGCGCTCGACGGCGGCCATGCTGACCCTCATGGCGCAGGCAAACCCGGATGAGCCCGGCGAAAGCCTCTTTACCCGCCTTGTCGCCATCCGCCCGCAAGCGTGGCCGAATTCCCAGATGATTGGCTTTGCCGACGAACAGCTCGGCCGCCGGGGTGAGCTCACTGCGGCGCTTGGCCGTCACTATGGTCGGCAGATCAAGAGCCGCCCCGAGTTCACCGAATGGATGACGACACTCGGCCGCGATGCCGAATTGCAGATGGCCATCCACGACTAACCGCCTAAGGCGCACGCAGTCTCGAGAAATCATCGGCAGAGGCGCTCAGCCTGGATATCGTAGAATTCTTCGCAGAGCGCCCGCCTTCAGGAACACCACGCGATCCAGGCTGGCCGGAAACCAAGGGAGCAGCGACAGCGGACTCTTGCCTCCACGATGGCCGATGTCTGCAAGATGCGGCCAATGGCGACGCACAGCAAAAAGGGAACGGCATGATGAGCGAGCGTGACGTCCAAGAAATCTCCGCACTAATGATCTCAAGCTTCCGCCAGTTGACGGGCAGAAGCTTAGGTGATCCTTCCGTGGACGGCAGGTGGCTCTATGAATCCGCGCCGTTCGCCTTGCTCGCACATGACCGGTCCGAGGATCCCCGTTTCATATACGCGAACAAGACGGCTCAGGCCTGTTTCGGATATTCTTGGGAGGAATTCATCGGTATGCCGTCGCGCCTTTCTGCCGAGGCGCCAGACCGCGAAGAAAGGCAGCGCCTTCTAGACGGCGTCTCTGCCAAGGGCTTCATCGACAACTATCGCGGCGTTCGGATCGCGAAATCCGGACGCCGGTTCTGGATCGAAGAGGCGACTGTCTGGCAGCTTGTGCGCTCCGACGGCGCCCTTGTCGGTCAGGCTGCCGTCTTTCGCAGCTGGAAGGACCAGTAGGCCCGCGCCAAGGGTCATTTCGTCACAATGGTCGCGAGAACGCTGACGCAGTCGCCGGATTTGACGAGGCCGGGGAAATGGCGGGCGACGAGGATCCCGTCCATCTTCGCTCGCACGTCCAGCGGGTCAGCACCCGTGCGGCCGACGGGATAGACACGGGCGACAATCTGCCCGCTCTTCACAGCATCGCCGAGATCCACGAATGGCTCGATAAGACCTCCGTCCTCGGCGAAGCAAAAGCAGTTGCCGTCCGGCATGTTCAGCCACGTGGTTTCCCCGCCCTCGACCGTGCCCTTCAGGATACCTGCCGCTCTCAGCACGTTGGCAACGCCCGTCTTGGCGATGGCAGCGCTTCTGGCCGTGGCCGTCCCGCCGCCGCCGAGTTCAGTCGTGATGAAGACCTTGCCCATCTCTTCGGCAGCCGTATCATACATCCCGACCGCATCGATCTCGAGCATCTTCATCGACCATGGGGCGCCGAAAGCGCTGACGAGGTCGAAGGCTTTTGTCTCCTGCGCCTTGTCGGGCAGAATGTGAGCGGCGCAGAAGGGCAAGAAATCGAGCGTCTTTCCGCCGGAATGGAAGTCGAGCACGATATCTGCGAGCGGCAGCAGGGTGCGCTGGAAATAATCGGCGATCTTCTGAGTAACCGTGCCATCCGGCGCCCCCGGAAAGCTGCGATTCATATTGCCCTTGTCGATCGGCGAGGTGCGCGTGCCGGCGAGGAAGGCAGGATAGTTCATCGCCGGCACGATGATGACGCGGCCGGTAACGTCTTCAGCCTTCAGGCCGCGGGCAAGATCGAAGAGCGCGATAGGCCCCTCATATTCGTCGCCGTGGTTGCCGCCGGTGAGAAGGGCCGTCGGCCCCCCCCCATTCTTGACGACCGTCAGCGGGATCATCACCGAGCCCCAGGCGGAGTCGTCGCGGCTGTAAGGCAGACGCAGGAAGCCGTGCTGAACGCCATCGGCTGAAAAATCGACCGTGGGGTTGATCGGCGAAGGACGAAGCGTTGCTTGACGCATGGCTCAATCCTTCACGAGCAGCTTGCGCGGCACGTTGGCGAGGCACTCGACACCGGTCTCGGTGATCAAGATGCTTTCCGTGGTCTCGAAGCCCATGTCCTCGAGCCAGAGGCCCGTCATGAAGTGGAAGGTCATGCCCGGCTTCAGTTCGCTGCGGTCGCCGGGACGCAGGCTCATCGTGCGCTCGCCCCAATCCGGCGGATAGGAAACGCCGATGCCGTAGCCGGTGCGGTTGTCTTTCACGATGCCGTATTTCTTGAGCACGCCGAAGAAGGCGTTGGCGATATCCTCGCAGGTGTTGCCGGGCCGCGCCTCTTCGAGGCCCGCTTCCATGCCTTCCAGCGTTGCCTTCTCGGCGTCGATAAAGGCCTGTGTCGGCTTGCCGAGGAAGACAGTGCGCGACAGCGGCACATGGTAACGGTTGTAGCATCCGGCAATCTCGAAGAAGGTGCCCTCGCCGGATTTCATCGGCCGGTCGTCCCAGGTCAGGTGCGGCGCGGAAGCCTCCACGCCCGAGGGCAACAGCGGCACGATTGCCGGATAGTCGCCGCCGATGCCGTCGACGCCGCGGGTACCGGCATCGTAGATTTCGGCGACAAGATCGCATTTGCGCATGCCAACCTCGATCTTGTCGAAGATGCGCTGATGCATCTTTTCGACGATCTTTGCGGCGTTGCGCATGTAGCCGATTTCCGCCTCGCTTTTCACCGCGCGCTGCCAGTTGACGAGCGCGGTTGCATCGACAAAGCGAGCGTTCGGCAGATGCTTCACGAGCGAGGCGAAGGCGGCAGCCGAGAACCAGTAATTATCCATTTCCACGCCGATCGTCAGCCTGTCGAGGCCGCGTTCGGCGAGCTTGGCCGAGAGATAGTCCATCGGGTGGCGCTCCGTGGACTGCACATAATGGTCCGGATAGCCGATGATGTTCTCGTGCTTCAGATAGGCTGTGAATTTGGCGCCGTTGGCATCCTGCCCGCGACCGTACCAGATCGGCTCGCCCGATGGGGGCACGACGACGCATTGGTGCACGTAGAAGGACCAGCCGTCATAGCCCGTCAGCCAGTTCATGTTCGAGGGATCGCTGACGATCAGCACGTCAATCCTCTTGGATTCCATGGCATTGCGCGTTTTTTGAAGACGCGTTTCATACTCCGGAAGTGAGAACTTCAGGTTCGCTTGTTTCATCGGTTTTTCCTCTATACCCGGCGAAAAGCCGGTCTCAACTCTCGAAGATCGTGCCGGTGCCCACCACTGCCGCGCGGGCGGCAGCAAGCGTTGCGATGGCCGTGTCCTGAATGCCCGTGCCGGTCAGATCCGCCACGGTTATGTCGTCGGGGCCGCTGCGACCCGGCTTGCGCCCGGCGATGATCTCGCCGAGTTCGGGGAAGATCGCGCTCTCCGTCACGAGGCCCACCTCGATGGCATGGTGCAGTTCGCCGAGCCTGCGCGTCTGTTTCAGGCTGTCGGCGACATAGAGGCTGGCGCCGGTTATGATGGCAGGTTCGATCTCATTCTTGTGCTCCGCGTCCGACCCCATGGCCGTGATGTGCTGGCCAGGCTTAAGCCAATTGGCCCGAAGCACCGGCGTTTCGGAAGGCGTCGTGGTGACGATGATATCGGCGCCGTCGACTACCGCCCGACCATCCGCGTCCGCGCGGACCGGAAAGCCGAGCCCTTCCGTCAGCTCCGCTGCAGCGGCTTCGGCCTTTGCGGCGTCCCTCGCCCAGATGCGCGCCTCGCGGATCGGCCGCACGAGGCGCAAGGCTTCAAGCTGCAGCCTTGCCTGCATGCCGGCGCCGAAGATGGCGGCAACCGCGGCATCCGGGCGCGAAAGGTGTCGAGCCGCAACGGCGCCGGCCGCCGCCGTGCGCACATCCGTGAGATAGCCGTTGTCGAGCAGCACCGCCTGCACCAGGCCGGTCTTCGTCGAAAGCAGCACCATCAGGCCGTTGGTGCTCGGCAGGCCGAGCTTCGGATTGTCGAAGAAGCCCGGGCTGATCTTGATGGCGAAACCGTCAAGACCCGGGACATAGGCCGTCTTCACGTCCACCTCGCCTCGCTCTTCGGGCATGTCGAGCCTGAGGATGGGCGGCATGGAGACCGCCTTGGTGGCGAGCGCATGAAACGCATCCTCGACGCAGGCGATGGCATCGAGATCGAGCGGAACGATCCGCCTGAGTTCCGCCTCGGTAAGGATCTTCATTGTGGTCATGCCGCTGCCTCCGCAAACGGGTCGGTCCCGCCATTGATGACGCGCCGGTGGAGGTCCATGTCGACGTTGCGACCGGAGAGGATCACCGCCACCGGCCCGCCCAGTTGGCCAAAGCGACCGGAAAGCAGGGCGGCAATGCCGACGGCTCCTGCCCCCTCGATCACCTCGCGCTCCTCGGCATAGGCATGCCGCATGCCGGCGGCGATCTCCGCTTCCGAAAGCAGGATGATGTCGTCCAGCAGCACCCGGCACATTTCGAAGGTCACGCCGTTGTCGAGGCCGATGCCGCCGCCGAGGGAATCGGCAAGGCTTGCCACCTCTTCGACTTGCACCGGCCGCCCGGCATCAAGACTCGCCTTCATCGCCGCGCCCCGATCCATGGTAAGGCCGATGACGCGGGTTTTCGGGGAGCGTCCTTTCACCGCCGCGGCGACACCGGCTGCGAGCCCGCCGCCGGAGATCGGCACAAGCACTGTCGCCACATCCGCCATAGCCTCAACGATCTCCAGGCCGAGTGTGCCCTGGCCGGCAACGACCGCCCGGTTGTCGAAGGGCGGCACCATGACGAGACCGTCTTTTGCCACCAGCCGATCCACCTCGAGCTGCGCCTCATCCTGCGATCTGCCGACGATGCGGACATCGGCGCCAAGCCGGCGGATTTCCGACACCTTGTTGTCGGGCACGAGCCTGGACATGCAGATCGTCGCAACCGATCCTTCGGCCTTGGCGGCATGGGCAAGCGCCCGACCGTGGTTGCCGGTCGAGGCGGCAACGACACCTCTTGCCCGCTCTTCGGGGTTCAAAGAAAGCACAGCGTTCGTGGCGCCGCGCAGCTTGAAGCTCCCGGTCGTCTGGTGGTGTTCGAGCTTGAGACCGACAGCCACCCCGCAGCGTTCGGAGAGCGAAGATGAAGGCACCAAGGGTGTGTGCAGCACCCGGCCCTCGATGCGTCGAACCGCCTTTTCGATATCCGCCAATGTCACGGGAAGGTTCGGCATGAGCTACTGGTCCGAATAGGCGAGCGTCATGAGACGGCCGAGTCCCGGCCGCACCGTCTCATCGCCGCAGAGGCGCAAACAGGCCCAGGCGGTGGCAACGTTGCTGGTGACGACCGGCCTGCCGATGGCGGCCTCGATCTCAGCCGCCACGCCCGCCGCCCGCACCGCCGTGCAGGAGATGAAGAGCGCGTCGCTATCGGGCGCAGTCGCTTGTCTCGCGAAGGTTACGATTTCGTCCGGAGAAATGCGCGCCATCTCCCGGTCGTCAGTGAGGCCGAGGCAGGTGAAGCGGGCGATCTCGAAGCCCCGCGCCAGGAAATAGTCGGCCATCGGCTTGCTGGTTTCGATGGTATAGGGCGTCAACACGGAAATCCGCTTCGCGCCGAATGCCTTGAGGCCTGAGGCGGCAGCGGCAGTGGGCGTGACGACGGCAGCGCTCGGCTTGGCGGCGCGCACGGCCGCCTTCACTTCGGCGTCACCGATGATGACGGAGGCGGAGGTGCAGGAATACATGACGACATCGAGAGGCTCGTCAGGCAGGATGAGCGCCGCCCCTGATGTCAGGGACGGCTGCATGGCACGCAGGTTCTCCGGCGTCACCGGATTGGCATAGGGAATGCGGGTCGCATAGACACCGATCCGCTCGCTCGCCACGATGCGCTGGAAGTCCACTTCCGTCGTGTGATCGGTCGCAAGGATGATCAGGCCGATGCGTTTGTCCATCGGACGGTCGTCCAGTTTGGGTGCACGTGAGGCAAGTATAAGGTCGAACGTCTGCATCAGCGTTCCTCCACCCGTGCGTAACGTTCCTCCAGCCAGCGCAGGAAGACGACAGAAATCAGGCTCATGATCAGGAAGAAGACGCCGACGAGCGTCATCGGCTCGATATAGCGATAGCTGCTGTTGGCGACGCTTTTCGCCTGGTTCATCAACTCGAGCACGGTGATGGCAGAGAGCAGCGGCGTCTCCTTGAACATCGCGATCAGATAGTTGGCGAGCGCCGGGATCATCGGCGGGATCGCCTGCGGCAAGATCACATGGATCCAGGTCTGGCGGCCGGTGAGGTTCGTCGCTTTCGCCGCCTCCCATTGGCCGCGCGGCACATTCTCGATGCCGGCACGATAGACCTCCGCCGCATAGGTACCATAGTGCAGCCCAAGGCCGATGATGCCCGCTAGCATTGCCGGAAGGCGAATGCCGATGTCCGGCAGGACGTAGAAGATGAAATAGAGCTGGACGAGCAGCGGCGTGCCGCGAATGAACTCGACGATGAAGGCCGTGGCCCGCGCGATCGGCTTCGGCGCAGTCATGCGCAGGATGGCAAAGACCAGGCCGATGACGGCGGCGAGTGCTGCGCCGAACACGGTCGCCAGAATGGTGATCTTCAGGCCCTCGATGAGGGTCGGCATGATCTCCCAGACGAAATTCCAGTCCCATTCCATCGTCAGGTCCTCACGCCATCAAGGCCGCGCGTTACCCGGCGTTCCAGCCAGCGCATGCCATGGGAGATGGCGAGCGCCATCAGGAAGTAGAGCACGAGGATCGTTGCAAAAGGAACGAGCGTGCTGCCGGTCTGGGCCCGCACCACCTGCGCCTGGAAGGTCATATCGGTGAGCGAGATTAGCGAGACGACGGCGGTGCCCTTCAAAAGTTCGATCGCGTTGTTGCAGAAGGTCGGAAGCATGAGCGGCAGTGCCTGGGGCAGGATGACGTAACGCATCGACTGATAGCGGGAGAGATTGAGAGCGATGCAGGCCTCGCGTTGCTCGCGGCCGATCGCCTTGACCGCACCGCGCACGACTTCGGCTCCATAGGCTCCGACATTCAACCCCAGAGCCAGGACGCCGGCTTGGAGCGGCGACAGCGTGAGGCCGGCAAACGGCAGCACGAAATAGACCCAGAAGAGCTGAACGAAGATCGAGGTGCCGCGGAAGAATTCGATATAGGTAGTGGCGAGGGCGCGAACCGCCAGGAAGCCGCTGACCCGCCCGAGGCCGGCGACGAACGCCATGACGAGAGCGAGCACGGAGCCGAGCACGGTGAGCTCAAGCGTCACGAGCGCGCCTTGCAGGATCAGCCCTATGTAACCGGACCAGTCGGTCATCGTTCTTCCATATACGAGCGAGAGATGGCTGCCTCTCCCCGGGTCGGGGAGAGGCCGATTTGGATCAGCGCTTACTTGGCGGCGCAGAGCTTTTCGCGCGTCGTCGACATCGCGGCGGCGGCAGAGAAACCGTAGGGCTCGATGATCTTGGCGAACTCGCCCGACTGCTTGAGCTTTGCGAGTTCGACGTCGAAGGCATCGCGCAAGGCTTCCTCCCCCTTCTTGAAGGCCGCGCCGTCGCAATAGACCGGAGCGCCTTCAACCGGCGCCACGACTTCGACGCCGGGATCGTTCGCCTTGGCGACAAGATCGTTGATCGAAAGTACCGGCAAAGAATAGACGTCAATACGGCCGTCCTGCAGCATCTTCAGGCCGCTCTGGCCGTCCGGCACGACAATGACGCGATCGCGCGGCACGCCGGCCTCAAGCGCAAGCTTCTCTTCCGTGCCGCCACCCGGGGCGCCGATCTTGGCGTCCGGATTGTCGGCGATATCCTTGTAGCTCTTGAGCTTCAGCGGATTGCCCTTTTTCAGTGCGAAGGCTTCGGCGTCACAGAGGATCGGCTCGGAATAGGCGACGGCACTGCAGCGCTCCGGCTTCATGAAAAGGCCGGCGGTGATGACATCGTGGCGGCCGGCCTGAAGACCCGGGATCATCGCGCCATATTCCGAAATCGACGCCACGATGTCTTCAACGCCAAGGCGCTTGAAGACTTCGCGCGCCACATCCGGTGCTGCGCCGGAAACCTTGCCGTCGGCGGCGACCGCGGTGAAGGGCGGTTCGTTGGCGATGGCGACACGGGCGAACCCCTGTTCCTTCAGCTCCTCAAGTTTGTCGTCGGCCCAAGCCGGTGCTGCGGCAACGGCTGCCGTCAGGGCGCCCGCGCTGGCGGCCATGGTCAAAAACGTCCTCATGCTCATTGTTCCGAACTCCTCTGGCTGTCCCTGGTTGTTGTTTGGAGCCTTGTTTCCGGGCGGCAGAGCCACTCAGACGCGGTGCCCTGCCGCGATGATCTTGCGCAGGAAGGTCTGTGTGCGTTCCTGCTTGGGATTGCGGAATATCTCGTCCGGCCTGCCTTCCTCGACGATCTTGCCGCGGTCGAAGAAGAGGATGCGATCGGCAAAATCGTGGGCGAAGCCCATCTCATGGGTGACGAGCAGCATGGTCATGTCGGTTTCGACAGCGAGCTTGCGCATGACGTTCAGCACTTCTTCGACCAATTCCGGGTCGAGCGCGGAGGTCACTTCGTCGAACAGCATGATCTTTGGCGAGAGCGCGAGCGCGCGGGCAATCGCCACGCGCTGCTTCTGTCCGCCGGACAATTGCGCCGGCATGTTCTTCGCCTTGTCGGCCATGCCCACCATGTCGAGAAGCTCCATCGCCCGCTTCTCGGCCGCCGCCTTTGCGACGCCTTTCGTCAGCCTCGGCGCCAGCGTGACATTGTCGAGTACGCATTTGTGCGGGAACAGGTTGAAGTGCTGGAAGACCATGCCGATCTTCTCGCGCATCTTGTGCAGATGACGGTCGTCGGCCGGCGCGAGACTACCGTTCTTCGGCATGTGGAAGAGCTGATCGCCGTCGACTTCGATATGGCCGCCGCTGATCGCCTCGAGCGTCATGAGAATACGCAGGATCGTCGTCTTGCCCGAGCCGGAGGGGCCGATAAGCGCCAGCTTTTCGCCAGGCAGCACGTCCATCGACAGACCGTCGAGTACGGTCAGCGGACCGTAGCGTTTGGTGATGTTGTCAATGCGGATGATCGGCGCTGCCATGCATGTCTCTCCCTATTGAGACAAGTGATGGCGCAACGATGCGCGGCTATCAAAATCATGTCAATCCGAATAATAATATCAGTACAATTATTGCTGCGCTGCCCAATTGGCGAGCAATTCTTTCAAATCGCGAGCAGCAGCGCTTCCGGATTTCCGCTGGCCAGCGAGGCGAGGATGCCGAGGCCCGTGCGGAGTTCCTGCTCGGTCGTCGAGCCCAGGGAGATGCGCACCGCCGGCTGCCAGCCTTGCTCCGCAGTGCGGAAGGAAGAACCAGGCGCAATCGCAACGCCGCGCAGGCGAGCCTGAGAAACAAAACCTTCTTCCGTATGTCCTTCCGGCAGCGGCAGCCAGACATGCAGGCTCTGTGGATGGGCGCAGTAAGGCAAGCCTGCGAGCGCCTCCTGCGCGATCGCGTGGCGAACGCCAAGGGCGCGTCGCTGCCAGTTGACGAGTTCCATCGCCGTGCCGTCGCTGACCCAGAGCGTCGCGATCTCCGCGATCGAAGGCGTCGCCATCCAGTTGGTGACAAGATGGCGGTTGGCGACAGCCGCGACATAGCGGTCCGGCGCGGCCAAATAGCCGATCCGCAGGCCCGGCACCGTGATCTTGGTGAAACTGGTGACGTACAGCGTGCGCTCCGGCGCATAGGCCGCAATCGGCGGCGCCCTGTCCTCCACCAGCGGTCCCAGGATGTCATTCTCGATGATCGCGATATCGTGGCGCCGCGCGACTTCGGCAAGCACCTGCCGGCGCTCTGGCCCCATCAACGCCGCAGTCGGGTTGATCACTGAAGGCTGCAGGAAGACGGCGCGGATGACGCCGGTACGGCAAGCCTCATCGAGGGCTTCCGGGACCATTCCTTCGCGGTCGATCGGCAAACCTTCAAGATGAAGGCCGAGATAGGTGGAGAGCGGCACCAGCGTGTGGTGGCTGATCGCCTCCGTCGCGATGGTGGAACCGGGCGGAGCGACGCTCATCAGCGCCACGGTCATGCCCGAGGTGGCGCCGTTCGTCAGGCTGATATTGAGCGGCGACACATCAAGGCCGCAGCGCGCCAGCCATTCGGCGGCGACGTTGCGATGGCGCGGGAAAACCATGTTCGGCCGGAAGGAAAGCGCCGAACTCGATGGCAGGTTCTCCGCCAGCCACCCAAAGGCCTCGCGCATGCGCTCCAAGTGTAACTGGTCGCAGACAGGCTTCAGGATCGAGAGATCGACCAATTCACCAAGACGCTCCGGCAGGTAGGGTGGTTCAGGCTCCTTCGGCCTTGTCTGCACGAAAGACCCGCGCCCGATCTCACCGGAAATCAGCCCGCGCCGGATCAGTTCGTCATAGGCACGGCTGACGGTTTGCACGGAGAGTTTCAGGTCGTCGGCGAGCTTGCGATGGGGCAAGAGACGCGTCCCGTTCGGCAAATGGCCTTCCTGAATGGCGCGGGCGATCTGCTCGGCGAGGGAGAGATAGGCCGGCCGGCGCAATTGGGATATGTCGGGTCGCCAATTTGTCATGATTTCAACAGTGCTCAAAATCAGTTCAATTGACAACGCCAAAATGGTTTCCCATTGTCTTTTCCTCCACTTTGACACGATCTGCGCCCGGAGGGCGGCCCTCATGAAGCTCGACGCCATCGACTTGCGCATCCTGGAAGCGATCCAGGAAAACGGGCGCATCACCAAGCTGGCGCTGGCGGAAAAAGCGGGCCTTTCGCCGACCCCCTGCTGGCTGCGCCTGCGCAAGCTTGAGAAGGCGGGCATCGTCACGGGCTATCACGCGCGTGTTGCCGTGCGACGCTTGGCACCGGTCGCCAGCGTAATGATGGAAGTGACGCTCGCCAATCATCGCCAGGCGGATTTCGAACGCTTCGAGCGGGCGGTTGCTACAACGCCCGAAATCGTCGCCTGCTGGTCGGTCGGCGGCGGCGTCGATTACATCCTGAAGTTCATGGCGCCCGATATCGATGCCTACCAGCGCCTTGTCGACAGCCTGCTCGACCGCGAACTCGGCATCGACCGCTATTTCACCTACATCGTCACCAAGACAGTGAAGGAGGAGACCGTGCTGCCGCTCGAGACGCTGCTTCCTGCCTCCGAATAGAGAGATTGTCTACGGTCAGCGTTGCCTTTGGACAATGTCTCTGGTGCCGGCGCCGGCAATAGACAATCTGTCGCCCGCTCTCTGGCAGACTTCCTCCAGACAACCCGAGGAGGCCGCCATGACCGCCGTATTTGCCCGCACGACCTTTCACGACGCCCTCGCCCGCCTTGCCGATCCGCACCTGCTCAGGGAACTCGCCTATGTCGGCGGCCGCTGGATTTCCGGCCATCACGGTGCCGGTTTCAAGGTTACGGATCCCGCCTCGTCGGCGACGCTCGCCTGGGTCGCCGCTCTTGATGCCGAACAGACCGGGGAGGCCATCTCGGCCGCGAGCGACGCGCTGCCCGCCTGGCGCAGCATGCTGCCGCAACAGCGCGCCGCGATCCTGGGCAAGTGGCATGACCTGATGCTGGAGGCCCGGGAAGATCTTGCGCTGCTGATGACGCTGGAACAGGGCAAACCGCTTGCTGAGTCGCGCGGCGAAATCGACTACGCCGCCTCTTTCATCGAATGGTATGCCGAGGAAGGAAGGCGCCTCAACGCCGAAAGCGTCACCAGCCATCTTACTGGAGCCGAGATGATCGTGCGCCGCGAGCCCCTCGGCGTCGTCGGCATCGTGACGCCATGGAATTTCCCCTCCGCCATGATCACCCGCAAGGCCGCGGCAGCCCTTGCCGCCGGCTGCACCGTCGTTGCACATCCCTCCAGCGAGACGCCGCTTTCAGCGCTTGCACTTGCCGAACTCGGCGAGCGAGCCGGCCTGCCCTCAGGTATTTTCAACGTGGTGACAGGGAACGCCGCCAAAATTGTCGGCCGCATGACTGCCGATAAGCGCATCCGCGCCATGAGCTTCACCGGGTCGACGGAGATCGGCAAGCTGATTGCCGGCCAGTGCACTCAGACCATGAAGCGGCTGGTCATGGAACTCGGCGGCCATGCGCCGCTGATCATCTTCGCCGATGCGAACGTGGAGAAGGCAGCCGATATCGCAATCGCCGCCAAGTTCGCGACCTCTGGCCAGGATTGCCTCGCTGCCAATCGCATCTATGTCGAGCGGCCGATCCTCAGGGCCTTTGAGGAGGCCTTTGCCGCTCGGATCGCGCGCTTGAAGGTCGGCGTCGGGCTCGACTGCGACAGCGAAATCGGGCCGCTGATGCACGAACGAGCGATCGCCAAGGTTGAAGACCAGGTTGCGGACGCTTTGCGGCATGGCGCCAAACTTGCAGTCGGCGGACGACGCCACCTCGCCGGGCCACTTTTCTTTGAGCCCACGCTTCTGACCGACGTGCCCGACGAGGCACTGATCATGCGCGAGGAGACATTCGGTCCGGTGGCGGCCGTCACGGCCTTCGACAACGAGGACGAAGTGATCGCCCGTGCCAACGACACCGAATATGGCCTCGTCGCCTATGTTGTCACCGAGAACGGGGCGCGCCAGATGCGTCTTGGACGCGCGCTTGAGTACGGCATGGTCGCGATCAATCGCGTGAAGATCACCGGCGGACCCATCCCTTTCGGAGGCTGGAAGCAGTCGGGCCTTGGCCGCGAAGGTTCCCGCCACGGCATCGAAGCCTTCACGGAACTCAAATATCTCTGCATCGACACGGCCGCCTGAGGGCGGGCGCAAGATTTCATACGCGAAAGGAAAGACCATGCTCGAGAAAAGCAACGAACTGAGCGCCTGGGACCGTGATCACTTCTTCCACCCGTCTACGCATATGGGCATGCATGCCCGCGGCGAGACGCCGACCCGCGTGATCGGCGGCGGCGAAGGCGTCCACATTACCGACACCAACGGCAGGACGAGCCTTGATGCCTTTGCCGGCCTGTACTGCGTCAATGTCGGCTACGGTCGGCAGAAGATCGCCGACGCGATCGCTGAGCAGGCCAAGAACCTGGCCTACTACCACGCCTATGTCGGCCACGGCACGGAAGCCTCGATCAGGCTGTCCAAGATGATCATCGATCGCGCGCCTCAGGGCATGAGCCGTGTCTACTTCGGTCTTTCAGGCTCGGATGCCAATGAGACCAACATCAAGCTGATCTGGTACTACAACAACATCCTCGGCCGGCCGGAAAAGAAGAAGATCGTCTCACGCTGGCGCGGCTATCATGGTTCCGGCGTCATGACGGGCTCGCTGACCGGCTTGCATCTCTTCCACAACGCTTTCGACCTGCCGCGCGCGCCGATCCTGCACACGGAAGCGCCCTACTTCTTCCGCCGCCCGGACCGGTCGATGGATGAAGAGCAGTTCTCGCAACATTGCACCGACAAGCTCGAAGAGATGATCCTGGCCGAAGGACCGGAGACGATCGCCGCCTTCATCGGCGAGCCGATTCTCGGTACCGGCGGCATCGTGCCGCCGCCGAAGGGCTACTGGCAGAAGATCCAGGCTGTGCTCGAAAAATACGACATCCTGCTCGTCGCCGACGAGGTCGTCACCGGCTTTGGCCGTCTCGGCACGATGTTCGGCTCCGACCATTACGGCATGAAGCCCGACCTCATCACCATTGCCAAGGGCCTGACCTCTGCCTACGCGCCGCTTTCCGGCACGATCGTCTCCGACAAGATGTGGCAGGTGCTGGTGCAGGGTTCTGACGAGCTGGGCGCGATCGGCCATGGCTGGACCTATTCCGCCCATCCGATCTGCGCGGCCGCGGGCGTTGCCAATCTCGAACTGATCGACGAGCTGGACCTTGTCGAGAACGCCGGCGTAACCGGCGCCTATTTCCGCTCGGAACTGGCGAAAGCGCTTGCCGACCACAAGCATGTCGGCGAGGTGCGTGGCGACGGATTGATGGCGGCGGTCGAGTTCGTCGAGGACAAGGACGACCGGGCCTTCTTCGACCCGGCAAAAAAGGTCGGCCCACAGATCGCCGTCGCCCTCCTGGAACGCGGCGTCATCGGCCGCGCCATGCCCCAAGGCGACATCCTCGGCTTCGCGCCGCCCCTCTGCCTGACGAAGGAAGAGGCAGACATCGTCGTGAACGCCGCCGCAGGCGCGATCACCTCCGTTCTCGGTTCGGGAAAGTGACGCCGGCCGACACGCAAGGATGACTAACGCGAGCGAGGAGGAAATGGACGCAATAGCTTCCTCCTGGCTGCCCGGCCGCGGTTTGCGGCCGGCTCAAGCTCTAGCTGGTCGAGGCCCTCCCAGCTACCTCCCCCAGGTGCTCGCTTCGCCCCCGTGTGCCGGCAGCCGCCTCCGCCGACGATGGGGTTGCGCCTATGCATCACCCCGCTTTCGGTGCCAGGCCCCCGGCCATGGCCCGCACTTCAATAGAAAACCGTCAGTGTTTGCGCTGGTTCAAACAACCCGCTGGCACTTGCCTTTAGGCTGGAGGTCGAAATGCCGGATCGTGATTGCGCAGCGCCGAAAGATGCCGCTACGCAACTCTGGACGTGGAACAAACGTAATGCGAGCAGCCCAACCCGCGATGACACCGATATTGGCCCAGACAAAAGAGGACATCAGCCGTGCGATCGCACGGATGCACGGCGCGGTCTTGAGCAGCGCCGTCGACTGCGAATGCCGTGACCGCGTGGGCGAGGCCCTGCGCGACCTTGAGAGGCTGGAGCGCGAGCGGATCGAGCGGAGCCTGTTGACCGCGGCCGGCGAGCAACGGCGTAGGATCGCGGCAATTCTCGAACTGCTGGATGATTTCGACCCGGAGGAAACAGATACGCTCGACGACGGCACCATGGCTGAGGCCGGCCTGCTCTTCGCCGATATCGCCGCAGCCGCAGAGTTGGGTTCCTATCTGCTACGACAAGCGCGCCAGGTTCGCCATTCGTCCGGCGTGGTGCAGGAGGTGAGCAATCGTGCTGCACCCAGAGAGTGACCTTTGCCCAGCGCGTTTCGAAGGCTTGCAGCGACGCGACGCCTCGCAGCGCAGCCGGTTCAGAGACGCGCTTGTGGACATTGCCATGTCCCAAACCGTTGCGCTCGGGGAAATGAGCTTGCTTCTCGAAACCCTGCAAGACGATAGAGGAACCGGAAGCACAGACTGGCGCTGATGTGGCCGTCCCTCGCGTCCTGGCCGTTGCGTCGGGTAGTGACGTCCGGTTCGCCACGGAACCCGACGAAGGCTGCTCACATGGATCCTGGAGCCCATCCGTACAGACGCTGCGTATGGTCATGACATGGCCGTTTGGCAGGGTGGGCCGCTCCGAAAGCGGCCGACCCTTCGTCGTCGGCTTAGATATCCCAGTCGGAGTCCAGCGAGTACGCCTCGATGGAGTCGATCTTCATCTCCGCGCCGTCGGCAAAGTCGTCATTAGGCGTGTCGGCCATCCCTCCAACCGCGAGATTGACGAGCATATACATCGGCTCGTGCATATCCGCGGGCGTGTCCGTGCGGGCGATCTCCGTGTCGTCGAAGTACCAGACGATCTCATCCTCCGTCCAAAGCACGCCATAGTCGTGAAACCCATCGGTATCGGCGACCTGCACTCCGTCTCGGCTCACGGTGTGCTCGCCGCTTTCATTGGAGTGGGCGGTGGTGATCACGGTATTGGTGTCCTGCCCGCGCATTTCGACGACGTCCAGTTCCGGCGGCCAGGAGCCGTCGGCGGGTAGCAGCCAGAAAGCGGGCCAGGCGCCTTGATCGTCCGGCATGTCGGCCCGCATCTCGAAGTAGCCATAGGTCTGGGCGAAGGACGAATAGGTCGTCAGCATCCCGGACGTGTAATCATAGCCACCGATCTCGGACTGGATTTCTTCCGAGGCGCGCTCGGCGGTGATCGTCAGCACGCCGTCCTCGACTGAAAACGGGTTGATGGAAGCGGTCGGCTCATAACTCGGATTGACGTACCATTGCAGCTCTCCGTTTTCGGTTAGCGTTGCCCCATCTTCCGGCGCCCACCAGTATTTCGCATCCCAGACACCGCCTGTGTCGCTGCGAAGTTGAAGCGTGTCGAAATCATCCGAGAAAGTCTGCGTGAAGGCGGACCGGTCCAGGCTCAGCTTGAACTGGCTCTCCTGCAATTGGTCGGCTGTCGTATCGGCGAAGACCACACTTTCGCCTTCGGTGAGATGAAGGCGGAGATCGTCGCCCTCTTGGGCAGAATTGGCCAGGACCTCTTCGAACGAGGTGAAGCCATAGCCATCGAGGCGGACCGTGTCGTTGGAGCTGAAATCGGCGATGAGGTCGCTGCCGTTGCCATGTTCGAACACGAAGGTATCGGCTCCACCGGCGCCGATGAGCACGTCGTTGCCTGCGCGTCCGTCGATGGTCTGGCTGCCCGAACCACCGGTGATGATATTGTCGGCACTGTTGCCGAACGCATATCGGTCGTTGCCGGTGACGGTCAGGTTCTCGAAATTCTCCGGCAAGGTGTAGCTCATCCACGTATCGATCGTGTCTACGCCTTCGCCGGGGGCCTCTTCGGCCCGGTTCGTCGATGAATAAAGGTAGTAGATGTCGTCGCCCGTGCCGCCGACCATCGTTACGTCGACGGAACTGTCGCCCCAGATGGAATCGTTGGCGGGCGTGCCGTAAAGGCTCGGTCCGGATCCGCTTGCGGAATACCATGCCGTCGAACTTCCGCTGTAATAGACCGGCTGTCCTAGGGCGTTCATGGCAGTTCTGCTCATGGAGAAGTCTCCTGCTTGATAGAGTGCCCCTTCCCGGTGAGCACCCCTAGCATCTCTGACTGTGGCCTGTCGCCCACACCTCCAACTCTTTTGCCCCTACGCATTCTTCAACTGTGATGCAGTAGCTGGCCGCCGATTGGCTCCCAAGGGGCGCCGGTGTCGGGCCAGTCACGCATCATGCGGTCGCCTGAAGCTCATCATTCGCCAAGCCTGAAACTATCTTCTGGCCCGACGGACGTTGCACGAGCAGCAACGCATCTGCGCTCCGATCAATCGGAAAGCAGCATATACGCCGGCGACGCGATACTTAGGACGGGCAGCATCACGATGGCGCGGATTCCGATCGATAGCTCGCGGGAGCCCCCCGGTCGCTGCTTTGCCTATTGATAGATATGGATTGTCGATAGGCCGAGAGTGTGTCAGCTTCCCGCTTGGGAGGCCGATCGATGATAACGCCGCTATCGCATATACGTGAGATAGAGCGTGTTGGCTTGGGCGCTGCGAGCCCGCGCGATGCACCGGTGGTCCAATCCTGGCTTCGTTGCCTCAATGATTATAAGCTGGATCCGACGATCGCGCAGGAAGCCTATATCGTTCCGGGATCGAAGCTGCGCGAGCATCGCGAACAGGCTGAAGAACTTATCCGCATCGGCCGCTCCGGCCTTGAAGGGCTGTTCAACCAGGTCGCCGAACAGAACTATGTTTTGTTGCTATCCGATGCGCGTGGCGTCACCGTCGATTTCATGGGCGACCCGACTTTCGACAACCAGCTGCGCAAGGCGGGGCTCTATCTCGGCTCGGAATGGTCGGAGAGCCGAGCAGGTACCTGTGCCGTCGGGGCCTGCATCGTCTCCGGCGAGCCGGTCATCATTCATCAGGACGATCATTTCGACGCCAGCCATATCGGACTGACCTGTACGGCGGCGCCCGTCTTCGACACGCTTGGCGACCTTACCGCCGTGCTTGACATCTCGCAGCTCCGGTCACCCTCCGCCAAGGCGAGCCAGCAACTGGCGCTGCATCTGGTGTCCGCCACTGCGCGGCGGATCGAGCTCGCCAATCTCATGACCCGTACCCGCAATGACTGGGTCCTGCGGCTTGCGCGCTCCCCGGAATTCCTTGATGTCGACCCGGACGCCGCCATCGCTCTGGATGGCAGCGGGCGTATCACTGGCATGACCCATGGCGGTTTTGGCGCACTCGCCCGCTCGATGAACATCCGCGGCCTTAGAACGCGTGATTTCCTTGGCCTTCCGGTTTCGGAGATTTTCGATATCGACGTAGACGACCTGCCGAATTTCATGCGCGGCCGGCCGAACGGCGAACGCCTGCTTCGAGCCAAGAGTGGTCTGGTCCTTTTCGCGAGCGCCATCGCGCCCGTCGTCAGCCTTCGCACGCCTGCCGGACCGGAACCGCGCCTCCCCCGGGCTTTGCGCGATCTCAGTCGCGGCGACGCCGCAATGGAACGGGTGCAAACCCGCGCGGCGAAACTTGCAACCCGCCGCATCCCTATTCTCATTCAAGGGGAAACGGGCAGCGGCAAGGAATATCTTGCGCGCGCGATACATGACAGTTGCGGCGACACCGGCAATTTCGTCGCCGTCAATTGCGCGGCAATCCCGGAGCACCTCATCGAGTCCGAACTCTTCGGCTACGCGCCCGGCGCATTCACTGGCGCCAGCCAGAAGGGCAAGCGCGGCCTGATCGAGGATGCCGACGGCGGCACCCTGTTCCTCGACGAGATCGGCGACATGCCGCTTTCGCTGCAAAGCCGGCTGTTGCGCGTGCTCTCGGAAAATGAGGTCCAGCCGGTCGGCGCCCTGAAGGCGCGCCCGATCCGCCTGCGGGTGGTTTCCGCCTCCCACCGCGATCTCGCGGAACTGGTGAAGGAAGGCCGTTTCCGAGAAGATCTTTATTACCGCCTGAACGCCGCAACGCTCTGCCTCCCAGCCTTGCGAGAGCGCCAGGATCTCGGCTGGCTGATCGACCAATTGCTCGCTCGTATCGAGAAGGAGAACAACGAGCCCTACCGCATCGACAAGGCCGCCCGGGCGGCCTTGCTGGCGCATGAATGGCCGGGAAATCTGCGAGAGCTTTCCAACGTCCTGCGGGTCGCCGCCGCCCTTTCCGAAGGGGGCCTCATCGATACCGAGTGCCTGCCGGAACGTCTCTTCGCCGCTCAGGTCGGTTCGCTGCCTGGCGAGGACGATGCATTGAGACAGGCGCTGCGAGACTGCGGCGACAACATCTCGGCACTTGCAAGGAAGCTCGGCGTCAACCGCTCGACCATCCACCGACGCCTGAAGCGTCCCAACTGACGCAACGCCTGCAACACCTGTTGCGCAGCAACTGTTGCATTCCACGAGACATTCGGCTGCGATCGTTTTTAAGCAATTGATATTGCTCAATAAATAGCAACTTGGCGATCTGGCATGCTGCTTGCTGTCCCTCCTGTGCAAGAACAACAGGAGGAAACACAAATGAAAGCTCTGCGCTTTCACGCAGCCAGGAATCTCCGCATTGACGATGTCGAGGCCCCGCCTCAGCCCGGGCCGGGCGAGGTGCTGGTGGAGAACCGTTTTTGCGGCATCTGCGGGACCGATCTGCATGAATACGCCTATGGGCCGATCTTCATCCCGAAAGAGCCGCATCCCTTCACCGGCGCCCATGGACCACAGATCCTTGGTCATGAATTCGGCGGCGTCGTGAAGGCAGTCGGCGAAGGGGTCAGCCATGTGAAGCCGGGCGACCGGGTCTCGGTCCAACCGCTTATCATGCCCCGCCGTGGCGACTATTACGCCGATCGCGGTCTATTTCACCTGAGCGCCAACCTCGCACTTGCAGGCCTCTCCTGGCATTCCGGGGGGATGGCGGAAGCAGCCCTTCTCAACGACTACAATGTCCAACCCATTCCCGATGCACTGTCCGACGAGGAGGCCGCGCTGATCGAGCCCACCGCAGTCGCTGTTTACGCCTGCGACCGCGGCGGCGTCACCGCCGGCAGCAGCGTGCTGATCACCGGCGCCGGGCCGATCGGCATTCTCGTCGCCATGGCTGCGCGGGCCGCCGGCGCTTCGAAGATCTTCCTCTCCGACCCCAACGAGACGCGACTGTCGCTGGCCAAGGAAGCGCTGGACGACGTCCGCACGATCAATCCGAAGATGGAAAAGGTCAGCGACGTCGTCCAGGCCGAGACCGAGGGCGGTGTCGGCTGCGACGTCGCCATCGAATGCGTCGGCAACGAACATGCGCTCAAGGCCTGCGCAAGCGCCGTGCGCAAGCAGGGTGTCGTCGTACAGACCGGCCTTCACCCCGGAGAAAACCCGCTGAACTGGTTCGATGTGACCTTCAAGGACATCGATATCCGCGGTTCCTGGGCCTACCCGACCCACTACTGGCCGCGTGTCGCGCGCCTGATCGCCAGCGGCCAGATTCCGGCCCGCCGCATCGTCACCAAATATGTCTCGCTCGGCGAGGCGGTTTCGGCAGGGTTCGACAAGCTACTCGATCCCGCCGGCACCCAATTGAAAATTCTGATCGACCTGAAGCGTTAGGCCGGTCCGCGTTGCGGGACGGTTGAGGAGCCGTCCCGTTTTCCATCAAAGAGCAGGAGGAGAAACGATGCTCGAGAAGACCCCCACCACCCGCGTTCAGACACTGCTTGATGCCTTTGGCGACTCGCTCGAAACCGGCCGCATCGACGATGCAGCCAAGCTCTTCGCCGAGGAATGCTACTGGCGCGACCTCGTCGCCTTCACCTGGAACATCAAGACTGTCGAGGGTCGGGATCAGGTGCGCGACATGCTTGATGCGCAGCTCGCCTTTGCAAAGCCCTCCAATTGGCGCGTCGCCGCCGGCGAGGAAGCGACCGAGACCGATGGCGTGCTCGAAAGCTGGATCTCGTTCGAGACGGCGACCGGGCGCGGCTATGGCCTCGTGCGCATCAAGAACGGCCTTATCTGGACGCTGCTGACGGCGCTGGCCGAACTCAAGGGCCACGAGGAGAAGTCCGGCTTTACCCGCCCGCTCGGCGCCAAGCACGGCCAGAATGTCGGCGCAAAGACCTGGAAAGAGGAGCGCGAGCATGAGGAGCGCACGCTCGGCTATGAAAACCAGCCCTATGTCGTGATCATCGGCGGCGGACAGGGCGGCATTGCGCTCGGCGCTCGGCTTCGTCAGCTGGGCGTGCCCACCATCATCCTCGAAAGGAACGAGCGGCCAGGCGACAGCTGGCGCAAGCGCTACAAGTCGCTCTGCCTGCATGACCCCGTCTGGTACGATCACCTGCCCTACATCGACTTCCCGAAGAACTGGCCGGTCTTTGCGCCAAAGGACAAGATCGGCGATTGGCTGGAATTCTATACGAAGGTGATGGAGCTGAACTACTGGACCCGCTCCACCGCTAAATCGGCCAAATGGGACGAAGCCACGAAGCAATGGACGATCGTGGTCGACCGCGACGGCGAGGAAGTGGTGCTGCGGCCGAAACAGCTCGTCTTTGCGACCGGCATGTCCGGCAAGGCGAACATCCCGGATTTCAAGGGCCGCGAGCGCTTCAAGGGCGAGCAGCATCATTCCTCGCAGCATCCGGGGCCGGATGGCTACAAGGGCAAGAAGGTTGTCGTGATCGGCTCGAACAATTCGGCCCATGACATCTGCGCCGCGCTCTACGAAGCGGGAGTCGACGTCACGATGATCCAACGCTCGACAACCCATATCGTCAAGTCCGACACGCTAATGGATCTAGGCCTCGGCGGGCTCTATTCCGAACAGGCGCTGGCAAATGGCGTGACGACGGGCAAGGCGGACCTCATCTTCGCCTCGCTGCCCTATCGGATCATGCACGAGTTCCAGATCCCGCTTTACGACAAGATGCGCGAGCGCGACGCCGACTTCTACGCGGCGCTGGAGAAAGCCGGCTTCCAGCTGGATTGGGGGGCGGATGGGTCGGGTCTTTTCATGAAGTACCTGCGCCGCGGATCCGGCTACTACATCGACATCGGCGCTTCACAGCTGATCATCGATGGCAAGGTGAAGCTTGCCGCGGGACAGGTGGAAGAGATCACCGAGACCTCCGTAAAACTGTCTGACGGCAAAGAAATCCCGGCCGACGTCATCGTCTATGCGACGGGCTACGGCTCGATGAACGGCTGGGTCGCGGACCTCATCGACCAGGAGACCGCCGACCGGATCGGCAAGGTCTGGGGGCTCGGCTCCGATACGCCGAAAGACCCCGGCCCCTGGGAGGGCGAGCAGCGCAACATGTGGAAGCCGACGCAACAGGAGGCGCTTTGGTTCCACGGCGGCAACCTGCATCAGTCGCGCCATTATTCGCAATATCTCTCGCTGCAACTGAAGGCACGATTGGAAGGTATCCAGACACCGGTCTACGGCCTGCAAAGCGTTCATCACAAACGCTGACAAAAGTGAGCCGACGAGAGGGCGGCTTGCCCGCCCTCTCCCCGCGTTCGCGAGACGACCAGGCCAGCTTCGGACGGGCCATCTGGATCGGCGTCCGAAACGGCGGACGATATGAACGCCGGATTGTTGAAACCAGAACGCCTATCTATGGTCGTTCCAGGGACCACGCATCACGTCGTGCGGGCACCTCACTGGCCTTACCAGTCCATCACCACCTTGCCGGAATTGCCGGAGCGCATGGCCTCGAAGCCGTCGCGGAATTCGTCGATCCTGATGCGGTGGGTGATGACCGGGGATAGATCGAGACCGCCCTGCACGAAGGCAATCATCTTGTACCAGGTCTCGAACATCTCGCGACCGTAGATGCCCTTGAGGTTGAGCATCTTGAAGATCACCTTGTTCCAGTCGATCTCGAAGCCGGCCGGCGCAATGCCGAGGATGGCGATCTTGCCGCCATTGTTCATCTTGTCGATCATGTCGCGGAAGGCCGGTGCCGCCCCCGACATCTCCAGCCCGACATCAAAGCCCTCGGTCATGCCGATCGCCTTCATCACGTCGGCAAGGTTCTCCTTCGAGGCGTCGACGACGTAATCGATGCCGACGCTTTTGGCGAGCGCCAGCCGCGTCGGGTTGATGTCGGTGATCACCACCTTGCGCGCACCCGAGCGCTTGGCAACCAGTGCCCCCATGATGCCGATCGGCCCGGCGCCGGTGACGAGCACATCCTCGCCGACGAGATCGAAGGAAAGGGCGGTGTGCACGGCATTGCCGAACGGATCGAAGATTGCCGCGATCTCGTCCGGCACGTCCTCAGGGATCGGCACGACGTTGTATTCCGGCAGGCAGACGAACTCGCCGAAGGAGCCCGGCCGGTTGACGCCGACGCCGAGCGTGTTGCGGCACAGATGCCCACGGCCGGCGCGGCAGTTGCGGCACTTGCCGCAGACGATATGG
>NZ_FMXF01000017.1:0-155321 GCF_900103435.1 Sinorhizobium sp. NFACC03
GCGCTTCTCATCGACATGCCCGAACTCGGTACACTCGACCAGGCCCAGGTCGCTTCCCTCGCCGGCCTCGCTCCGGTCGCTCGCCAGTCCGGACAGTGGATCGGCCGCGCCTTCATCCGCGGCGGCCGGGCCAATGTCCGACGAGCACTCTACATGCCCGCGCTCGTCGCCATCCGCTTCAATCCCGACCTCAAGGCCAAGTACGACCCGCTCAAGGCCGCCGGAAAAGCCTCAAAACTCGCCATTACCGCCGTCATGCGAAAGCTCATCATCATCGCAAACGCATTGCTCAGGGATGGCCGCATATGGGAACCAACCCGTACTTGACCAACACGGATACTCTAGGGAAGGTCGGTCCCTCCCGGGGGAGGGCGTTGTGCCAAGAAGCGGGCCCGCTCGAAAACGAGGATCACCACCAATGCCAGGACAAACGGGATGACCAGGTAGAGCAGGCGGAAGATCGCAAGGGCGGCGAGTACGTCGGCCGGGTCCATCTCCGGCAGCGCGGCGATGAAAATCAGCTCAAGCACGCCGAGCCCGCCCGGCGCATGCGACAGAAGTGCCGCCGAGAAGGAGGCGAGAAAGATTCCGAGGATGACGATGTAGCCCGGGTTTCCGGCTCCCGGCAGTGCGAAATAGATGATCCCGGCAGCGCCGATCAACTCCACGGGAGCGATCACCAATTGCCTGAAGACGATCCTCGGCTTCGGGTAGTGAAGGTGGAACCAGCGCGTGCGGAACGATGGCAGCCCGACGAGACTGCCGACGACATAGAGCCCGATGACGACGAGGATGAGCACGCCGGTCGTCAGCGACATTTCCACCGGCAGGAATTCGGCAAAGCGTTCGATGATGTCGGGCCGCACGAGAAGGACGATGGCCGAAAGCACCAGCGTGCCGAGCGTGAAGGTGAAGGAGCAGAAGGCGACGAGCACGCCGACTTCACCTGGAGAAAGCCCCTTGGAGCGATAGGCCCGGTAGCGCACGACCGCGCCGGAAAAGACCGAGGCACCGAGATTGTGCGACAGCGCGTAGGTCGTGAACGAGCAGAGCGTGATGAACCAGATCGAGATGCGGTGGCCGAGATGGTCGAGCGCCAGCCGGTCGTAAGCCGCAAGCGCCGCATAGGCGACCAGTGTCGAGCAGATCGCCAACAGCCAGCTTTTAAGCGAGATCGCGTTGAAGCTTGCGAGGAACTCGTCGAGCGAAAGGCCGCGGAGCTCGTGATAAAGCGCATTCACCGAAAAGAGGATCGCGAGAAGGCCGACAACGGGCCAGAAATAGGTCTGCAGCCTCTTCATACCGACGCCGCGATCGGTGTGAGGAAATGGCCGAGGCGTTCTGAGGACACTTCTGTTGCAGCTGCCGGAGTGGTTCTCCGAGCGGAGACATCCTGTTTTCTAAGCTGCTTTGTCGTAGCGTCACGCCCGCAGCGCGACGCTTCGGTCCTTACCCTTGCCAATGATCCGATTTCCCTTTGTGATTTGGTTCACAAAAAGGAAGCACCTGAGACCCCTGAGGTCAAGGATTGAGGGTCTGCCGAAACCGGAGAAACCGCCGGGAAACGGTGAAGGGGAAACGGTAAAGCGCGGACATCGCGTCGATCGTTTGGAAATGCGCGCGCGTCGGTTGATGCACTGCGCGTGAGGGCTGCGCGATTGGCGTGTGTGCAACCGCAGTCGAAGGCCGCGGCGAAGCACTTCGCCGCGGCTCTGATGCCTTAAGCGGCGAGCGCGTCCAGGATACGGATCCAGGAGCGGATGCCCTTGTGGTAGGACTGCAGCTCGTACTTCTCGTTCGGCGAATGGATCCGGTCGTCGGAAAGGCCGAAGCCGACCAGCAGCGATTCCATGCCGAGCATCTTCTGGAAGTCGCCGACGATCGGGATCGAGCCACCCATGCCGATGATGACGGCAGGCTTCGGCCACTCGTCGGAAAGCGCCACCTTCGCCGTGTTGAGCAGTGGCGATTCATAGGGCAGGTGGATGGCCGGAGAACCGCCGTGGGCATGGAACTCGACCGAGCAATCCGCCGGAACCTTGGAGCGGACATAGGCGCGGAACGCCTCGCGGATCTTCTCCGGGTTCTGGTTGCCGACGAGGCGGAAGGAAACCTTCGCCGAAGCCTCGGCCGCAATCACCGTCTTGAAGCCTTCGCCGGTATAGCCGCCGGTGATGCCGTTGACTTCGGCGGTCGGGCGCGCCCAGGTCAGTTCCAGCACCGAGCGGTTCTTTTCGCCCGACGGGATCGACAGGCCGATTTCGCCGAGGAACTTCTCCGCCGTCTGGCCGAGCGTTTCCCAGGCAGCCTTGATCTGGGCCGGGGTCTCTTCGACGCCTTCGTAGAAGCCTGGGAGCGTTACGCGGCTGTTCTCGTCGTGAAGGCCTGCGAGAATGGTGGTGAGGATGCGGATCGGGTTGGCTGCAGCGCCGCCAAAATAGCCGGAATGCAGATCGCGGTCGGCAGCCCTGACGATGACCTCTTCGCCGACGAGGCCGCGCAGGCCCGCGGAGATGGCCGGCGTATCGCGGTCCCACATGCTGGTATCGCAGACCAGCGCATAGTCGGCCTTGAGCTCGGCGGCATTGGCTTCCAGGAAAGGCTTCAGCGACGGTGAACCGGATTCCTCTTCGCCCTCGAACAGAATTGTGACGCGGCAGGGCAGGCCGCCATGGACGTCCTTGTAGGCGCGTACCGCTTCGACGAAGGTCAAGAGCTGCCCCTTGTCATCAGCCGTGCCGCGACCGGTGATCACCTTGCGGCCGGGTTCGATTTCCTTGATGCCCGGCTCGAACGGGTCCGTGTCCCAGAGATTGAGCGGATCGACCGGTTGGACGTCGTAGTGACCGTAGAACAGCACATGCGGCGCATCAGGCTTGGCAGCATCGTGATGAGCGACGACCATGGGATGGCCGGGGGTGTCGCGCACCGAAGCGGTGAAGCCGAGGCTGTTGAGTTCCGCCACCAGCCATTCGGCTGCCTTGCGGCATTCCGCCTTGAAGGCCGGGTCGGTGGAGATCGACTTTATCCGAACGAGATCGAACAGCCGGTCGAGGCTGTCAGGCAGGTTGGCGTCTGCGCGTTCGAGAACGGGGGTGATATCTGCCATCATGCATATCCTTGCTTCAAGTTTTGCCGGAACCTACTGCATCAATCGCCAAATCGAAATCGATTTGCGCACGAAATCACGCGGGGTCGTTCTACTGCATGTCTCCTTTAATCGACTTCGATTTAAGGACAAAGACATGCAGCAAATCAAAGTTCTGCAGCGACCTTTGCGCGTCTGATAAGACGCGCGGCGCTGTAGAGCGGCGGCGACTGACGAGCATTCGACGCTGCGCCTTCAGACACGCAAAGGCACTGGACGCGCTCGCTCTGGTTTTAGAGCCAAAGGTCATTCGCTTTAAGCCAAATATTTTGATGGATCGATCAGGGGAGGTGCGAAGCTTCAGGCGCGGCCGTCGCCACGTGCCACGCTGGCAAGCGCCATGCGCATATATTCGAGCATCAGCTCGCGCTCGAAATTCCTGAGGCCGGAAAGCAGCGACTGGTCGGCGGCAAGGGCTGCTTCCTTAGCGGCAGCCTCCATCTCCTTTGCCCGTTCGGTTAGGAAGATCTGCTGCGAGCGCTTGTCCTGAGGGTGCTTGCGCCTGATGATGAGCCCGTCGCGCTCCATGCGGGAGAGCGTGTTGGCCATCGTCGCTTGCTCGATGTCGAGGCGATCGAGCAGTTGCTTCTGCGTCAGGCCTTCCTCGGCCCAAAGTTCGAGCAGAATCGGAAACTGACCGGGTGCGAAACCAAGCTTCTGGCCGCGCTCGTGAAGCGCGCGCGAAAAGCTCTTAGCCAGCAGGCTGGCCAGATAGGTCGCAGATTCCATACGATTGAAGGCCATGCCTATCGGTACGCCCGAAGCGTCATGAAGACAAGTTACAATGCAGGCGATGAACCTTGGGAAGCGCTGAGCTCACTTCGATTTGAGCGGACTTTATCGAAAGCCTTGGTGCCAAATAAAAAACCGTCACGGCGCGGAGGCGGCGCCGTGACGGCTTCTTGAAAACGGGACAAAGGCCCGGAGAGGGGGATAAGGCCTTTGTCCTCATCTGGTGCGGGCGGGGGACAGGCCAATCACCAGAAGACGGCATCACTCGGTGCCGTTGACTAAGATTTGAGGAGTCAAATGTGGCTTTTCAAGGATAGCCGGTGCGATTCCGACATTACAAATGCGTAACGTTTGCGTGAAAGCTCACGCACCTCTCAGCGATCCGTCGAGGCCCGGTTTCGCAAGGCGAAAATGAGTTCCACAACGCCGATCGCCATTGCAACCATCATCGCCGTCTTTGCCATTTCGCCAGCTGTTTGATCTGGCGTGATCGATATGACGACAATGAAGGCAACGTTGAGTGCGGCGCGGGCTGCTGCATATTCCACCTTTTGCCAACGCGGCCAGGGAGCGCCGTCCGCGCGCTTGAAATGGGTATCGAGGCCCGCCATGGCGAGCAGATAGATGGGCGCAAAGACTGTCTTGATGATGACGAGGAATGTCGGATCGGCCGACAGGAGCCAGGAAATGAGGAAGCAAAAGACGGCAAAGCCTGAAAGAAGGAGATACTGTTGCAGGGCGTAACGCACGTCATGCGGCATGGCTGGCTTCCTCTGTGGCAAGTGGAGATTGTAGTGCCCGGCGGGAAAACCGCAATGGACCTTTGCCTCACCCCGCGCTATCCATTTGCCCATGAAAAACGGTGATCATCTCTTCCTCGTCGACGGCTCCGGATTCATCTTCCGGGCGTTCCATGCCATCCCGCCGCTCAACCGCAAATCCGATGGCCTCCCGGTCAATGCGGTATCGGGTTTCTGCAACATGTTGTGGAAGCTGCTCACCGATGCGCGCGACACCTCGGTCGGCGTCACGCCGACCCATTTCGCCGTCATCTTCGACTATTCCTCGAAGACGTTCCGCAACGCGCTCTACGATCAGTACAAGGCCAATCGGACGGCGCCGCCGGAAGACCTCATTCCGCAGTTCGGCCTGATCCGTCACGCGACCCGCGCCTTCAACCTGCCTTGCATCGAAAAGGAAGGCTACGAGGCGGACGATCTGATCGCCACCTATGCGCGCCTTGCCGAGGCGGCCGGCGCGGGTGTCACCATCGTCTCGTCCGACAAGGACCTGATGCAGCTCGTCACGTCGAACGTATCGATGTACGACAGCATGAAGGACAAGCAGATCTCGATCCCCGAGGTCATCGAAAAATGGGGCGTGCCGCCGGAGAAGATGATCGATCTCCAGGCGATGACCGGTGACTCCACCGACAACGTTCCCGGCATTCCCGGCATAGGCCCGAAGACGGCGGCCCAGCTGCTCGAGGAATACGGCGATCTTGAAACGCTGCTGGCGCGTGCCGGCGAGATCAAGCAGGCCAAGCGCCGCGAGAACATCATCGCCAATGCCGACCTCGCGCGCCTGTCGCGCCAGCTCGTGGAGCTCAAGACCGACACGCCGCTCGATGTCCCGCTGGAAGAGCTGAGCCTGGAGCCGCAGAACGGGCCTAAGCTGATCGCCTTCCTCAAGGCGATGGAATTCACCACCCTGACGCGTCGTGTCGCCGCGGCGACGGGCACGGACGCGGACGCCGTGGAAGCCGCAAGCGTGCCTGTGGAATGGGGCGCGGATGCGCGCGGCCCGGATCTCGACAAGGGAGACGCGGCGACGGCTGTCAGTGAAGGTTCCACCGCCAAGGCAGCGATCCGCGGTGAGGCCGCCGAAGCCGCCGCTGTCCTGTCACGTGCCGGCGAAACGGATGCGGCAGACGCCACGCCGCAGGCGCTGGCAGCGGCTCGAGCCGAAATCTTCGCGAAGGCACCGTTCGATCACAGCGCCTATGTCACGATCCGTGATGTCGCCGCTCTCGACCAGTGGATATCAGCCGCGCGCGATGCCGGCGTCGTCGGCTTCGACACGGAAACGAACTCGCTCGATGCCATGCAGGCCGATCTCGTCGGCTTCTCGCTGGCGATCGCCGACCATCGGGCGGACCCGACGGGCACCGCCATCCGGGCGGCCTACGTTCCGTTGATCCACAAGACCGGTGTCGGCGATCTCCTGGGGGGCGGGCTCGCCGAGAACCAGATCCCGGTCGGGGAGGCCCTCAGCCGGCTGAAGCGCCTGCTCGAGGACCCCTCCGTCCTCAAGGTCGCGCAGAACCTGAAATACGATTACCTCGTGATGAAGCGACACGGCATCACCGTGGAGAGTTTCGACGACACGATGCTGATGTCCTATGTCGTCGATGCCGGCAACGGCACCCACGGCATGGATGCGCTCTCCGAGCGTTGGCTGAACCACAAGCCGATCGCCTACAAGGATATCACCGGCTCCGGCAAGTCGTCGGTGACCTTCGACTTCGTCGATATCGACAGGGCGACGGCCTATGCCGCCGAGGATGCGGACGTCACGCTGAGACTCTGGCACATCCTGAAGGCGCGGCTGGCCGCCAAGGGGCTGACGCGGGTCTATGAACGGCTCGAGCGGCCGCTGGTCGCGGTGCTTGCGCGCATGGAAGATCGCGGCATTACCATTGATCGCCAGATCCTGTCGCGGCTTTCGGGCGAGCTCGCGCAAGGTGCGGCGGCTCTGGAGGACGAGATCTACAAGCTCGCTGGCGAAACCTTCACCATCGGTTCGCCGAAGCAGCTCGGCGACATCCTGTTCGGCAAGATGGGCTTTGCCGGCGGGTCGAAGACGAAGACCGGGCAATGGTCGACCTCGGCGCAGGTACTGGAAGATCTCGCCGCCGAGGGGCACGAGCTGCCGCGCAAGATCGTCGACTGGCGGCAGCTGACCAAGCTCAAATCCACCTACACCGATGCGCTTCCGGGCTTCGTCCACCCGGAGACAAAGCGTGTTCACACGTCTTACGCGCTGGCCGCCACCACGACCGGTCGCCTGTCGTCGTCCGATCCGAACCTGCAGAACATCCCGGTGCGCACCGCCGAAGGCCGCAAGATCCGCACTGCCTTTGTCGCGACGCCCGGCCACAAGCTCGTCTCGGCCGACTACAGCCAGATCGAACTGCGCGTGCTCGCCCATGTCGCCGACATTCCGCAGCTTCGCCAGGCCTTCGCCGACGGCGTCGACATTCATGCGATGACGGCCTCGGAAATGTTCGGCGTTCCGGTCGAGGGCATGCCGGGCGAGATCCGCCGCCGCGCCAAGGCGATCAACTTCGGCATCATCTACGGCATCTCGGCCTTCGGGCTCGCCAACCAGCTGTCGATCGAACGCTCCGAGGCCGGCGACTACATCAAGCGCTATTTCGAGCGCTTCCCGGGCATTCGCGATTACATGGAAGGCACCAAGGTGTTCGCCCGCGAGCACGGTTACGTCGAGACCATCTTCGGTCGCCGGGCACATTATCCGGATATCCGCTCGTCGATCCCGTCGCATCGCGCCTTCAACGAACGCGCCGCGATCAACGCGCCGATCCAGGGCTCGGCCGCCGATATCATCCGCCGCGCCATGGCGAAGATGGAGCCGGCGCTGGCCGAGGCGAAACTCTCGGCCCGCATGTTGCTGCAGGTGCACGACGAACTGATCTTCGAGGTTGAGGACGCCGAGGTGGAAAAGACCATTCCGATCGTCGTCTCGGTGATGGAGAACGCCGCCATGCCGGCGCTCGACATGAAGGTGCCGCTCAAGGTCGATGCGCGCGCCGCGACCAACTGGGACGAGGCGCACTAATCCGAGCGGCCCTGTGCCTGGTTTTCTGATGGAATTCCCTCAGAAAACCTCAAAAGTCATATGCGATGAATCTTGCAGCGCCCGGGGGCATTTAATGCCCTCGGGCGTCTTTCCATCAGGATGATAGAAAGCGTCGGCCGTCGCAGCCGGAACGATTGCCGGCGCGTTCAACTCCCCATAGGCAGCGGTTGGGAGGGGGCTCGAGGCCTCATCCGGAACCGCCGCAATCGGAGGAGATCATGGCGCCGAAGACCTTCATTCTTGTGCTTTCCTGCGACGACAAACCCGGCATCGTCGCGGCCGTCACCACCGAGCTTGCCGCGCTCGGCGCGAACATCGCCGAAAGCAACCAGTTCTGGGACACAAAGACCAACAGCTTTTTCATGCGCATCGCATTTCAGGTTGCGGCGAGCGTTCAGGCTGGTGATGTCGAGCGGGCCTTGCGCCCGGCCGTCGAGCGTTTCCAGATGCGGACCGTTCTCGCGGACGCCACAGTGAAGCCGAAGATCCTCATCCTCGTCTCCAGGTTCGATCATGCGCTCCTGCATCTCATCTACCAGATCCGTGTCGGCTGGCTGAACGCGGAGGTCGTTGCCATTGTCTCCAACCACGAGGACAGCCGAGGCACGGCCGAGGCCGAGGGGCTCGCCTACCACTGTTGGCCGGTATCGAAGGACAACAAGGCCGAACAGGAGGAGAGGCTGTTGCGCCTGGTCCAGGAGACCGGCGCCGATCTCGTCATCCTTGCCCGCTACATGCAGGTCTTTTCGGACAATCTGTCGAAGCGCCTCTACGGCAAGGCGATCAACATCCACCATTCCTTCCTGCCGAGCTTCAAGGGCGCCAAGCCCTATCATCAGGCGCATGAGCGCGGGGTGAAGCTGATCGGCGCGACGGCGCATTACGTCACGCCCGATCTCGACGAGGGTCCGATCATCGAGCAGGAAACCGAGCGCGTCAGCCATGCGCTGACGGCCGAGGACTTCGTCGCCACCGGCCGCGACATCGAAAGCCGCGTGCTTGCCCGGGCCGTCAAGCTGCACCTGGAGCGGCGCTTGATGCTCAACGGTCACAAGACGGTGGTGTTCAGCTAATAGGGTCCGAAAGCATCTGAGCCGGTACCCGCACGGGCGCCGGCTAAGGCTGTTACGGGCGTGCGGCAACGGCCGTCGCGGTGACGGCCGGCGCGCGGAAGCTCGCGAAGAGCCGGCTTAGGCCTTCGCGTCCCTCGGCCGTCAGATCGAAGGGACGGCCGAAAAGCAGCCATTCCGTACAGAGCCCGAGCATCATCCAGTGCAGCGTCCGCGTCGCCGAGGCCGGCGTCCAGCTCTCGTGCATCTGCCCCTTGGCGAGCGCTCGCGAAAAGGCGAGCTCAAGCAGAACGTTGTGGCGCTCGTCGAGTTCTTTCTGGCGGGTCAGGACCTCGCTCATGTCGCCGTCGTAATTGGTGCGCAGCATGATCGTCAGAATGCGCTGGCGCTGCTCGTCGGCGGCGAGAACATCGAGCCAGTCGCCCATGGCGCTTTCGAGAATGGAAAGGGTATCGGCGGCTTCCGCCTCGATCTCGCGGGCGACCATGTCTTCCTGCGGCAGGGGCACGGCGTCGTGCAGTGCGAGGAACAGGTCGGTCTTGTTGGCAAAGTGCCAGTAGATGGCACCGCGCGTCACGCCGGCGGCCTTGGCGATTTCTTCCAGCGTCGTGTTCGAGACGCCCTTTTCGTAGAAGACGCGCTCGGCGGCGCACAGGATTTTCTGTCGGGTTACTTCTGCGTCGGCTTTTGTTCGGCGCATTCATTCCTCCTCATCAGACGGCCCGCCGACAGTGGTGTTCAGCGGGCCGTCTGTTGTCGTTTTACTCGGCGGGCGTCGGGTTTTCTGCGGCTGCCGGTGTGTTTTCCACTTTCTTTCGACCGAAGAGCTTCGTGACGAACACGAAGAAGACCGGAACGAAGAAGATGGCGAGCACCGTTGCCGAGATCATCCCGCCCATGACGCCGGTGCCGATGGCGCGCTGGCTGCCGGAGCTCGCACCCGTGGCGATCGCCAGCGGCAGAACGCCGAGCGTGAAGGCCAGCGACGTCATCAGGATCGGCCGGAAGCGAAGATGTGCCGCCTCCAGCGTCGCGTCGATCAGCGACTTGCCCTGCTCGCGCAGTTCCTTGGCAAACTCGATGATCAGGATCGCGTTCTTGGCTGACAGACCGATGATCGCAATCAGGCCCACCTTGAAGTACACGTCGTTCGGCATGTCGCGCATCATCACGGCGAGCACGGAACCGATGACGCCGAGCGGCACCACCATGATCACCGCCACCGGGATTGACCAGCTCTCGTAGAGTGCGGCCAGGCACAGGAACACCAGAAGGCAGGACAGCGCGATCAGGAGCGGCGCCTGGGTGCCGGACTGGATTTCCTGCAGGGACTGCCCTGTCCACTCGTAACCGAAGCCTGCAGGCAATTGTCCCGCCAACCGTTGCATCTCTGCGATCGCGTCACCCGAGGAGTAGCCGTGGGCGGCTTCACCGCTGATACGGACCGACGGGTAGCCGTTATAGCCGATCGTCTGGGTCGAGGCCTTGACCCATTCCACGGTCGCGAAGGCCGACAGCGGCACCATGCCGCCATTGGCGTTGCGGACGTTCAGGTTCAGGAGGTCGGCGGTCTGCATGCGCTGACCTTCATCCGCCTGCACCGTCACGCGCTGCATGCGCCCGGCATTGGGGAAGTCGTTGACGTAGGACGAGCCGAGGTTTGTCGAGATCGTCGAGTTGATGTCGGCGAAGGTCACACCGAAGGTGTTGGCCTTCTCGCGGTCGATGGTGACGCTGACCTGGGCCGCATCCGGCATGCCCTCGAAGCGGACGCCGGCAAGCACCTTGCTTTCGGCTGCCATGCCGAGAAGCTGGTCACGGGCCTGCGACAGTGCCGCCTGGCCGAGACCGCCGCGGTCCTGCAGGCGGAACGAGAAGCCGCCCGTGGTGCCGAGGCCCTGGATCGCCGGCGGCGACAGCGCGAAGCTGATCGCGTCCTTGATCTGGCTCATCGCCATCGTCGCGCGCATCGCGATCGACTGTGCGGCGTTGTTGGCGTCGCGCTCCTTCCAGTCCTTGAGCGTCACGAAGGCAAGCGCCGCGTTCTGGCCGGTACCGAAGAAGGAGAAGCCGTTGATCGCGATGATGCGTTCGACGGCGGGCTCCTGGCCGAAGATCTTCTCGGCCTGCTCCACCACCTCGGTCGTGCGGTTGCCGGTCGCTTCCGACGGCAGCTGCATCATGACGATCACGAAGCCCTGGTCTTCGTCCGGCAGGAACGACGACGGCAGCTTCATGAACAGCCAGCCGAGGCCGGCGAGCACCGCGACATAGACGATCATGTAGCGGCCGGTCCGGTGGACCAGGCGCTTCACGATGCCGCTATAGCCGTGCGAGGTCTTGTCGAAGCTGCGGTTGAACCAGCCGAAGAAGCCGCGCTTGGCGTGGTGATGGCCCTTCGGCACCTGCTTCAGGAAGCTCGCGCAGAGCGCCGGTGTCAGCGACAAGGCGAGAAGCGCCGAGAACAGGATCGAGACGACCATCGTCAGCGAGAATTGGCGATAGATCACGCCGACGGCGCCCGGGAAGAAGGCCATCGGAATGAACACGGAGGCGAGAACCAGCGTGATGCCGATGACGGCGCCGGTGATCTGCTTCATCGCCTTGCGGGTCGCTTCCTTCGGCGTCAGCCCTTCCTCGGACATGATGCGCTCGACGTTTTCGACGACGATGATCGCATCGTCGACGAGAATGCCGATCGCCAGCACCATGCCGAACATGGTCAGAACGTTGATCGAGAAGCCCATCGCCAGCATGACGGCGCAGGTGCCGAGCAGCGCGACCGGCACGACGAGCGTCGGGATGATGGTGTAGCGGATGTTCTGCAGGAACAGGAACATCACGATGAACACCAGCGCGACCGCCTCGACCAGCGTCGAAAGCACCTTCTCGATCGAGACGGCGACGAAGGGCGAAGTGTCGTAGGGGACCGAGTATTCGAGGCCCTGCGGGAAGAACTTCGCCAGTTCGTCCATGCGTTCCTTGATGGCCGCCGAGGTCGACATGGCATTGCCGCTCGGCGACAGCTGGACGGCGATAGCCGCCGACGGCTTGCCGTTGAGCCGCGTCGAGAAAGCATAGCTTTCGCCGCCGATTTCGATACGGGCGACGTCGCGCAGGCGAACGGACGAACCATCCGGATTGGCGCGAAGCACGATCGCGCCGAACTCTTCGGCGCTTTCCAGCTGGCCCTTGACGACAACGGGCGCGCTGATCTGCTGGCTGATCGGGTTCGGTTGTGCGCCGATCGAACCGGAGGCAATCTGGGCGTTCTGCGCCGTGATCGCGTTCGTCACGTCCGCCGCGGTCAGGTTCAGACCCAGCATCTTGTCCGGGTCGAGCCAGACGCGCATCGAACGTTCGGTGGCAAAAAGCTGTGCTCGGCCGACGCCGGGCACACGCTGGATTTCGCTCAGAACGTTGCGGCTGAGATAATCGCCGAGGCCGATGGCATCCATCGAGCCGTCGGTCGAGGTCAGGGCCACGATCATCAGGAAGCCGGAACCGGCTTCATCGACCTGAACGCCCTGGCGCTTGACCGAATCGGGCAGGCGCGGCTCGACGCGGCGAACGCGGTTCTGAATGTCGACCGCTGCCTGTCCCGGATCGGTGCCGGGTGCGAAAGTGGCGCTGATTTCGACCGAACCGGAGGCGCTGGAGGTCGATTCGAAATAGAGCAGGCCTTCGACGCCGTTCAACTCGTCTTCGATCAGTCGCGTAACGCTCTGATAGGTGTCCTGCGACGAGGCACCAGGGTAGCTCGTGTTGATGGAGATCTGTGGCGGGGCGACGTCAGGATATTGCGATACCGGCAGAAGCGGGATCGCAATGACGCCGGCGACCATGATGAAGATCGCCACCACCCAGGCAAAAATAGGCCTGTCGATGAAAAAACTGGGCATCAATCAAACTCACTTTGTAGCTTCGGCAGGCTTTTCGTCGGCAGAGGCCGTCGTCTGGGCTGCTTCTGCCGCAGGCTTGGCATCCGGGTTCCAGTCCGTCGGCTCGACCGGGGCGCCGGGACCGATCTTCTGGAAGCCTTCGACGATGACCTTCTCGCCGGCCTTGAGGCCGGAGGTCACCTGCCAGCGGGTGCCGATGGTGCGGCCGAGCGTCACATTGCGGAACTCGACCTTGTTGTCTGCGGCAACGACGTAGACCTGCGATTGGCCGGCATTGTTGCGCTGGACGGCCTGCTGCGGGACGGTGATCGCATCCTTCTCGACGCCCTGCTGGACGAGCACGCGCACATACATGCCGGGAAGCAGGTCGTTTTCGGGGTTCGGGAATTCGCCACGCAGCGTCACCTGGCCGGTCGTCGCATCGACGGCCGCTTCGGAGAACAGCAGCTTGCCTTTGTGTTCGTAGGCCGTGCCGTCGTCGAGCACGAGCTGGACTTCGGCTTCTTCGTCGCCGCTCAGCATCTTGCCGTCCTCGAGCGCCTTGCGCAGGCGGATGAGGTCGGTCGCCGACTGGGTGAAGTCGGCATAGAGCGGGTCGAGCTGCTGGATCGTCGCGAGATTTTCCGAGCTGTTGGTGCTGACGAGCGCGCCTTCGGTGATCATCGCGCGACCGATGCGGCCGCTGATCGGTGCCGTCACGTCGGCATATTGCAGGTCGAGTTTCGCTGCCGCGAGGCCGGCCTCGGCGATCGCAACATCGGCGTCGGCGGTCGCGAGCAGGGCCGCCGCATCTTCCAACTGTTGCGCGGCGACGACGTTCGCCTTCTTCAACTGTTCCTGGCGATCGGCCTTCTGCTGGGCCTGCAGGCGCACGGACTGGGCGCGCCGAAGCGTTGCTTCGGCCTTTTCGACCTGCACGCGGAAGGGCGCCGGATCGATGCGGTAGAGCACGTCGCCTTCATTGACCTTGGAACCCTGCTGGAAGACGCGCTCGACGACGATGCCGGAAACGCGCGGGCGGACCTCGGCGACGCGTGTCGCGGTAATGCGGCCGGGGAGCTCGTTGGTGATCGGCAGCGTTTCGGTCTTGGTCGTGAAGACCGCGACCGCGGACGGTGGGAATGCGGCGGCGGCCGGCTGCTCGTCCTCTTTCTGGCAACCGGAAAGAAGAATCACAGTTGCCAAGGCGGCGGCCAGTGTCGGTCGGTTCATGCGCATAGCGATGTCCATATTCGGTGACCGCAGGCAACGGCTGCATCTCGCAAGGTGCCCGTGCGGTCCGGAAGTGAAGGGGAGCGGAACCGGTATCAGGTTCGGCAAATACCGGAAAGCTAATATACAAACACAAATGTATGTTAATTCGCTTTGCAGTGCAACAGCGTGATGCGGTGCGTAGAATCAAAAAATAATTCGGTCGCCACAGGGATTTAGTCCCTGTGGCGACTGGTTTTCACGCAGCTGTGATGGGGCGTCGGCCCCAAAATGGGGTCAGGCGAGAACGCGATCGTCGTCGCCGAAACGGTGCATGCTGCCCACCATCGGTGTCGCATAGACGATATCGTCAGGTGCATAGCGATGCTCGCCGAAGAGGCGGACGGTGATCAGGCCCACCTGCTCGGAATCGATGTAGACGATGGTGTCGGCGCCGAGATGTTCGACGTGCACCACCTTGCCCTTCCAGTCGCCGCTCTCGCGCGAAAGCGCCATGTGCTCGGGGCGAATGCCGATCGTCTTGGCGCTGATATCGCCGAGCCGCGCGCCCTCGATGAAGTTCATCTGCGGCGAGCCGATGAAGCCGGCGACGAAGACGTTTGCCGGCCGGTTGTAGAGGTCCATCGGCGAGCCGATCTGTTCGATCTGGCCGGCGTTCAAGACGACGATCTTGTCGGCGAGCGTCATCGCCTCCACCTGGTCGTGGGTCACGTAGATCATCGTCGCCTTCAGGCTGCGGTGCAGCCGGGCGATCTCGAGCCGGGTGTTGACGCGCAGCGCCGCATCGAGGTTGGAGAGCGGCTCGTCGAACAGAAAGAGCTTCGGTTCGCGCACGATCGCACGGCCGATCGCCACACGCTGACGCTGGCCGCCGGAGAGTTCGGCCGGGCGCCGGGCAAGATAGGGATCGAGCGACAGCATGCTCGCCGCCTTGCCGACCTTGTCGTCGATCTCTGCTTTCGGCTTGCCGGCCTGCTTGAGGCCAAGACCCATATTGTCTTTCACCGTCAGGTGCGGATAGAGCGCGTAGGACTGGAACACCATGGCGATGCCGCGCTTGGCGGGCGCCACGTGACCGACCTCGGTGCCGTCGATCTGCACGCTGCCGGAGGTCGCGTCTTCGAGGCCGGCGATGGTGCGCAGCAAGGTCGACTTGCCGCAGCCGGAAGGGCCGACGAAGATGACGAACTCGCCGTCCTTCACCTCGAGGTCGATGCCTTTCAGCACCTCATGGCTGCCATAGGCCTTGCGGATGGATTTGAGTTGAAGCGATCCCACCTGGTTGCCCCCTTTAGAGTTTGACTGGTCTGCCGGTGCGCACGCTTTCGTCTGCGGCAAGGCAGATGCGGAGCGACTGCACGGCGTCGTTCATGTGACGGTCGAGGTTGATGTCTTCGCGAATGGCTTTCAGCACATAGGCCTGCTCGCGGTCGCAGAGTTCCTGGTGGCCGGGCTCGCCGTCCATCTTGAGATCCTCATCGGCCTTCAGGAAGCGACCATTGGGACCGGTTTCGGCGTTGTGCAGCCGGATCACCGCGGTCTTGGTATGCATGTCGATGTCGTCGGACTTTGCGTTCTGGTCCATGACGATCGACACCGAGCCCTTGGGTGACATCACGTCCTTCACGAAGAAGGCCGTTTCCGAGATCATCGGACCCCAGCCGGCTTCGTACCAGCCGGCCGACCCATCCTCGAAGATCACCTGCAGGTGGCCGTAATTGTACATGTCGGGGGCGATCTCGTCGGAGAGGCGAAGTCCCATGCCGCGCACTTCCACCGGCTTTGCGTCGGTGATCTGGCACATGACGTCGACATAGTGCACGCCGCAGTCGACGATCGGCGACGTGGTCTTCATGAGCGACTTGTGGGTCTCCCAGGTCGGTCCGCTCGACTGCTGGTTCAGGTTCATGCGGAAGACATAGGGGCCACCGAGCTTGCGGGCCTCGGCGATCAGCCGGATCCACGAGGGGTGGTGGCGCAGGATGTAGCCGATCACCAGCTTGCGGCCGTGCTTTTTCGCCGCCGCGACGACGCGCTCTGCGTCGGCGACGGTGGTTGCCAGCGGCTTCTCGACGAAGACGTCGGCACCGGCTTCAAACGCCATGACGGCAAAGTCGGCATGGCTGTCGGAATAGGTGCAGATCGAGCAGAGATCCGGCTTCAGTTCGGCAAGCGCCGATCTGAAATCGGGATAGATCGTGTAGCCGCTGAGCTCCTCCGGCAGCGGCACCTTCGAACGGTTGACTAGACCGACGATCTCGAAGCCGGGGTTGTTGTGATAGGCGAGCGCATGGCTGCGCCCCATGTTGCCGAGCCCTGCGACGAGGACCCGGACGGGTTTGCTGCTTGCACTCACTTGACTGCTCCTGCCGTGATGCCGCGGATCAGCTGCCGCGAGAAGATGACGTAGAGAACGAGGACCGGAAGGATGGCGAGCGAGAGGGCCGCCAGCACCGCATTCCAGTTGGTGACGAACTGGCCGATGAAGATCTGCGAGCCGAGCGTCACGGTTTTGGTCGCCTCCGCCGGGGCCAGGATCAGCGGGAACCAGAGGTCGTTCCAGATCGGGATCATCGTGAAGACCGCGACCGTTGCCATTGCCGGCCGCACCAGCGGCAGCACCAGGCGGAAGAAGATCGAGTATTCCGACAGTCCGTCGATGCGTCCGGCATTCTTCAGGTCATCCGAGACCGTGCGCATGAACTCCGAGAGGATGAAGATCGCGAGCGGCAACCCTTGCGCCGTGTAGACCAGGATCAGCGCCGTCAGCGTGTTGACCAGGTTGGCGGCGACCATGCCCTGGAGAATGGCGACGGTGCCGAGACGGATCGGGATCATGATGCCGATCGCAAGATAGAGGCCCATCACCGTGTTGCCGCGGAAGCGGTATTCCGACAGCGCGAAGCCGGCCATCGCCCCGAAGAGCAGCACCAGCGCGATCGAGACGATCGTGACGATGAAACTGTTCTGGAAATAGGTGGCAAAATCGCCCTGGCCGAGGACCGTTTCATAGCCGATCAGGCTGAAGGTCTGTGGCGTCGGGATCGTCAGCGGCGCCCGAAAGATTGCATTGCGGTCCTTGAACGAGTTGATGATCGTCAGGAACACCGGGAACAGCGACACCAGCGTGTAGGCGATCAGCGCCACGTGGACGAAGCCGGTGCGGAGAAAAGAATCGCGTGCTTTCGACATCTCCGGTCTCCTCAGAACTGGTAGCGGCGCATGCGGCGCTGAATGACGAAGAGGTAGAGCGACACGCCGGCGAGGATGATCAGGAACATCACCGTGGCGATCGTCGCGCCCATGGAGCGGTCACCGAGCTGCAGCTGGAAACCGAAGAAGGTGCGGTAAAGCAACGTGCCGAGAATGTCGGTCGAACCATCAGGCCCGGCAAGCGCGCCCTGCACCGTGTAGACCAGGTCGAAGGCGTTGAAGTTGCCGACGAAGGTCAGGATCGAGATGATGCCGATGGCCGGCAGGATCAGCGGCAGCTTGATCTTCCAGAACTGGCTCCAGCCGGTGACGCCGTCGCATTCGGCAGCCTCGATCACCTCATCGGGAATGTTGAGCAGCGCTGCGTAGATCAGCATCATCGGGATGCCGACATATTGCCAGACCGAGATCAGCGACACGGCGATGAGCGCGGAACCCGGCTTTCCGAGCCAGGGCGCAAACAGCGACTTCAGGCCAACGAGGTCGAGTATCCAGGGCGACACGCCCCAGATCGGCGACAGGATCAGCTTCCAGATGAAGCCGACGATCACGAAGGAGAGCAGCGTCGGCAGGAAGATCGCCGTGCGATAGAAGGTGACGAAGCGCAGCTTCGGGATCGACAGCATGGCGGCGAGGGCGACGCCGATCGGGTTTTGCACGCACATATGGATGATGAAGAAGATGACGTTGTTCTTCAGCGCGTTCCAGAAGTCGTGGGCCCAGCGCTCTTCCCCAAACAGTGTCTGGAAATTGGCAAGGCCGACGAAGGCTGGCTGGCCGTCAACCGTGTTGTACAGAGAGAGCCTGAGCGTCTCGATCAGCGGAAGGATCATCACCGCCGAATAGACCAGGAAGGCCGGGAGCAGGAAGACGAGGATGTGCCAGCGCTTCGGCCGCCTTGCGGTCGGCTGTCCGTCTTGCACTGAAAGAGCGTCACTCATTGAACCATCCGTTTCTAGAAGACCGGTTCCCCAGACAATCACGATGCGCACGACGCCACACGGCCGGTCTCGCCGTATGCCATCTGCCCTTTTTGAGGGCTCATGACGAAGGTTAAGTCTATCGCGTTCTTTTGCAAACGACTGCGTCGGTGGCCTCCCACGATGGGAGGCCTTTGACGCGACGGCTGGGGGAGTGCCTCATCGGCCAATGTCGCCCCGCCCGGCCTTGCTGCAAGTGTCCCAAGGACAAAACATGCAGCAATTCAAACTGCTACGGCGCCCTTCTGCGTCCGGCAGGACACGGGTGCCGTAGGGCCGACCCTCCCCAAAAAGGGGAGGGAACCTGTTGCGCTTACGTCTCTTCTCACTTCGCCGGCTTGTACCAGGAGTCGAGGCCCTTCTGCAGCTTCTCGGCGGCAACCTCAGGCGTATCGGTGCCGTTGATTACGTTGGCCGATTCGACCCAGGTTTCGTTTTCGAGGCTCGGCGTGCCGCGCGCCAGGATCTGGTAGGTCGAGCGGATCGTCGGCTTGCACTTTTCGCGCCAGGAGACGAATTCCTGGGCGAGCGGATCGGTCATCTTCACCGGGGTAGAGTTGAGGCTGAAGAAGCCCGGCAGTGCATTGGCGTAGATGTCGGCGAACTCAGGCGAGGCAACCCAGCTCAGGAAGGTCTTGGCCTGTTCGGCATGTGCGCTCTTGGCATTGAGGCCGATGCCGATGTCATTGTGGTCCGAGATGTAGCAGGTGTCGCCGGCGTTTTTGACCGGCGGCGGGAAGGCGCCCATCTTGAACTGTGCCTGGGTGTTGAACAGGCCGATTTCCCACGAGCCGGCCGGATAGATCGCGGCGCGGCCGAGCGTGAAGAGGTTCTGGCTGTCCGGATAGGTCTGGGCTTCGAAGCCGTCGCCGAGATAGTCCTTCCATTTGGCGAGAACGCGGTAGGGCTCGACCCACGGTTCGTCGGTCAGCTTCTGCTCGCCCTTGATCAGCGCAGCGCGGCCTTCTTCGCCCTTCCAGTAGTTCGGGCCGATGTTCTGGTAGCCCATGGTTGCGGCTTCCCAGAGGTCCTTGGTGCCCATCGCCATCGGGATGTAGTTGCCGTCGGCCTTGATCTTGTCGAGGGCGGCGAAGAATTCGGCTTCCGTCGTCGGGATCTGGATGCCGAGCTGGTCGAAGGCGTCCTTGTTGTAGATGAAGCCGTGGATGACCGATGCCATCGGCACGCAGAAGGTGGACTTGCCGTCGTCGGTGGTCCAGGCGGACTTGGCGACCGGCGAGAAGTTTTCCATGCCCGGCAGCGCCGTCAGGTCGGCAAGGTGCTTCTTGTTGTAGAGTTCGAGCGAGACGTCGAACGGACGGCAGGTAACGAGGTCACCCGCGGAGCCGGCATCGAGCTTGGCGTTCAGCGCGGCATTGTATTCGGTCGGCGCCATCGGGGCGAACTTGACCTTGATGCCCGGGTTCTTCGCTTCGAAGGCAGGGATCAGTTTTTCCTGCCAGATGGCCAGGTCGTCGTTGCGCCAGCTTTCGATGGTCAGCGTCACGTCCTCGGCGTGCGCCAGCCCGGCCGTGCCGAGAATGCTCGAAGCGAGCAGCAGGCCTTTGATTGTTGTACGGGTCATGCAGGTTCTCCCTTTTTATAGGCGCCGCTTTGGCGCGGTTTGGATCCCAGAATTGATTCAGGCCGAGACGATATCGATCGCCCGGCGCAGGTTCTGCTTGGCCTCTTTCAGAGCGGCATCCGCGGCTGCAACGTCCTTCGCGCCCGAGGCGAGAAGGATCGCGACCTTGACCGAGCCGGAAGCCTCGTTGATCAGCCGGCCGGCCTCAGTGGCGCTGATGCCGGTGATGTCGGTGACGATGCGGATCGCGCGGCCGTGCAGCTTGATATTGTCGGCGCGCAGGTTGACCATGTGGCCGTCGAGCACGTGGCCGAGATGGATGCCGACCAGTGTCGAGAACATGTTGAAGGCGATCTTCTGTGCGGTGCCGGCGCCCATGCGGGTCGAGCCGGAGACCACTTCCGGCGGCGTCTGCAAGAGGATCGAGACGTCCGCGTCCTTGAAGAGCGCCGCACCCGGATTGTTGGCGACGGCGATTACCTTGGCGCCGCGCTTGCGGGCCTCGTCGGCAGCGGCAAGCGCGTAAGGGGTGGAACCGCTTGCGGAAACGGAAACGAGACAGTCGCCCGCGCCGATGCCCGCCTTGCGCACGTCCTCTCGGGCGAGGTCCATATCGTCCTCATAACCGCCCGCGAGGTCGCTGAGGCTGGCAGCGCCGCCGGCAAGCAGGATGACGATCTGATCCTGCGCAATACCATAGGTGCCGGGCAGCTCGAGCGCATCGGCCATCGCCATGAGACCGGAGCTGCCGGCGCCCGCATAGGCAAGACGCCGCCCGGAGCTGAGCGCTTCGGCGGCAATCGAGGCGGCGGCGGAGATCGACTCAATCGCCGCATCGACGGCCTTGGCCGCTGCCTGCTGGCCGGCGGCGAGCAGTCGCAGCGCCAGCGCCGGATGCATAAGATCCAGGCCCTTGGCGTTGTCGTGACGCTCTTCGGTCTTTGCTGACGGCATGGGTCATGTCTCCTCTCGGTTGAAATTAATGCCAAAAAAATACCAATTGTCCAGCAGAATTTAACTTTTGGCGTCCGAAAAAACCGATCGTCTAAATTAGTCTTTAAATTTCAATGAATTGCAACGAAATCGAAAGCGTGGGCGGATTCAGACTTGGTTATTGGTATTTTTTTGGTATCCTCAATAGCCGGAGGTACTCATGACAAATTACCTGATAGGAATCGACGGGGGCGGGACGAGCTGCCGGGCTGCCGTGGCAACGGCAGATGGGCGCATTCTCGGGCGCGGCAAGGCCGGCGCCGCCAATATCCTGACCGACCCGGAAACCGCGCTCGCCAATATCGGCGGAGCCGCCCGCGCAGCCTTTGAAGAGGCGGGCCTCGATCCTGAGGGCATTGCCGCCGCCAAGGCGATCGTCGGTGTGGCCGGACATAATGTCGGCGATGCCGTGCATTACGTAAAGCGTCGTCTGCCCTTCGCCGCCGCCGATATCGAATCCGACGGGTTGATCGCGCTGCAAGGTGCGCTCGGCAACCAGGACGGCGCGGTCGCCATTCTCGGTACCGGCACCATCTATATTTTGCGCCAGAGAGATACGGTCAGCTATGTCGGCGGCTGGGGTTTCACCATCGGCGACCATGGCAGCGGAGCCCGCATCGGCCACGCGCTTCTGCAGGAAAGCCTGCTTGCCTTCGACAGTATTCATGCAGCTTCCGCGGTCACGGACAGCGTTCTGGCCGAATTCAACAACGACGCGCGCGATGTCGTCGATTTCGCCCGTCTTGCGAAGCCCGGCGAGTTCGGGCGCTATGCGCCGCGTGTCTTCGAAGGGGCTGCCGCAGGCGATCCAGTCGCCGTGCGGATACTGAAGGCCGCCGCACTTACGGTGGATGAGGCGCTCGATGTCGTGGTTGCACGAGGCTGTGAGAGGCTTTGTCTGCTTGGCGGATTGGCGCCGCTCTATCGCCCCTGGCTTGCCGAGCGCCATCAGGCGTTGCTCGTCGAAGCCGAGGCGGACGCATTGACCGGGTCGGTCGCTCTGGCCGCGCAACGGTTTGGCTCACAGGCGAGGGCGAGTGCATGACGCACCAGCTCGCTTCCATTCTGCCGCTTGAGGGCCTGCAGTCCGGAGGATCGGGGCCGCTCTATCTCAAGCTTCGGCAAGCGCTCGAAGACGCAATCCAGTCGGGCAAGCTCAACCATGGCGACGCCTTGCCGCCAGAGCGCGATCTTGCCGACTATGCCAACATCAGCCGCGTGACCGTGCGCAAGGCGGTAGACGATCTCGTGCGCGATGGGCTGCTTGTTCGCCGCCACGGTTCCGGCACCTTTGTCGTCAAGCCGGTCTCCAAGGTGCAGCAGTCTCTGTCGCGGTTGACGTCGTTCACCGAAGACATGGCGCGCCGCGGGTTGAACACCCATGCGCGCTGGCTGGAACGCGGCCTGTTTCATCCTTCGCCAGATGAGATGATGGCGCTTGGCCTTCCCGCTGACGCGCTGGTTGCCCGCCTCGGGCGCCTGCGAATCGCCGACGACATGCCGCTTGCGATCGAGCGCGCCAGCATCTCCGCGGAGTTCCTGCCGGACCCGCAGGCCGTTACCTCGTCGCTCTATTCCGCGCTGGACAAGACACGCTCGCGTCCGGTTCGTGCCGTCCAGCGCATCTCCGCCTGCAACATCAAGGACCCGGATGCCTCGATGCTCGGCGTTGCCGTCGGCTCGGCCGGCCTTTCCATCGAACGCGTCTCCTATCTCGCATCGGGACGCGTCGTCGAATTCACCCGCTCGCTCTACCGGGGCGATGCCTATGACTTTGTCGCGGAACTGACGCTGTCGGAATCCTAAGGCGACCGCCCGCAGAAAGGAATTGACCATGCAGACCAATATGCGCCGAGAAATCGACGAGATCCCCGAAGCCGCCCAGCGCCTGCTGGAACGCTCGGCCGATCAGCTCAAGGCCGCCGGCGCGGCACTCCGCGCCAAGGATCCGGCCTTCCTGGTCACGATCGCCCGCGGCTCCTCCGACCATGCCGCGCTTTTCCTGAAATATGCGATCGAGCTGCAGGCCGGCCGGCCGGTCGCCTCGCTCGGCCCGTCGCTCGCCTCGATCTACGGCGCCAAGCTGAAGCTCGGCGGTGCTGCGGCGATCGCGATTTCGCAGTCGGGCAAGAGCCCGGATATCGTCGCCATGGCGCAGGCCGCGACCGATGCCGGCGCGGTCTCGATCGCGCTGACGAACACGCTGCCCTCGCCGATCTCCGAAGCCTGCACCAACCCTCTCGACATTCTCGCCGGTCCGGAAATCGCCGTTGCGGCCACCAAGTCCTACGTCAATTCGATCGCCGCCGGCCTTGCCGTGCTCGGCGAATGGACCGGTGACGCAGCGCTTAAGCGGGCAGTCGCCGATCTGCCGAACCAGTTTGCGAAGGCCGTCAAGCTCGACTGGCAGGCCTTTGCCGACGATCTCGGCGAGGCGGAATCGCTCTATGTGCTCGGCCGTGGCCCGGCGCTTGCGATCGCCAGCGAGGCGGCGCTGAAGTTCAAGGAAACCTCCGGCATGCATGCGGAAGCCTATTCCGCGGCCGAAGTTCTGCACGGGCCGGTGGCGCTCGTCGGCGCCAAGTTCCCGGTGCTGACGCTTGCGGCCCGTGATGCAGCCGAAACTTCGGTCGCCGGCATTGCCGACGGTATGGCCGAAAAGGGCGCAGTGGTTCATGTTACATCGAGCCTTGCCGGCAAGGCCAAGCGCCTGGCGTTCGTCGAGACGGGCCACCCGATCACCGACGCGCTGACCTTGATCCTGCCGTTCTATGGCTTCGTCGAAGCCTGGTCGCGCTCGCGCGGTCTCAACCCCGACGCACCGGCGAGCCTCAAGAAGGTAACGGAGACGAGATGAGCGAGAGGAAAGCAATCACCGGCGCCCGCCTGTTCGACGGCGTCGAATGGCATGACGGCTGTGCTCTCGTGATCGAGGCCGGCCGCGTCAAGGCGATCGTGGCAGTGGCGGACGTCCCCGCCGATGCCAAAAAAATCGATGCGCATGGCATGCTGCTGGTGCCGGGCTTCATCGACCTGCAGGTCAACGGCGGCGGTGGTGCGCTTCTGAACGAAGAACCGTCCGTCGAGGGTATCCGGCAGATCTGTTCGGCGCATGCCAAGTTCGGCACAACCGCACTGCTGCCGACGCTGATCACCGACACGCGCGAAATCAGAAGCGCCACCATCAAGGCGGGTCTCGACGCCAAGGCCGCTGGCGTGCCGGGTTTCCTCGGGTTGCATCTCGAAGGTCCGCATCTCTCGGTCGCACGCAAGGGCGCCCATGATCCGACGCTGATCCGTCCGATGGACGATGCCGATCTCGCCGAAATGCTCGATTGCGCCAAGGCGCTCGGCGTGCTGATGGTGACCGTGGCGCCCGAAAACGCCACCCGGGAACAGGTGCGGGCGCTGGCCGAAGCCGGCGCCGTCGTCAGCCTCGGCCACACCGATGTCGGTTACGAAACCGCCGTCGCCTATGCCAAGGCGGGCGCAAGGACGGTGACCCATCTCTTCAACGCCATGAGCGGCCTTGGTCATCGCGAGCCGGGCGTGGTCGGTGCGGCACTTGCCACCGGCACGCTGCATGCGGGCCTGATTGCCGACGGCTACCATGTCGAGCCGGCCTCGATGGGCGTGGCGCTGCGCGCAAAAGTCGGCCCGGGCCAGATCTTCCTGGTGACCGACGCGATGTCGCCGATCGGCACGGACATGACCAGCTTCCAGCTGAACGGCCGCGAGATCCTGCGCGAGGGCGGTCGCCTGACGCTTGCCGACGGTACGCTCGCCGGCGCCGACATCGACATGCTGTCGTCGGTCCGTTTCGTGCACGACAAGCTCGGCCTGCCGGTGGAAGAAGCCTTGCGGATGGCCTCCGCCTATCCGGCCGATGCTATGGGTCTCGCCACCCACAAGGGACGGCTGAAGCCCGGCGCCGATGCGGATTTCGTGCTTCTGACGCCGGAGCTTGGCATGGGCTCTACCTGGATCGGCGGCACGCAGGTCTACGCCGCCTGATCATAACGCATCAAGCAAAAGCCCCGGACAGCGCAAATGTTGTCCGGGGCTTTTCATTTCGGGCAACATTGTCTCAGCGCGCTGAAAGTCTCGCCTTCATCGCCCGGACCGTTTCCGCATCGGTGCGGCGCCGGTCGGCCGAAACGAAGCCCATTTCGACCAATCGAGGATCCTGAGCCGGCTCACGAACGGAGCAGGAGGAGTGCACTTCGTTGACGGTCACCCGGTCGAGAAGGGCATCGACCGTATCGAGGGTGACGCCGGACCCCGGCATGATCGACAGCCGGCCCTTGGCGAGATCGACGATTTCGGCCAACCGATCGATCGCCTGCGGTGCGCTCCTGGCACCGCCCGAGGTCAGGATGCGTTCGAAGCCGAGCTCGACCGCCACCTCCATCGCCTCGGCGAAATCCGGAACCAGATCGAAGGCGCGGTGCAGCGTCATCCTGAGTCCGGCCGCATGGCCTGTGAGCTTGATCAGCATCGACTTATCGAGGCGACCGTCGGCAAGGGAGGCGCCGAGCACCACGCCGGCGAGACCTGCCGCCCGCGCCGCGTCGATATCGCGACGCATGACATCGAGGTCCGCGGCGGAGAAGACGAAATCGCCCGGGCGAGGGCGGATCATGGCGTAAACGGGCACCGGCGGCGGACCGGCCAGCGCCATCAGTCCGGGATTGGGCGTCAGGCCACCGACGGACAGGGCGGCGCAGAGCTCGATCCGGTCTGCGCCGCCCTCGATCGCCGCGTAAAGCCCGTCGGCATCGTCGACGCAGACTTCCAGTTTGATGTCGCTCATATCTTCTCCTCGCCGAGGCCAAGCAGCGCCGCGCCGATCAATCCGGGCTCGACCCGGCATTCACCACGCACCACCAGCGGCCGTTCGAACTGCCGGAGAATCCGGCTACGCACTGTCCTGTCGATTTCGGCGAGCAGTTCCTCGGAATTGGAGAGTCCGCCGCCGACAGGCACGATCGTCGCGCCGGTGATGTTGATGACGAGTGCCAAAGGCGAACTCACGAGATCGACGAGCAGATCGACCGTGCGCTTTGCCTCTGCATCCCCAGCCTTCCAGGCCTCGATGATCTCATGGCTTGAAAGCGTCTTACCATGGGCGGTCTGGTGCAGCCGCTCCAACCCGCGGGCGCCGCCAACGGTATCGACGCAGCGCTTCTGGCCGCAGCCGCAGTCATAGGCGGGAATGGCGATCGGCGGGTTGCCGGCCTCGGCCGCGATCGCCGGGCCGTGTCCCCATTCGCCGGCAAAGCCGCCATCGGCATTGATCAGCCGGCCGTCGATCACCAGGCCGCCGCCGACCCCGGTGCCGAGAATGGCGCCGAAGACGATACGGTGGCCGCGCCCGGCGCCGGCACCTGCTTCGGCAAGCGCGAAACAGTCGGCGTCATTGGCGATCTTCACCGGCAGGTGCAGCGCCGCTTCGAGTTCGGTGACCAGGTCACGTCCGTCGATGCAGGGGATGTTGGCGCATTTGATCCGCCGCGTCTCGGGATCGATGACGCCGGTGATCGAGATCGCCACGCAATCCGGGTGTCCGCCCGCTTCGTCCAGGACCGATTCGAGCGCCTCAATGAACTGGCGGAAGTTGCTGAGCGGCGTCGTCCGTCGCGGCAGCGGAAAGATCCGGTCGCGCGAATGCACGATCGCGCCCTTGATCGCCGAGCCGCCGATGTCGAAACAGACGATCATGCCTCACCCCGGATGATCGCTTCGGCGGAAAGGGCGACCGAAAGCAGCCTGTCGTCCTGGTGATGTGGCGCTGCAAGCTGGAAGCCGACGGGCATTTCCGCCGCCCCGGTACCGCAGGGAATGGAGATGCCGCAGAAATCCAAGAAGTTGCCGATCGACGTGTTGCGCAGTGTCTTGGCGTTGGTCTTGAAGAACAGCTCGTCGTCCTCGATCAACGGCGCGATCGGCGGCGCTACATGTGGCAGCGTCGGGTGGGCGATGAGCTCGTTCGGCTTCAGGCTGTCGACCGTCTCATGGATCAGTTGGTCGCGCGCGTCGAGCAGAGCAATGTAGTCGGGCATGGTGATCTTCTCGCCGAGCCTGGTGCGGGCAACGACACGGGGATCGATCTCATTGGCCTCGTGCCCGGCCAGCCGCTCGCGATGAAGCGCATAGGCCTCGGCCGTCACCAGGGCGCCGTGGCGGGCCATCAGCCCGAAGATCGCCGAGAAGGTCGGGAAGGCGCGGCGGCTGACGGCAACGCCGGCTTTTTCAAGCCGCTTGATGGCATCCTCGAACGCCTCGACGACTTCCGTCTCCGCATCGTCGAAGACCACCGTTTCCGGGATCACCAGCGCGACGCCGGAGAGGTCGGCGCGGCGCACCGTCGGGGCCGTCAGCCCGTGCATGGCGGCATCCACCCACACGGCGTCCTGCACCGTGTGACAGAGGGGCCCAAGCGAATCCAGGCTTTCAGCCAGCGGAAAGACGCCCTTCATCGTGTAGCGGCCGCGTGTTGCCTTGTAACCGACGATGCCGGTCATCGCCGCGGGAATGCGGACGGAGCCACCGGTATCGGTGCCGATCGCCGCCGGCACCAGGCCGGCCGCGACCGCGACCGCCGAGCCTGACGACGAGCCGCCGGGAATGCGTTCCACGTCGGTGGCCGCGGGGTTTCTCGGCGTGCCGTAATGCGGGTTGATGCCAAGGCCCGAAAAGGCGAACTCGCTCATATTGGTGTGGCCGACGCTGACCATGCCGGCTGCGGCAACGGCGGCAACGACCGGAGCGTCGCTCCTTGCCGGGGCGTGCGTCTGCAGCACCTTCGAGCCGGCGGTCGTGACGCTGCCGGCCACATCGAACAGGTCCTTCCACGCGACCGGCAGGCCGTCGAGCAGGCCGAGCGAGCGTCCCGCCCTGAGACGTTTCGAGGCGGCCTCGGCATCCCGCGTCGCGCGCTCAGGCGTCAATTCGACGAAGATGGCATAGTCGCCGTGCGCGTCGATCGCCGCATAGGTTTGCTTGGCGAGGTCCACGGGGTCCAGCTTGCCGCTCTGCACCAGCACGGAAAGGCTGGCGAGTGTCTTTTGTTCTGTCATGTCATCCTCCGCGGAATGCTGTTCTTGCCTGCTACTGCTGTCCGCTACGTCTACAATATCGCCGCCCTTGGCGTTTTCCATGCTTCCCTTAGACGAGGCGCGTGAATCTTGCATAAAGACCTGGCTTCCGCCGCGCGTGTCTTGTCGCCGGCGGTGCCTCTGCCTACATGCATCATCGAACCTTGGGCCATACTGGAGAGCGATGATGATCTTGGACGCGGCGCGACTTTCGCTTGCCAATCTCCTTGCGCCCGAGACCCGATCGGTTTTCTGGAACGTGCTGGGCCTGACGATACTGGCGCTCGTCGCGCTCTGGTTTGCGGTGCGCGAAGTGTTTATCTGGCTGGCGCTGCCGTGGATCGATACGCTGATGCCGGGCACGCCCGTCTGGGCCGGTTGGCTGACCTTCGTCGTCGGCATCTTTGCGAGCCTCGGGCTGGCGCTCGCGTTGGCGTTGCTCCTGGCTCCCGTCACCGCGCTGATCGCCGGCTTCTTCCTCGATGATGTCGCCGAGGTGATCGAGAAGCGGGACTATCCGAATGAGCCGCCGGGCCGGCCGCTGCCGCTTGTCGAGGCGATCGCCGGATCGCTGAAGTTTCTCGGCGTTGTCATTCTAGGCAACCTGCTGGCGCTCTTCCTGCTGCTCGTTCCGGGCGTCAACCTCATCGCCTTCTTTCTGGTCAACGGCTATCTGCTCGGCCGCGAATTCTTCGAGTTCGCGGCGATGCGCTATCGTGCACCGGCGGAGGCGCGGCTCTTCCGTGAGAAGCACCGCTCCACCGTGTTTCTCGCCGGCCTACTGCTCGCGGCGTTTCTGGCGGTGCCCTTCGTCAACCTTTTGACGCCGCTCTTTGCCGCCGGTCTGATGGTGCATCTGCACAAGCGGCTTTCAGCAAAGGATCCCGGATTTTCGCTCTCGGGCAGTGCGGCGGCGAAGGCCTGAGAGGCTCTTGCTTGACATGATGCCGGCTATGGCCAATCTGCCGGCAAGATCCCATTGTGCAGCGCGGGCGCGCCGGCGCGTGGCAGGACGGAGTTGGCGGACATGAACAAGACGGACGAACGGATCACCCACCTCGAGGAAACGGTGGCCCATCAGGCCAAGACCATCGAGGAACTTTCCGACCAGCTCGCCGAGCAATGGAAGGTGGTGGAGCAGACGCGCGCCAAGCTCGACCGGCTGACCGAGCGTTTCCTGTCGCTCGAGGAGCAATCGCTCGATGCGCCGGCGATCACCCGGCCGCCGCACTACTGATCGAGCGCCACGGCAAACGGGAATAAAAAGGCCGCCGGTCCAACGAACCTGCGGCCTCTCTATTTACATAAGTGCTGCTCTTAGTAGGGGCAGGACTCGTCGCTCATGTAGTCGTGAACTTCGACCTTGCCGGCAATGATTTCGGCTTTCACCTTTTCCACTGCATCGAGCATCTCAGGCGTGATCAGCGCCTTGTTGTTGTCGTCGAGCGCATAGCCGACGCCATCTTCCTTGAGGCCGAGGTTGGAAATACCGAACTCGAACTTGTCGTTCTTGGCCGCCGTGAAGGCTTCGTAGACGGCGACGTCGACGCGCTTCAGCATCGAGGTCAGGACCTTGCCCGGCTGCAGGCCGTTCTGGTTGGAGTCGACGCCGATGCCGAGCTTGCCCGCATCTGCAGCCGCCTGCAGAACGCCGACGCCGGTGCCGCCGGCTGCGTGGTAGACGACGTCCGAGCCCTGGTCGATCTGCGACTTGGCGATTTCGCCGCCCTTGACCGGGTCGTTCCAGGCGTCCGGCGTCGTTCCGGTGTAGGCTTCCAGAACCTTGACGTCAGCGCCGGTCGACTTGGCGCCGCCAACGTAGCCACAGGCGAACTTGTGGATCAGCGGAACGTCCATGCCGCCGATGAAGCTGACGGTCTTCGACTTCGAAGCGAGGCCGGCGAGAACGCCGACGAGGTAGGAGCCTTCCTGTTCCTTGAAGACGACCGATTTGACGTTCGGCTTCTCGACGACCATGTCGATGATCGCAAACTTGATATCAGGGTATTCCGGCGCGATCTTCTCGAGCGAAGCCGCCCAGTTGAAGCCGGCCATGACGATCGGGCTGTTGCCGTCGCTCGCAAAGCGGCGCAGCGCCTGTTCACGCTGGGCGTCGTTGGCGATTTCGAACTCGCGGTATTCGACGCCCGATTCCGTCTTGAACTTTTCGGCGCCGTTAAAGGCAGCCTCGTTGAAGGATTTGTCGAACTTGCCGCCGAGATCGTAGATGATCGCTGGCTTGATGTCGGCGGCCAGTGCCGTCGCGGACATCATCGAAAAGGCAAAGAGACCGAGAATGGTTTTTTTCATCGTGCAGCCCTGTTGTCGCTATTGATCTTATTGGGTCCTCCCGCCGGCTCCCCGACGGAACCTGTCTGCGGAACCCACCCCCTTCTCCTTGGGGCTAGGGTGGCGCATCCTTGCACGGTCACGGCAAAAAAACACTCAAAATTTTTCAGATGGTAAAAATTGAAGCCACAGAAGCCGGTACCCGTAAGGCACCGGTTCTGTTGCGCTTTTGAGATCGCCGGCAAGTGTGCGCGCCCATCCGGCGCGACCTCTGGGTTGTGGGTATCGCGCTTGCTTTCGAGAGGCCCAAAGCGGCCCCCGGTGTCGGAGCGGGGTGAGGAAAAGTGTGTGCGGTTCTCCGCCCGCATCCAGCGCTTGTTTACACGAAACGATCTGGTGAAGGTTTGGGTCGATTGAGGCCAAGCACATCGGCCTGTCTAGAACATCCCGCTCTCGAGTGGAACCACCGGAGGCGGAAAGATGCTCTAGAATCAAAGTGCTAGAGCGTCCTTTGTGCGTCAGTCGAACGCACGGCGCCCTAGTACCCGATCGGACAACTCACCCCGGTGCCGCGCAGGCCGCAATAGCCGTTCGGGTTCTTCGCCAGATATTGCTGGTGGTAGTCCTCGGCGAAGTAGAATGGGCCGGCCTTGCCGATCTCGGTGGTGATCGTGCCGCCATGGTTGGAATACTTCAGCGCCGCCTGGAAAGTGGTGCGCGCGGCCTTGGCCTCCGCCAGATGCTCGTCGTCATAGGTGTAGATTGCCGAGCGGTAGGTGGTGCCGATATCGTTGCCCTGGCGCATGCCCTGGGTCGGGTCGTGCTCCTCGAAGAAAGTCTTGAGCAGGGTCGCAAGCGGAACCGTCTCTGGATCATAGACGACCAGCACCACCTCGGCATGGCCTGTGAGCCCGGTGGTCGTCTCCTGATAGGTCGGGTTCCGTGTCAGCCCGCCAGCGTAACCGACAGCCGTCACGTAGATACCGGGGATCTTCCAGAGCAGCCGTTCGGCGCCCCAGAAGCAGCCCATGCCAAGCAGGATCTGCTTCGTGCCGTCGGGGTAGGGGCCATTCAGCGGCCGTCCGGAAACGAAATGCGTCTCGGCCGTCGGGATCGCCTCGTCGCGACCCGGCAGCGCTGTCTGCGCGTCGGGCATGATCGTCTTCTTGTTGAACATGTCGATCAGGAACATCAGCATACTCCTCGTCGGTTCGGAGACGGGCTCCGCGAAAAATCAGGCGGCGAAGCGGCCCGCCGCCGGCCGCTTCTTGTAGCCGACCATCCACAGAACGAGCGCGAGCAGCGCGAGCACGGCAAAGGCCGGCTGCATCAGCAGCCAATGCAGGACCGAATGCCAGATCGTCTGCGCCGTATCGGAACGCTGCGCAAACTGGATCCAGCTCGCCGTGTCGGCGCCCAGAGCCTCCAGGTCGTCGCCAAGCGAGGTCATCACCAGTTCCGATGCGGCGACCGACTGGATTGCATCGACGGCACCGGCAAGCACGGCAGCAAACAACACGACGGCGCTCGCCAGCCTCAACAAAAACCGCATAGGTCCAATTTTCCCTTCATGTCACTGGCTGGCGCCTTGCCATGGTCAAGCGCAACGCCCCGGCGGCATCTTCTTCGATCGCAGGGGTCTCGGACAAGGCCCAGTGGCGAAATTATGCGGTGATCGCAGCAGAGCCGAGCCGGCATCTGGACGCTGCCGGGAGTGTGACGCTCGTCTCGACCCAAGAGATAAGCGTGCCGCCTGGTATGCACAATGGGGACGACGGGCCACTCGTTTCACAAGATGTCAACAATCTGTCAGAAAGCAGTTGATCCCAAGCAAATCATCGGTATATAGACGCGCGTCCGCCGGTTCACGCTGGCTGACACCGAAGGGCCCCGCCCTTCCCATCCAGCCGGATTGACCATCGGCTGCTGACGGATGGACAGGTGGCCGAGTGGTTGAAGGCGCACGCCTGGAACGCGTGTATACGTGAAAGCGTATCGAGGGTTCGAATCCCTCTCTGTCCGCCATTTTCCTTCCTTGCCACAGCGATCCATATCAAGATGTTGCCAACCCGCTTGGCGCCATCACGCAAAAATCTTCTTCGGCGCGATCCGTTTCGCCTCTCCGTTTCGTCTTTGCTGTGTCCGTAGCAAAGGAGACATGCTGATGAGCACCGAACCTGTCACACTCGTCAATCTGCTGAAGGTCGAACCCGGCAAGCAGGCGCAATTGATCGCGCTCCTGAAGCGCAACATCGAAACCGTGATCAGCACGCTCGGCGGTTGGCGCACAAGCCGGTTGATCGCCGCCAAGGACGGCGCCAGCGTCATCATCTATTCGGAATGGGAGACGCCGGCGGCCATTGAGGCGATGCGGGCCGATCCCCGGATGAAGGCCTACTTTCCGCATATCCTGGAACTGGCAAGCCTTGAGTCGATCCTGGGCGAGGCCGTGTTCAGCGACAACAGGTGATGTCGATCCGCCGCCGACGTCCGCGGAGAGCGGCCGGAAGGCGGCGGACATTTTCTTGGAGCCGCGTTATCGTGCCGTCGTCGCCCGTGGGCTGACGCCTGGAGATGCGCCCATGGAGATCGATACATGAACGTGGAAGATTTCGAGGATCGCCTGCGCGAGTTCAGGCCGCGGCTGCATCGCTATTGCGCGCGCATGACCGGCTCGGCCGTGGACGGCGAGGATGTGCTGCAGGATACCTTGATCAAGGCCCTGCAGGCGCGGGCGGACGGTGCGGTCGTGGACAATCTCGAGGGCTGGTTGCTTCGCATCGCCCATAATACCAGCCTCGATTTCCTGCGCCGTCGGACCCGGCACAAGGTCGTTCCGCTGCTCGATGATCTGGAGGACGCACCGCTGCCCGAAGCGGACATCGTTGCAGTCGGCTTCCACATCTTCCTTCAACTGCCTGAACTTCAGCGCTGCGCCGTGATTCTCAAGGATGTGCTCGGACATTCGGTCGAAGAAATCGCGGATATTGCCGACTGCACGCCGGCGGCGGCCAAGTCGGCACTCCAGCGCGGACGCGCGGCGCTCCGGCAACTGGCGGACCGCCCGGACGAGATGCGGCTGCCGCTGATGTCGGATGCCAACCGGCAAAAGATGGCGACCTATGTGCGCCTGTTCCAGGGTGGCGATTTCGATGCAATCCGCGCCATGCTGGCCGACGACGTCAAGCTCGAGCTGGTCAACAGGCTGAAGCTGGAGGGCCGTGAGGGCATTGGCCGCTACGTCACACGCTATGCCGAGGAGACGAGGTGGCGGTTCGCGCTCGGAGCGATCGAGGGGCGTCCGGTCATGCTGGTTTTCGATAGCACTGGGCCCACGGAAAAACCGAAGCATTTCGTTCTTCTCGACTGGCGCGAGGACGAGATCGCCGCGATCCGCGACTTTCTCTTCGCGCCCTATGTGCTTGAAACCGTCGATTGGGTTCGGCTGGCCTAACGGGACCTCCGCCGATTGACAGTCCGATCTCCGCCATTTGTTGACGATTGCGCGGTAGCCGGAATCCCTTGACCGGCATGACTCCGGCCTCGACGCTCGCGCCGAGGAGATCTGGTCGCGATCTGGGGAGCAGGCAGCATGAAGACGGCGAGTGACGCGCGTTTCTGGGATCGGACGTCACGGCGATACGCCAAGGGGGCGATCGCGGACCCGGCCGGGTATGAGCGCACGCTCGACCGTACCCGCTCTCTGCTTCTGCCCGATGACGGCGTGCTGGAGCTCGGTTGCGGCACGGGGACAACGGCGTTTCGGCTCGCGGGCGATGTCCGGGACTATCTTGCGACCGACTTTTCCAGCGAGATGATCGCAATTGCGAGCGAGAGATATGCCGTCGACCTTGTGCCGAATCTCGTCTTCCGCACCGCGACGGCCCAAGCACTGGCCGCCGAGCGCGTAAAATACGATGCGGTCCTGGCCTTCAACTATCTGCATCTCTTGCGCGATCTTTCGGGCACGCTCGGCAGCATTCATGCCCTGCTCCCATCGAAGGGGCTGTTCATCTCCAAGACGCCGTGCGTCGGGGAGATGAGCCCGCTGATCCGTTTGGCGCTGTTGCCGGCGATGCGCGCGTTCGGAATAGCGCCCTATGCAGGAACCTTCGGCTTGATCGAGCTGAGCCAGGAGATAACGGCTGCCGGCTTCGACATTCTGGATATCGAAAACCATGCGACGAAGGGCTACGACAATCGTCCCTATATCGTCGCTCGCAAGCGCTGAGGCTGGCCGCGGCGGCACGGTTTGTCCGCCTCCGCCAAACCCAACTGCTCTAAACTGCCTTGGCCGGCTCTGCCGCATGCGCACGGTGCAGCAAATCCAGAAATGCCTTTGCTTCCGGGATTGCTGTCGAACCGATGGCGCTGACGGCAATGCCTGGTGTCCATGAATTCATGACGGCCGCAGCGGAGAGATCCTTGAGCCGGCTAAGGGTAACTTCCTCCCGGCGCTGCGGCACGCCCAGGCGTTCGAGTTGTCGCTGGACCGTGCCCATCATCGTGCCGGTCAGCATCTCGGCCCTGGGCCAGATGACCGTTTCGCCGTCCCAGAAGACCAGGTTCCAGATGCTGGCTTCGCTGAGGTGCCCCTGCCGGTCGATGAAGGCGGCGTCGTCGAAACCCGCCCTGATCGCCTGATGCAGGTAATAGGTCTTGCTGGATTCTCCGACGTGTTTGATCGTGGGGTGTGGTCGCTCGTGCTCGATGACGGCAAGCCGCAGCGGACCCTTCGGGCCATTGGAGGGTGGGCCGCTGCGCGCGAGAACGGCGAGGTCTCCCTGCATGCTGTCGGCGGTAAACTCGCCGTCCGGCGAAAAGACGGTGACTGCCAGAGACTGGTCCGCCGGACCGGCGTCGATTGCCTGTCTGATGTGGGCGCGCAATTGTTCGTCGCGCAGCGCGCGGCCGAAGAATGCGAGAGAGGCGTTGCTGAGGCGCTTCAGATGCAGGTCCAGACCTCTGATCTTGCGGTCCCTGACCTGAATTGCGGTGAAGTGGGCGAAGCCGGCAAAAGCCAAGGGGATCAGATCCGCAGCGCTGGCCGGGCGGCCGTTGAGCGCTGCGGGATAGAGGCTTGTTTCGTTCGGCATGGTCTTGCTCCTGGGTGTGTTCACATGAAGGAGCCAATAGGTCTAAGGTCTGACAGCGCTGTCAGAGTCAAGGGCGCGGCGAAGGGACCGGAATGAAAATAGGCGAGCTGTCGAAACGCACCGGCGTCAGCATTCGGATGCTGCGTTACTATGAGGCCGAAGGGCTGTTGAAGCCTGGACGCACCGAAAGCGGCTATCGCGACTATGATCTGGCGGAGGTGAGAACCGTCGAGCGCATCAAGCTCCTGGGCGCCGGCGGCATGACCCTTCCGACGATCCTGCAGTTCCTGCCGTGCGTGCGTGGCGAAGGTCCGATCTTTGAGCCCTGCGACGAACTGCGCGTCACCCTGCGCGAGCAGATCCGGCTTGTCGAAGAGAAGACGGAAAAGCTGGCGCAGAGCCGCAGCGCGCTGGAGACTTTTCTGCACGAGATAGGCGAGCGTTGATCTTCTGCCGGGATCGAGAGCCATGGCGGTCGCTGGCCTCGTCAACGCTGACGCGACAGGATTGCGACCAAACCCGCTCTGGCCATCAACCAGAAGTCAGGGCGCGCGGCAAACCGTATGCACCTTTCCTGCTGCCGCTCTAATAGACGTCGGTCTTCGATCGACTGATGTAAAAACCGTGGCCGTCACTGCGCTCGCAGCTGAGCCCGGTTTTGCTGGACCGACAGCTAAACGGCCCCTTCTTCCAGCTGTTGCCGTAGCTCAGGATATGTGAGCCGTCGCAGCATGCTGTATCGCCCGCGTTCTGGAATCGTCGGGCCTTGCCCGCCTTTCCCAGAATGAACCTCTGATAGGTCGGCTCGATGCGGTCACAGCCAAGTTCCGGGCCGCCGTCCTCCGGGACATAAACATCGGAGCCACCGGCTGGCGTGTATTGGCAACCGATGTTGCCGGTCGGCATGTTGAAATAAATCAGACCGCCATCGGCGGGGAAATTCTGCTCTGCTGCATTCCCGTCGAATGCGATGAGCGCGGCGACCGCGAATACAAAAAAGCGCATCATTCGAGCTTTGGCCCCTGACCTTTGTCGATCCCGCAAAGTGCAGCAAGTAAAACATATCAGTGGGAAATGGGGAAATGGTCTCGGCTCTCGACCTGCGGTCGACGGCACGGCGCCGTGAGACAAATTGGCTCCGAACCTGTCGGGGAGGACTTCAATAGTTAGCTGTTGTGCTAAGTGTTTGGTCGTGATACTTAGCCTTATGGAACAGTATTCAGACCGATTGGACGTGATCTTTCAGGCGCTCGCCGATCCCACCAGGCGCGCCGTGCTTTCGCGGCTCGGCGGCGGCCCGGCGAGCATCAGCGATCTCGCCAGACCCTTCGATATGGCCCTGCCGTCCTTCATGAAGCACATCCACTTCCTGGAAGGCAGCGGCCTGATCCGCACCCACAAAGAGGGCCGGGTGCGGACATGCGCTATCGAGAAGGCGCAATTCGCCGTGGTCGAGACCTGGCTTTCGGCGCAACGCGCGCTCTGGGAAGGCCGTGCCGACCGGCTGGAAAAATTCGTCACTGAACACGAGGAGGAATGACATGATTCGCTCTCCAGATCCCGAACTCGACCTGACGATGGCACGCCTCATCAAGGCGCCGCGCGCGACCGTCTGGCGCGCCTGGAGCGATCGGACCCGGCTAGAGCAATGGTGGGTCCCGGCGCCGGCAATCTGCAAGGTGATCGATATGGACCTGAAGCCGGGCGGCGGCTTCGTGACCCGGATCAGCGAAGGCGGCGGCGAGTTCGTGCCGCATATCAATGCCTGCTTCCTCGCGGTCGACGAACTCTCGCGCATCGTCTTCACCGACACGCTCGTTGCCGGCTGGCGGCCAGCCGAGAACGCCTTCATGACGGCAATCATCACGCTCAGCGACCACCCGGCCGGCACTGAGTACGCCGCCCATGTGATGCACCGGAACGGCGCGGACCGGAAGATGCACGAGGAGATGGGTTTCCACGACGGCTGGGGAACGGTCGCCGAGCAGCTGGCCGCCTCGTCGAGCAAACCCATTAAGGAGGCGAAGACATGCGCAACATCGTCCTGCAGATGATGACGACGCTCGATGGCCGCCTGGACGATCCGCTTGCCTGGATGGGCACGGTGGTCGATGAGCAGTACCGGGCGATCGACCGGCTCTATGCCGGCTACGACACGGTACTCGTCGGGCGCACCACCTATGAGGAGATGGTTGGCTATTGGCCCGGCGCGCTGAACGATGAGGTCAACGGCGAGACCAATCGCGTGATGGCCAAACGCATGCACGACTACCGCAAGATCGTGTTCTCCCGCACCGGTGAGCAGGCGATCAGCCCCTGGCACAATGCCGAACAGGTCGTGGCTGCCGACGACGCCGCACTTTCGCGCTACCTGATGGACCTGAAGGCTGAGCCCGGCGGCGATATCCATCTCTCGGGCGGCGCGAGCCTGGCGCAGACGGTGATCGGCCTCGGACTGGTCGATCGCTACCACTTCTTCGTCTATCCCGTCGTCTCGCCGGGTGAACCGTGGTTCGCCCGGCTGAGAGATAAGAACGAACTGCAGCTGATCGGCAGCGAACACTACGACAACGGTGTCGTCGGACTTCACTACGCAACCGTACGCGACGCCAAGTCGGAGCGGCCGAAGAGCTTCTCCGAGCTCATTGCCTAAAGCAATTCCAGGAAAAGTGCGAAGCGGTTTTCCGTCCGGAATTGCGTGTTGCTGGAATCAGTCTCCGCCTCGCAGGGCGGAGAGCAGCCGATCGTAGGTCGGAGCCAGCCGCCGTAGGGCTTCCGCCGCTTCCGCATCCCTGCGCAGGACAAGCGGATATTGCAGCGCGCCGATGAGTGGCGCCTGTTCGCCGGCAATCGCGGCGGACTTGGCAAAGCCGGCGCGCTTGAGGCAGGTTGCGGCGTCAGCCGCACGGCGGGCGCCGACGCGAACGCCGAAATGGATCAGGTGCGCCCGCAAGCCCTTGTCACAGCCTTCCTCTATGCGCGCCGCCAGCGCTTCGGCGGCCTCGGCATTGCCGAGGCTCCTAGGCGGCATCGCCCGATCCGTAACCATCGACAGCCAGTGGATCGCAGCCGGGATCGAGGCCCGGATCGCGTCCACCTCCGAGACCTCCGCCACCCGCGAAAAGCCCGACCGCATAGTGAAAGAATCACCGTAGGTGAGCTTCGCGCTCCAGGCCGCCATGAAATCACCGATCGGCAGCGAGGCGTAGGGGTAGCCCTGCGGGTCGTGCATCAGCACCCGCTCCTCGTCGAGCGCGAGGACCACGACATAATGGTCGGCCTCGATCGGCCCGGTCATGCCGGGTTGATGGCGGAGATGTCCCATTTCCACCGGCCCGACCCAGACCGGGCCGTCCTTCAGGGCCGACCGGAGGCGGGAAAGCGCGTCCTCGGCATCGTCACCCTTGCTGACTTCCGAGGTCCAGCCGAGCGCGGCAAGCGCGCCGTCGAACCCGGCTTCCGGGTCCCAGCCATAGGGGTCGAAGAACGGCAGCGAGCCGCCGATGAGCTGCATTCCGAACGGGCTGCTTGTGGCAAATTCGATGACGGCGGGCGAGGGCGCCGCCTCGCCGAACATCATGGCGAAGGAGTTGGCATAACAATAGGGGCCGGAGCCCACATAGGGAACGTGCTGCATCGGTTGAATCCTTGGGGTCATTGGAGGTACGAGGGTGTATCCCGGATTGCTTTGTTCAAAGCAGCTCCAGGAAAAGTGTGAAGCGGTTTTCCGTCCGGAGCTGCGGTATTCTAGGGCACGATGGGATAGGCGACATCGAAACGGGCGCCACCGCTGCCGGGTTAGATTTCGTAGGGGCTGCCGAAACAATCGAGATCGTTGCTGTGCTCGAACCAGGCCTCGATCGCGTCGTAGATGCGCAGCACCGCCGGAAAGGTCTCGAACGTCTCGGGCACCGGCAGGAATGCTTCGCGCCCAGCCGGCTGAAGGCGGATGCGCAGATCGCCTGACGGTTCGAGGCTGCCTGCATAGGCGATCGCGACTTCGACGAGACCCTTGCCATCATGGTTCACGGGCTCGTGGAAATGCAGCGTCATCGGTTCGTCGTCGTCCTTGCCGCATTGTGCCAGGTAGCTCCGGATCGCCGCTTCGGCGCTTTCCGTGAAAGCTTCGAGCGCATCGACCGTCACATGACCCTGCCGATAGATGATCTTCGAAGGGGCGGAGTCGCGGACGCGGACGGCTTTGATCAGCGGATCATCGCCGCCGGTCGATTGCCGGAAGATCGCCTGCACCAGTTCGCTCTGCTCCTCGAGCCGTTTGGTCTGTACCTCCAGCCAGGCGCGAAGTTCGGCGAGGCGCACTTCGGGCTGAAGCTCGATCAGGCGCGCGATTCGGGCGATCGGCAGGCCCAATTGCCGCAGCCGCGCGATCAGCCGGGCGCGGCCCGCCTGCTCGGCGGCGTAGTAGCGGTAGCCGGTCACAGGATCGACGTGGGCGGGCAGGAGCAGGCCCTGCTCGGCATAGAGCCGGAGCGCCTTCGGCGACAGTCTTGTGGCAGCGCCGAAACGGCCGGCGAGGAAAAAAGAATCGGTCATGAGACAAGTCTGGGGCCTGCCCCAGGGGCGAGGTCAAGAGGCATCTTGCCGTCTTGTTGGCAGCCGCCGGACCGGTTGGCTGAATACCTCCCGGAGCAGGCAACCGCTCCGGGAGGTACATGGCAGCTATTGCCCTCCAGGTCGGCTCAGGAGCGCCAGCGCCAGGAGCGTGACCGTCGCCATCACCAGGCAGTAGCCGACGAGCGGCCAGGCCGTATCGCCCTTCAGAAACAGAACGGCGCCGGTGCCGACGACGGCGACGATCAGGCTCTGGATGCAGAAGTAGAGCGCCACCGCCGTTCCGGCGATCGCGTCAAAGGCCTTCAGCGCGCCGTTCGCAGTCACCGAGGCGCTCATGACAATGCCGACGGCGATCACCCACATCGGCAGCACGAAGCTTGCGAAGGAGGGTGTCGTGAAGACTTCGCCGGCGGCAAGCAACAGCCCGCCAAGGATCAGCGCTGCCATGCCGCGCATGAGGCAGCCGGACATCCCGTAGCGGCCGACGAAACCCTTGGCGAAGCGCGTGGTCAGGATCATCACCACTGCCGCCGTCGCGAAGGCGAGGCTGAAGCCGAACTGCGAATAGCCGGCGCGATCGATGAGCAGGCGCGGCGCGGTCGAGAAGAACACGAAGAACGCGCCCATCGCCGTGCTGAAGCCGAGCGTATAGGTCCAGAACGCGCCGTTCCTGAGAATGGGCTTAAAGCTGGGCTTCCCGTTGCCGGAAGGGATTGGCCGGGTTTCCGACCAGCGCAGCAGCGCCTGGCCGAGCGCGGTAAGACCGAGCACGCCGAGCGTCAGGAAGATCGCCTGCCAGCCGAGAGCGCCTGAGATCAGCGCGCCGGCGATCGGTCCGAGCGCCGGAACGAAGGACAGCATGGCGCTGAAGAGGCCGTATATGGTGACGCCTTCCGGACGTGCGCCATAGACGTCCCGCACCGTCGCGAAGGTCGCGACCAGCGCCGCCGAGGCGCCCGCCGCCTGCGCAAGCCGGAGTGCCACGAAGACCGGCGCTGAGGTGGTGAGCGCCAGCAGCAATGACGTCAGTGCAAACAAAGTCGCGCCTCCGAGAAGCACCGGACGGCGGCCGAACCGGTCGGAGAGCGGGCCGAAGAGCACCTGTCCCAAGCCCAGCATGAGCATGTAGAGGCTCAGCGTCAGCTGGACGATTGCCGGCGACGTGCCGAGAATGCCGGGCATTTCCGGCACGACAGGCAGATAGATGTCCATGGCGAGCGACGCCAGGATATCGAAAGGCGCCATCAGCAGCAGAGCCGCCGGCAGCGTATAGGGCCAGGTGGGCAAGTTATGATCGGGCATGATGAAACATCCGCGCAAATGGGTAACATTCGGCGGCGATCTGCCACTTCATCAAATCTTGGGAGTGTGAGCCGACAGACGCCGCAACAACTTTTTCAAACCGTTGTTGCGGCTTACCTGGTTGCTGACTCGTCGGTCCTCATCTGCGGCTCCTGCAGGCTGACGGCAATGCCAAGCCCATATCGACATCAATAGTGGCGCATGTCCTATCATTCGGCTTTTGACACGGCAACCCGTCGGATCACCGCTCAGGCATGCGGGTCGGCGTCGCCCGGCTTCGCGTTCAGCCGGTTCTCGACGCTGGCAACACCGATCACCGATGCCGCCGCATCCCCGGCGCAGGCGACGTCCGTTTCGCTCGCGACCTCACCGGAAAGAACGACGAGCCCGCCAAGCGCCATCACCGAGATGCGGCTCGTGTCGACCAGGGCGGCATACTGGATGAAGCGCAGCACCTTGTCGGCGAGCGCGTCATCCGTCAGATGCGGATCGTCGTCTCCATGGGCATAAATGGGCTTATCTGGCGGCATGGCATGTTCCTCATGCTCTTCCCGAACGCCTGCGGTCTGCGAAGGTTCCCTTGAAAGTGCTCTGCCGCGCCGCGCTTGCGATCCTGGCGTGAACGCGGTTATTGCTGGCAGTCCCATCCCAAGGCCTGCGCATGTCCGACATCTTCCAGAACGTTCTGCCCATCTTCGTCCTGATCCTTGCCGGCTGGCTGTTGGTTCGGTTAGGCTATCTGAAACCGGCTGTCGGCGAAGCGCTCGGCGACTTCGTCTTTCGTGTTGCCGTTCCCGTTCTATTATTTCGCACGATTGCCGAAGCGGATTTCAAGGACGGTTCGCCCTGGCCGCTCTGGGTCGCCTACTTTTCCGGCGTTGCCGTCACCTGGGCGGCCGGGCATCTGGCTGCAACGCTCATCTTCCGGCGTGACCCACGCATGGGCGTTCTTGCCGGCGTCTCCTCGGCCTTCGCCAACACCGTGTTCATCGGCTTGCCGTTGGTTTCACGCATCGTCGGCGAGGAGGGAATAGTGGCGATTTCGATCCTGCTGTCCGTCCATCTGCCGGTCATGATGATCGCCGGCACGCTGCTGATGGAGCGTGCCGAGCGCCGTGCAAGCGGCAAACCAGGGCAAAGCCCGTTGCATCTTCTCGCCGGCGTCGGCCGCAACCTGGTGCGCAATCCGCTGGTCATCGGGCTTGCTTGCGGCGCAGCGTTTCATCTCGTCGGCCAGCCGCTTGGCGGACCTGTGAAGACTGTCGTCGATCAGCTTGCCTCGATGGCGGCGCCGGCAGCGCTGATCTCGATCGGCATGGCGCTAGACAAATACGGCCTTGCCGGCAATCTCGGTCTTGCTTCCTTTACGAGTGTGCTGAAGCTCCTCGTCATGCCCGGGGTCGTGTTCACCAGTTGCCACCTGCTTGGCCTCAACGACAACTGGACGACGGCGCTGGTGCTGACATCGGCCGTTCCAACCGGCGTCAACGCCTGGCTGATCGCCAACCATTTCAACGTCGGCCACGCACTCGCCTCCTCGACCATCACATTGACGACCGCGCTCGGCGTCGTCAGCGTTTCGGTCTGGGCCTATCTGCTGGTGTGACTGCTTCGGAACTTCGGGAAGTGTTTCCTCGGGAGGAGCGAAATCCCGTCTATCGATTCGCGTGGATGTGTCGCGTCACCGTGCCCCGCAAATGCAAAAGGCCCGGCGCGAGCCGGGCCTTTCGAATGGGTTGTTTCCAACCGCTAAGCTTATTGCGCCGGTGCCGGCTGGCCTTCGGCAGGCTTGGATTCCGTCGCCGGAGCGGCATGGCCTTCAGCCGGCTTGGTTTCGGTTGCCGGAGCCTCTGCCGGCTTTGCGCCTTCGGCGCCAGCAGCCGGTGCCGCTTCGGCAGCGCCGCCAGCCGCATCCGGCAGCGGAGCCGGAGAATCGGCCTGCTCGCGCAGCCACGCGATCAGGTTGGCGCGCTCGTCCGGCTTCTTGACGCCGGCAAAGCCCATGGCGGTGCCCGGAACGTGCTTCTTCGGCGCTTCGATGAAGAAGCTCAGGTGGTCGTAATCCCAGACGACCTTGCTGCCCTCGGAGAAGGTCTTCATGCCGGCCGAATAGCTGAAGCCTTCATGCGAGGCGATCGGACGGTTGACGAGGCCCCAGAGGTTCGGACCGACTTTGTTTGCGCCGCCCTTGTCGGCGGTGTGACAGCTTGCGCACTTCTTGAACACGGCTTCACCGGCAGAAGCATCGGCCTTGAGAAGCAGCGGCTTGATATCGACTTCGACTTCTGCGGCGCCGCCGGCGCCGGCTTCAGACGTGCCCTCTTCGGCAACGATCGCGAAGCCTTCCTTCTCGGGAGCCTCGGAGTGGAAAATGCCTTCCGATGCAATGGACACGGACATCAGAACGAAGACCGTCCCCAGAAAGGCACCCACGCCCATGTTCACATATGAATTCATCTGCAAACGCTCCCTTTGCCACCGGCGCAAACAAAAACCCGGCCTATCTTGAAATCGCGCGGAACCTATGTCTTTTGGCTCTGCGTTGCAACAGTGATTATCGGCCCCTAACTGAGACTTATTGACACTTTCAGCGGGGTTTTTGAAGGCCAGATCATGAATCGCGAAAATTCAGGTAAAGCCATCGTGCTCATTCCGGCGCGCATGGCCTCGACTCGCCTGCCCGGAAAGCCGCTCGCCGACATTTGCGGCCTGCCAATGATCGTCCAGGTGGCGAAACGCGCCGAGGAAGCGGACGTCGGCCGCGTGGTCGTCGCCGTCGACGACCAGCAGGTCTTCGACGTGGTGCGGGAGGCCGGCTTCGAAGCGATCATGACCCGCATCGATCACCAGTCCGGATCCGACCGGATCTATGAAGCGCTGCAGAAGGCCGACCCGACCGGCGAAGCGGAGATCGTCATCAACGTGCAGGGCGATCTGCCGACGGTCGAGCCGGCATCGATCCGTGCCGCGCTGAACCCGCTTGAAAACGCCGGCACCGATATCGCGACGCTGACGGTGGCGATCACCGAAGAGAGCGAAAAGACCAACCCGAACATCGTCAAGGTCGTCGGCTCGCCGCTGAGCGACACGCGCCTGCGCGCACTTTACTTTAGCCGCGCCACCGCGCCCTACGGCCAGGGCCCGCTCTACCATCACATCGGTCTCTACGCCTATCGCCGCCAGGCGCTGGAGCGCTTCGTATCGCTAAAGCCCTCCGTGCTCGAGCGCCGCGAGTCGCTGGAGCAACTGCGCGCGCTCGAGGCCGGCATGCGCATCGATGTCGAGATCGTCGATTCGGTTCCGCTCGGCGTCGATACGCCGGTGGAGCTGGAAAAAGCCCGCCGTATCCTTTCCGCCCGCCATCCCGAATAAGCCTGAGAAGGAAGCTACCGTGACCGTCAAGACCAACAGGATTTCCTTCCAGGGCGACTACGGCGCCAATTCCGACATGGCCTGCCGCGACATGTTTCCGTCGATGGAGCCGCTGCCCTGCCAGACCTTCGAGGATGCCTTCGTCGCGGTCGAGAACGGCGATGCGGACCTGGCAATGATCCCGATCGAGAACACGATCGCCGGCCGCGTCGCCGACATCCATCACCTCCTGCCGGAATCGCGGCTGCACATCGTCGGCGAATACTTCATGCCGATCCGTTTCCAGCTGATGGTTCTGCCCGGCGTCACGCGTGACGAAATCCGCACCGTGCACAGCCACATCCACGCGCTCGGCCAGTGCCGCAAGATCGTGCGTTCCAATGGCTGGAAGCCGGTCGTCGCCGGCGATACCGCCGGCGCGGCGAAGCTTGTTTCCGAAAAGGGCGACCGCTCGATGGCGGCGCTTGCGCCGCGCCTTGCCGCCGATCTCTACGGCCTCGAGATCGTCGCCGAAAACGTTGAGGACACCGAAAGCAACGTCACCCGCTTCGTCGTGCTTTCCCGTGAAGAACAGCGCATAGGGCGTTCCGCGGACGACGAGTTGATCATCACCACCTTCGTCTTCAATGTCCGCAACATTCCCGCGGCCCTCTACAAGGCGATGGGCGGTTTCGCGACCAACGGCATCAACATGACCAAGCTCGAGAGCTATCAGCTCGGCGGCAAGTTCGTGGCGACGCAGTTCTACGCCGATATCGAAGGCCATCCCGACGATATCGGCGTGCTCCACGCCATGGACGAGCTGCGTTTCTTCTCCGAGAAGGTCCGCATCCTTGGTACCTACAAGGCGCACCCGATGCGCGGCGTGCTCTGACGCTTGCCTCAGACCCGCTCGAAAGCTCCTCGAAAGGGAAAGTCGGGCGAGACGAGCCGCCACACCTCACCGGACGCAAGGTGCCGATACCACTTTTCGTCCGGTAAGCTCCCCGCACGAGATGTCCTCACCGGGACCTCCAGGGCGATCCCCGCGCTCACCTGATCTGCAATCCAGCGCTCGAAGCGATCGAATTCCGATGGCATCCGAAAGGCTGCGATCTTCTCCCATTCGCATGTCGTCATCTTCGTTTATCAAAACTGGCCAATAGAATTGGCTGTGGCAACACCCGTTCGTTCCGGCCGTGATCCAAGGCGGTTTTGCAACGGGAATCATCAGCTTAACGATCGTGTCGCGGCGTAAGAAAGTGGCAAAAATTCGTTAACCGGCTACGCGTCTGGCGCATGCCTAATCTGCAATCGCGGCGGTACACAAATTTTAGGCAAATGCCTATCTAACGCTCGTTCACGTAAGGAGTGTTAAAGATGAAGATCCGTCAGAAGATCATGGAATATGCGAAGACCCGCCGTGCGATCCGCGAGCTGAACGCTCTCGACGATCACGCACTGAGCGATATCGGTCTGTCCCGTTCGCAGATCCAGGCCGCCGTTTACGGCCGCTAATCCGCATCATTCGCGTATCCCGCCGCGTCTGCATGTGTCCTTTGATCGTTCCGATCAAAGGACAAAAATATGCGGCAATGTAAGTGCTGCAGCGACCTTTGCACGTCTGCTAAGACGTGCGGCGCTGTAGGGCTGGCGGGATACGCGCCGCTGTCCTCTCGATCACGAATCGAAGAGGCAGACGCGCAGCCGGTGACCATCCGGATCGAGCGCGACGAAGGTCGGACCGAAATCCATCTCGGTCAATTCCTGCGCAATCTGCAGCCCTTCCGCCTTCCATTTCTCGTAGTGCGCGCGCACTGCGCCCTCATCCTCCACCATGAACGCCAGTTCCGAGCGATGGCCTGATGCCGTCGGCTCCGGCGCGACCGTATGTTCGGCCCAGAGCCCGAGGGTGAAGCCGCCGGGCAGTTCGAAGGACGAAAAGGTCTGGTAGGTGACGCTTGGTTCCTGCGCGAGGACATCGCGGTAGAACGCCACGCTCGCCAGCGGGTCCTTGACATAAAGAACGATGAGATTTGCCTTGGCCATGTTGTTTCCTCCTTGTTGCGGGGAATTGCAGGCTAGGCGTGGTGGCTGCCAACTTCTGTCAGCATCGAGAGTTGTCAGGAGCCGACCGTCTGGCGCTTGGATGCGGCGATGTCCTGGCTGGCGCGCCAATCCTTCATCAGTACCTGGCGGCGACGAGGATAACGCGCTTCGGTCACGGTCATCCGGCGCATGCGGTCAGCGCGGAAGTGCCGGAAGTCCAGGCGCAGTTCACACCACGCCATGACCATGCGGACGTTCTCGAAGAAGCCGAGCGCAAAGGGCCAGATCGTGCGCTGCGTTGCACTGCCATCATTGTCCACGTAGTCGAGTTCCACCTTGCGCTCGTTGCGGATCGCCCGCCTGAGTGCGGCAATGTCGATGCCGTTGGTGGCCGGCGGGCTCGGCCCGACGAGCAGGGTCGAGCTGTCCAGCTCCTCGCGAAGCTCGGCCGGAAGCACCGCGGCGATCTTGGCAAGGGCGTTTGCTGCAGCACCTGCGAGATCGTCGTCGGTACGCTTTGAAACCCAGCGCGATCCGAGCACCAGTGCCTCGATTTCCTCCGCGGAAAACATCATCGGCGGCAGCATGAAGCCGGGTTTCAGCACATAGCCGAGCCCCGGTTCGCCCTCGATATGGGCGCCCTGAGCCTGCAGACTGGCGATATCGCGATAGAGCGTTCGGAGGCTGACACCGGTCTCTTCCGCCAGCCGCTGGCCGCTCACCGGCTGGCGGTAGCGCCGGAGCACCTGCAGAAGATCCAGCAGCCGTTCGGAGCGGGACACGGTCGGCCCTCCTCGTAACCCGTCGCCCTCAGGCCCGCTCGTCCCAGGCGAGCCAGTCGCGCATCAGCTGGTGCGCGATCGCGCCCTTCGGCGGCGGAATATGCTCGTCGCCGGTATTGGCAACGCCGGTCGAGCGTTCGAGCATCGCGATCGTTTCCTCGCGGGTGAACCAGCGCACGTCTTCCAGCTCCTGCTCGTCGCGCTTGATGACGGTCGATTTCGCCTCGGCGTAACAACCGATCATCAGCGTGTGCGGCATCGGCCAGGGCTGCGAGGCATGGTAACGCACCCGGCCGATGTGGATGCCGGACTCCTCGTGCGTTTCCCGGCGCACGGCATTTTCGATCGTCTCCCCCGGCTCGACGAAACCGGCAAGGCAGGAATACATGCCCGGCGCGAAATGTGGGCTGCGGCCAAGCAGGCAGAGGTCGCGCTCAAGGTCGATCGTCATCATGATGACGACCGGATCTGTTCGCGGAAAGACCATGTGGCCGCAGGCGGTGCAGACCCGGCGATAGCCGCCGGCCGTGCCTTCCATCGGCCCGGCGCAGCGGCCGCAGAAGCGGTTGTTGGCGTTCCAGGTAATGAGGCTCGAGGCCTGGGCGAATTGGCCGAGCAGTTCCTCCGGCAGCATCTGCTGCCGGTAGAGCGTGCGGCCATCGGCGATCTTGAAGGGTTCAGTGATCGTCTCTTCGGTCAAGCCCGTCGGCACGGCAAGCCGTGGCTCGCCGTTCGGCAGGTAGCCGAGCAGGATGGTCTCGTCGAGCACCGGTTCGAGCCCTTCGAGTTCGTAAGGGGCAAACAGCGGGTCGATGATCTTCTCGTCGTGCTTGACGATCAGCTTCGGTCCCGAGAAGGCCAGGAAATGGGCGCCCGGGTGCTTGAGCGCCAGCTCGACGCAATCGTCGCTGCGGTGCTCCGACTGGCGGTCCAGATGGTTTTCGGAAAAGGCGACGAGAGTGCTTGGCTCCGGATGCGGGCTACGAAGGTCAAAGATCGATTTCGTCATGTTCAGAGGTTTTCCAGAATGCGCGCTGCGAAGTCCCGATGTTCTTTCTCGTCCCACGGCTCCGGCTTGCCGAAGCCCCAGACCGGCCCCGGCCAGTTCGGGTCGCCGTCGTTGCGGGCGATGATATGCACATGTAGTTGCCGAACGATATTGCCCAATGCGCCGACATTGATCTTTTGAGCGCCGGTGACCGTCTTCAGGGCGGTTGCCGCCATGGTCGTCTCGAAGGTCAGCATCGTCTGGTCGAGTGGGGTCAGGTCGAAGATTTCCGAAATGCCTTCACGCTGCGGAATGAGCACGAGCCAGGGCCAGCGGCGGTCGTTCATCAGCCGCATCTGACAGAGGCCGATCGAGGCGATCGGGATGCCGTCGCGTTCGAGCCGCTCGTCGAGAGTGAAGGTCGCCAAGTCATTCTCCTCAGGCAAAGACAACGGATTCGCCTTGTTTTGCATATCGATATCAGTTTTTTGATGGCTTGGCTTGCATTTGCTTTCGATATTGCCGATATGGAAGCCGGGAGGTTGGTGGTGGACGAGCCACTCGCCAACCGGGTCAGGTCCGGAAGGAAGCAGCCCTAACGAGCCCCGGCACGGGTCATCGTGCCAGCCTCCCACCTTTTCCGTCCTGTCGGGACAAGAGTTCGAACAGCGGCAGGGTCGATGAGCGACGACACGTCCATTTCATCCGTTGAGAAACCGGCCGCCTACCGTGTTCTGGCGCGCAAGTATCGCCCCAAGGATTTCTCCGACCTGATGGTCGGCCAGGAACCGATGGTGCGCACGCTCACCAACGCTTTTGAAACGGGTCGCATCGCGCAGGCCTATATGCTGACCGGTGTGCGCGGGGTCGGCAAGACCACCACCGCCCGCATCCTCGCCCGTGCGCTGAACTACAAGACGGCTGAGACCGACAGGCCGACGATCGACCTTCGTGTGCCGGGCGAACACTGCCAGGCGATCATGGATGGCCGCCATGTCGACGTCATCGAAATGGACGCCGCCTCGCATACCGGTATCGATGACATCAGAGAGATTATCGAACAGGTTCGCTACCGCCCGGTATCGGCGCGCTATAAGGTCTACATCATCGACGAAGTGCACATGCTCTCGACCCAGGCCTTCAACGGCCTGTTGAAGACGCTCGAAGAGCCGCCGGAACATGTGAAGTTCATCTTCGCCACCACCGAAATCCGCAAGGTTCCGATCACGGTTCTGTCGCGCTGCCAGCGCTTCGATCTGCGCCGCATCAGCGCCTCTGATCTCGTCGGCCTGTTTTCGACGATCCTCGGCAAGGAAGGCGTTTCCTTCGATCCGGAAGCGCTCGCCATGGTCGCCCGCGCCGCCGAAGGCTCGGCGCGTGACGGCCTGTCGCTGCTCGACCAGGCCATTGCGCATGGCGGCGGTGCGGTCGAGGTCGAGACCGTGCGCTCCATGTTGGGCCTTGCCGACCGCGCCCGCATCGTCGATCTCTTCGACCATGTCGTCAAAGGCGATGTTGCGGCCGCGCTCCAGGAGTTTGCCGCGCAATACGGGGCCGGCGCCAACCCGACGGTCGTTCTGACCGATCTCGCCGATTTCACCCATCTTGTCACGCGCATGAAATATGTGCCGGAGGCGGTCAACGATCAGTCGCTGAGCGAGATCGAGCGCACCCGCGGTGCCGTCTTCGCCGAAAGCGTTGCGGTCACGGCACTCTCGCGTATCTGGCAGATGCTGCTCAAGGGCATTCCGGAAGCGGAAAGCTCGTCGCGCCCGGCGGGAGCTGCCGAAATGGTGCTGATCCGGCTGGCGCATGCCGCACACCTGCCGGCGCCGGAAGAGGCTGCGCGACGCGTGCTTGAGCTTTCCGGCGGTGAAGGCGGCGGCGCCCGTTCCGGGCCGGTTGGCGGCAATGGCGGCGGGGCACAGGCCACCGCCTCAGGATCGATTTCGGCGCAGGCAACGCAGGCGATGCCGGTGCAGCGCCCGACGAGCAACGGCGCGACGATGCTGCGCGCCGTGCCGGATGCAGCACCCCAGCCGGTCACCGTCGGCCGTATCGAGGAGCGACCCGCGGTGGCCCCAGCTGCCAAGCCGCAGCCGTCGGTTCCGGTCAATTCGATCGCAGATATCGCCGAACTTTGCGCCAAGAACCGCGACATCAAGCTGAAGACGCTGGTGCGCGGCTTCCTGCGGCTGGTGCATATCGAGGCCGGTCGTCTCGACGTCAATGTTTCCGACGATGCGCCGAAGACGCTGCTTGGTGAAGTCGCGGTTAAGCTCAAGGAATGGACCGGCATCCATTGGATCGTCAGCTACAGCCGAGAGCGCGGCGAGCCGACGCTGATCGAGGCCGAACAGCGGGCGCAGGAACAGCGCGTCAACGATGCGCGCCAGGACCCGGATGTCGCGGCCATTCTCGCCCGCTTCCCGGGTGCCAAGATCACCGACGTGCGCATTCGCGCCGTCGAGGAAGAGGCCGAGAGTGTTGCTCCGGCTACAGCCGAATCCGCTGACGGCGATATCGTCCCTGGCGACGACATCGAATAGTCCCGTCTGCGAGCAGAAACAGAAAAACAGGAGACGACGATGCGCGACATCATGGGGATGATGGGCAAGGTCAAGGAAATGCAGGCCAAGATGGAGAAGATGCAGGCGGAGATCGCCGCACTCGAAGTCGACGGCACGTCCGGCGGTGGTCTGGTGACCGTCCGCCTCGACGGCAAGGGCACCCTCAAGAGCCTGAAGATCGATCCTTCGCTCTTCAAGGAAGACGACGTCGAGATCCTCGAAGACCTGATCGTCGCCGCCCACAAGGACGCCAAGGACAAGGCCGAAGCCGTCCAGGCGGAAAAGACCGCCGAACTGACCGCCGGCCTGCCGATCCCGCCCGGCATGAAGCTGCCGTTCTGACCAGTTTGAACGAGTTGGAGCGCGGTGCGTTCGGAAAACCGCACGCATTATTCCGCATCCCGCTCTATTGATTGGGCGCCGGTGGCGTGTCCGGCCGCGGAGGGTTCGCCCCGCGTGGATTGGTATCCATGCTGGCGGTGATCCTGAGATCCACCTTCTGGCTGGAAGGTGGAGGAATCGGGCGCCGATCGAGTTCGGCGCCTATGGCTGCGAGCTTCTGGGTAAGCTCGTTCAGCGCTAGGCGATCAGCCTTTGTAACGCCGACGAGGCCGGTCGGATCGTATTCCGTCAGGATCGCCGGATAGTCGATCCTGCGCTCGGTCGCCGGTTCCATGTAACGATTGGACAGCTTGCGCAGCGACTCGGAAAGTGTCGGCAGCATCGTCATCGCCCGGCGCCATCGATGTTCGTTGAAGTCGAAATTCTTGAGCACGACGTCGCCGGCCTTGCCGCCGAGCATACTCAGGAAATTCACGGTTTCTCCATCCATGTCGAGATTGAGCCCGCCTTCCTTGGCATCGTCGAGCCTCACCTCGACAATGCGTTCGCTGTAGCCATGGAGCTGGCTCTGTAGCGTGTCCTGCCAGTTGCGGGCCGTGTCGAGGATAGCGCCGACGAACCCCAGGAGCCCCTTGACCGGATAGACTGGCGTTGCCTTGCCCTCGGCCGTCCGGAGCGGAAGATGGACGCGGCTGCCACCTGATCCGTCCTCATCCTCTCCATGGCGCCTCGGATCGTAACTCGCCAGCGAAATACCGAAGGTCGGGCGACCGGGCAGCAGTCCGTCGAACAAATGGATCGGGAAATTGCTGGTGATGCCGCCATCGGAAAACAGGCAGCGGATATGGGTTGACGGATCGCGCCGGGCTGCCGCGCGCAGGGAATAATCGTAGCGATAGAGTGGAACGCCGCGGATCAATCCGGGGAAGCTGAGACTCATGCGGGCGATGATCGCCACCGGCAGCTTCCTTGCCGGCGGTAGCTGGTAGTAATCCCGCACGCCGTCCGGCCCTACGATGTCGCGTGGTTTGCTCTCCTTCAGGAGGTAGCTCATGATGGAAGGCGGAAACAGCCTTTCGAATTCCGACTTGCGGTAATTGTGCACCCGGTCGCCAAAGGGTAGCTCGTAAGGCCGCCGCGAAGAGAGATCGGTGGTGACGCTCTTCAACGTGATCTCGTAGCGATCGAGATCGCCGATCGTCAAAGGCCGTGCTTCTCCGTCGGAGCGAACCGGGCCGGCAATGGCTTCGATCCGCTCGGCAATCCAGTTGGTGAATGCAGGTTTCTTCGCGCCCGGTTGGGTCAGGCCGCTGCATAGGCCGAAGTCGTGGGCCGGCAACACCACCGCGACCGCGCGATAGAGCTGATAGGTCAACATCGCCATCGCGCCGATCAGGACGACGAGCGCCCCCAGGATGCCAAGCGCCCAGTCGGTCGCGGCGATGCCGGCGACGATCAGCGCGAGGCCGGGGAGGGCGGCAAGAAGCAACGCCAGGTGAAAAACCCTGAGGGTCTCCAGAGCTGCCGCCACCACCTTGTTTCCCTGCGTTCGCACCATCGCCATCCCGACGCGAAAGAGCGGCGCTGTTTCCGCCGATGGCTGGAAGAAGGTCGGCAGATTGGCGGCCAGCTCCTTCGGCATCGTATCGATCAGCGCGAAGCCAGCGTTCTTTTCGTCCGCCGTTGCGGCACTTTGGCGTCGGTATTCGGCGGCCGCTGTCATGACGGCGGCAATCGCACCGGCCGATGTGCCGCCGATGTGCATGAAGCGGTAGCGGGTCGCGAGTTCGGTAATGGCGCGCGGGAAGACCACACCGGAGGTGATGCCGCCTTTCATGATCAGATCGCATTCATCGCTGGGGGCTGCATAGCGGAAAGGCGTATTGGTCATCGGAGCCTCCATCTGCTGCAATCAACAATAGATTGCGCCTTGCTCGAATGCACGCCGATTTCTCCTGTGCCCTTTGCGATGGCCCACTGCAGTGTGCGAAGTCGATTCCGTTCGGGCTCGATATGGGCTAAAAGCGCCGCATGGCAAAACGAGTCACCGGCCCCGAAATCGAAAAACTCATCCAGCTCCTGGCAAAAGTCCCGGGGCTCGGGCCGCGTTCGGCACGGCGCGCCGCCCTCCATCTCGTCAAGAAGAAGGACCAGTTGCTGGGGCCGCTCGCCGACGCGATGGGCGAGGCGCACCGCAAGGTCCGCATTTGCTCCTGCTGCGGCAATGTCGATACGATCGATCCCTGCACCGTCTGCTCCGACGAGCGTCGCGACCAGTCGGTCATCATCGTCGTCGAGGATGTTTCCGACCTCTGGGCGCTGGAGCGCGCCGGCGCGATGAACGCCGCCTATCACGTGCTTGGCGGCACGCTCTCCCCGCTCGACGGTGTCGGTCCTGAAGACCTCAACATCAAAGGACTTGTCCAGCGCGTCGCCAATGGCGGCGTCCGCGAACTGATCATCGCCGTCAATGCGACGGTCGAGGGCCAGACCACGGCGCACTACATCACCGACCAGCTCGAGGGCATGGAAGTGAAGATCACCCGGCTTGCCCATGGCGTGCCTGTTGGCGGTGAACTCGACTATCTCGACGAAGGCACGCTGGCGGCCGCCCTTCGCGCCCGCACGTCGATCTGACGCTATTTTCGAACGCCGCGATCCAACCGATAGGGAAGCCTTATGCTGAGACTTCTTTCACTTTCGACCTTGTTGCTCTGTGGCTGGCTGGGGTTCGCGCATGCCGCGACGAAGGCGGATGTCGAGGCGGAGTTTCGCGCCTGGCTCCAGAGCGATCTCTGGCCGGAAGCGCAGAAGGCGGGCATTTCCGCCGGTTCATTCAAGGCCGTCTTCGCCGACGTGAAGCTCAACTGGGACCTGCCGGATCTGGCGCCTCCCGGCTTCCCGAAGCCGAAAGAGCAGAAGCAGAGCCAGGCGGAGTTTTCCTCGCCCGGCAGCTACTTCTCGGAGAAGCGCCTGCAAGGACTGGCGGCAACCGGCCGCAGCCTTGCTTCCACCCATGCGTCGACCCTGAAGAAGATCGAGCGCACCTATGGCGTGCCGGCCTCGGTGGTTGTGGCGATCTGGGGCCGTGAGTCCGGCTTCGGCCGCGCCAAGATCCCCTATCCGGTCATCGACGTGCTGGCGACCAAGGCCTTCATGTCGACGCGGCCCGACCTTTTCAGACGCGAGCTGATCGCGGCGCTGCACATTCTCGACAACGGCGACGTCGACGAGGCGGCGATGCGCGGTTCCTGGGCCGGCGCCATGGGCCAGCCGCAGTTCATGCCGTCGAGCTTCCTGCAATATGCGGTCGACTTCGACGGCGACGGCCGCCGCGACATCTGGAATTCGGTGCCGGACAGCCTGGCCTCGATCGCCAACTATCTCGTCAAGAAGGGCTGGCAGCGCAACCGGGACTGGGGCTTCGAGGTGTCGATCCCCGACGCCGTCTCCTGCGCCCAGGAAGGCCCGGACCTCGCACGGCCGATTTCGGACTGGGCCAACAAGGGCATCACGCGGATTTCCGGCAAGGCCTTCCCGTCGCATGAACTGTCGGCGTCGTCGATGATGCTGGTGCCGGCCGGCCGGCATGGGCCGGAATTCATCGTTACGCCGAATTTCTATGTGCTCAAGGAGTACAACAACTCCGACCTCTATGCGCTGTTCATCGGCAATCTCGCCGACCGCATCGCCACCGGCGGCGGTGCGTTCCGCGGGAGCTGGGGCGATGTCGGCAACATGCTGCGCTCGGACGTTCTCGCCATGCAGAAGGCGCTCGTCGCCAAGGGCTATGACGTCGGCAAGGTCGACGGCCTTCCCGGCTACAAGACGCGCCGCTCGCTTGGCGACTGGCAGGCAAAGAGCGGGCTTGCCGCCACCTGCTTCCCCGATGCCTCGCTGAAGGCGAAGCTGCGCTAAGGCAATTTCCAACCAGAGGCGTCGACGCTCTCTCAAGCTGAACCGCTGAACCGAAAGAGGCCCTGCGTGACGGGGCCTCTTTCGTTGCATTGGTCGATGTCAGCGTTGGGGGCGACAACGGCATTTAGAGCAATTCCAGGAAAAGTGTGAAACGGCTTTCCGTCCGGAATTGCGTAATTTCAAAGACTTAGATCACTTCAGTGTTTCGATGAAACAATGAAATGATCTAGTGCATGTCGACATCGACCTGGCGTTTGTAGCGCTCGTAATGCGTCGGCACGATCGTCTGGCGTTCGATCATCCGGTGCACGCGCGGTGGTGCCACACCGCTGTGCAGTGCCGTCAGCTTGTCGCCGACGGCGGCGTCGGCCTGGGTGCGCCGCTGGTTGTGGCGCACATATTCGACCCAGGTCGGCACGTGATAGGTCTCGGTCCAGGTCGTCGGGTTCTCGAGGTCGCGCATCAGCGCCCAGTGGCCCGCACCGTCGCGGATGCGGATGCGCCGGCGTTCCGCCATGGTCGTGAGGAACTCGGGGATATCGTCGTCCGCGATCTCGTAATCGATCATAATGACGATGGGGCCGCTGCGCGGCTTCAGGTCCAGTTCGAGCGGCGGTTCGTTGAAGCGGTTGAGCGGATCAAGATTGAGCGAAGTGAACTCCGGCAGGGGCAGCCGGAAGCCGACCACGACGCCAGCGAACATCAGCAGACAGGAGCCCATCAGCGCATTGGCGGCGCCATATTGTTCGGCCGCCGTGCCCCAGAGCCAGCTGCCGCCAGCAATGCCGCCGAAGGTCATAGTCTGGTAGAGCGATAGCGCCCGGCCAACGACCCAGCGCGGTGTCGAGAGCTGTACTGTCGTGTTGAACAGCGACAGCGCCAGCACCCAACAGGCGCCGGAGACGAGCAGCACGAGACAGCTGAGCCACGCATAGGTGCTCCAGGCCGTGATCGCGGCGCTGGCGGCAAAACCGGTGAAGGCGATGCGCACGATCGCCTCGCTCGACAGCTTCTCCCTCAATCGCGCACTGAGCAGCGCCCCGCCGATCGCGCCGAGGCCGAAGGCGCCGAGCATCAGGCCGTAGGTGAGCGGCCCGCCTTGAACGAGGTCGCGGGCGACGAGCGGCAAGAGCGCGAGGATCGCGCTTGCCGAAAGACCGAAGAGAAAACCGCGCAGCAGAACCTTGCCGATGTTCGGCGACATCGCGACATAGCGCAGGCCCGCGGATATGGCGCGGCCGAGCGTCTCACGCGGCAAGGTGTTCGTCGGCACTTCCCGCCGCCAGCGCACCAGCGCAAAGAGGATCGCGAAATAGCTGAGCGTATTGGCGAAGAAGGCGGCGGCAGCCCCCGCCGCGGCGACGATCGCGCCGCCGATCGCCGGGCCGACGCTGCGGGTGATGTTGAAGCCCATGCTGTTGAGCGCGACTGCCGCCGGCAGGTCGTCGCGCGGGACCATGTCGCCGACCGAGGCCTGCCAGGATGGGTTGTTGAGCGCCGTGCCGCAGCCGATGAGGAAGGTGAAGAGCAGGAGCAGCCAGGGCGTGATCAGTCCGACATAGGCGAAGATGGTCAGAAGCGCCGAGACGGAGAGCATGAAACACTGCGCCACCAGCATGATCCGCCGCCGATCGAAATTATCGGCAAGCGCGCCCGAGATGAGCGAGAAGAGCATGATCGGCAGCGAGGTCGAGGCCTGCACCAGTGCCACCATGTTTGCCGACGGTGAGATCGAGGTCATCAGCCAGGCGGCGCCGACCGATTGGATGAGGCCGCCGAAGTTGGATGCGAGGCTCGCGATCCAGATCGTGCGGAAGATGTCGTGCTTAAAGGGTGCAAGCGGCGAATTACGGTGGGGCACCTCGTCTTCTCTCTTGTCCTTGATTGTCGTCTCGAAGCGGTTCTATCCCTGTTATAGGCCCGAGGACGCGAAGTGCCACCCGCTGAAATTGACCTTGTTGTCGAAGATCGTCGTCTGCGAGCGGATCGGCGCATTTGGAGCGCACGGCCCAATGCCTTGCAATTTGCGGCGACGAAGCGTATATGAGCCTCAAATTCTTGATCGGTAGATGAAGAGTGGGCCCGTCAGGACCCGCTCTTTTTTATTAGCCGGTCCGATGAGGAGATGATCGTTTGTCCGATACGACAACGGCTGAAAATGCAAATGAACCGCGCCTGATCACCGAAACCGGTCTCGACCAGCGCATCGCCGACATCATCGAGCCGGTCATCGTGCCGATGGGTTACCGCCTGGTGCGCGTGCGCATGTCCGGCCAGAACGGCCTGACGTTGCAGATCATGGCCGAGCGCAACGACGGCACCATGACCGTCGAAGACTGCGAAGAGATCTCCAAGGCCATTTCGCCGGTGCTCGATGTGGAAGATCCGATCGACAAGGCGTATCATCTCGAAGTGTCGTCGGCCGGCATCGACCGTCCCATGGTGCGCAAGTCCGACTTCTTCCGCTGGCAGGGGCACCTGCTGAAATGCGAGACGTCGGTTCTGGTCGATGGCCGCAAGCGGTTCCGCGGCAAGATCGTTTCCGTCGATGACGATGGTTTCCGGCTTGAGCGCGACCAGCCCGCGTACGGCGAGGAACCTGTCGTCGTCATCCCGTTCACCACGCTTGCCGAAGCGCGGCTGATCCTGACCGACGATCTGATCCGTGATGCGCTGACGGCCGACAAGAAGGCGAAGGCCGAGCGCGCCGCGAACGAGAATTTCGAAGACGAAGATTCACCTATTGAGGAATAAGTCGGGCGGAGCGTGAAGCCCCCTGCAACCCAACGGAGATAAGACATGGCAGTCAGTGCTAACCGGCTCGAGCTTCTGCAGATCGCGGATGCCGTCGCGCGTGAAAAGGTGATCGACCGCGAGATCGTTCTGGCCGCAATGGCCGATGCGATCCAGAAGGCCGCCCGCTCGCGCTATGGGTCGGAATCGAACATCCGCGCCGACATCAACTCGAAGACCGGTGAAATCCGCCTGCAGCGTCTTCTGGAAGTGGTCGAAAAGGCTGACGACTATTCCACGCAGATCCCGCTCGAGCTTGCTCGCGATCGCAATCCGGACGCCAAGCTCGGCGATTTCATCGCCGACCCGCTGCCGCCGATGGACTTCGGCCGCATCGCCGCCCAGTCTGCCAAGCAGGTCATCGTCCAGAAGGTTCGCGAAGCCGAGCGTGATCGCCAGTTCGACGAATTCAAGGATCGCGTCGGCGAGATCGTCAACGGCACGGTCAAGCGCGTCGAATACGGCAACGTCATCGTCGACCTCGGCCGTGGCGAAGGCATCATCCGCCGCGACGAGATGATCCCGCGCGAAAACATGCGCTACGGCGACCGCGTCCGCGCCTTCGTCTACGACGTTCGCCGCGAACAGCGCGGCCCGCAGATCTTCCTGTCGCGTACCCATCCGCAGTTCATGGTGAAGCTCTTCACCATGGAAGTGCCTGAGATCTACGACGGCATCATCCAGATCAAGTCGGTTGCCCGTGACCCGGGTTCGCGCGCCAAGATCGCCGTTGTCTCCAACGACTCGTCGATCGACCCGGTCGGCGCCTGCGTCGGTATGCGCGGTTCGCGCGTTCAGGCCGTCGTCGGCGAACTGCAGGGCGAAAAGATCGACATCATTCCGTGGTCGCAGGATCCGGCATCGTTCATCGTCAACGCGCTGCAGCCGGCGGAAGTGGCCAAGGTCGTTCTCGACGAAGATGCGGAGCGCATCGAAGTGGTCGTTCCGGACGAGCAGCTTTCGCTCGCCATTGGCCGTCGCGGCCAGAACGTTCGCCTCGCCTCGCAGCTGACCGGCTGGGACATCGACATCCTCACCGAACAGGAAGAGAGCGAGCGTCGCCAGAAGGAATTCACCGAGCGCACCAACCTGTTCATGGACGCGCTCGACGTCGACGAAATGGTCGGCCAGGTTCTGGCGTCCGAAGGCTTTGCCGCCGTCGAGGAGCTTGCCTATGTCGACCTCGACGAAATCTCGTCGATCGATGGCTTCGACGAGGAGACCGCTACCGAAATCCAGACCCGTGCGCGCGAATTCCTCGACAAGCTCGAAGCGGAAATGGATGCCAAGCGCAAGGAACTCGGCGTTGCCGACGAGCTGCGCTCGATCGACGGCCTGACGAGCCAGATGCTCGTTGCGCTCGGCGAAGAAGGCATCAAGACGATCGAAGACTTTGCCGGCTGCGCCGCTGACGACCTCGTCGGCTGGAGCGAACGCAAGGACGGCGAGACCAAGCGCTTCGAGGGCACCTTCTCGAAGTTCGACGTTTCGCGCGCCGAAGCCGAAGCCATGATCGTTCAGGCCCGCCTCGCGGCCGGCTGGATCACGGAAGAGGACCTGGCAAGCGATGAGGTCGAAGGCGAAGAGCCGATCGACGTTGCCGAAGGCGCCGAGCAGGACGCTTAAGGACGATGACCGCCTCTGATGATGCCGACAGCCTGCCTTCGGACACATTGCCCTTGGATGGGGGCCCGAAGGATCGGAGCGGCAGCACGCGGACGTGCATCGTCACCCGCGAAAGCGGTTCGCCGGATGAGTTGATCCGCTTCGTTGCCGGGCCCGACGGTCGCGTCGTTCCCGATCTGAAGCGTCAGCTTCCGGGACGCGGCTGCTGGGTGAAGGCCGAGCGGGCGCTCGTTGAAAAGGCGGTGGCGAAGAAGTTCTTCGCCCGCGCCCTGAAGGCGGACGTCAAGGCCGACGCGACGCTCGCCGACGACGTCGACCGGCTGCTCGCCGAGCAGTTGGCCGGCATGATGAACATGGCGCGCAAGGCGGCCCAGTTCATCTCCGGCGCGACGAAGACGGAGCAGGCCGTGCGCGGTCTTGCAGCGCTTGCCGTGTTCCATGCGGCCGACGCTGCAGCCGACGGTGTGCGGAAGATAGACCAGGCCCGCAAGGCGATGAGCTTCGTGGCCGACGATGAAATGGAAATACCTTCGTTCCGTCCCTTCACCGGGGCGGAAATGGAGGGCCTTTTAGGAAGTAATGCTTTTATCCATGCCGCAGCGCTTGCAGGGCAGGCGGGTGAGGGTGTAGTGAAGCGCGCAATCATGCTCGAAAAGTACCGAGGATCCGTCCCGGTCCGGGCCGACGGCGGTGCTGGCAAGCCACAGCAATGACCCGCGTCACCAGCACAGTCTGGCATCGCGTACATTGTTTGAGACAATTTGGAAGACAGGGTCAGGTGATACGCATCCGGCCCTGATCGCTAGGAACGGAACGGAATGACCGACAACAACGACGACAAGACAGGCAGCGCAGCAGGCAAGAAGACGCTGACCCTGAAACCCCACGGGGTTTCGCAGGGGACCGTGCGTCAGGACATGGGCCGTGGCCGCACCAAGGCGGTCGTGGTCGAAACCAAGAAACGCCCCTTCCATCGCCCCAAGGACGAGCGTCCGATCACGCCGGTCGCCGCGGCTCCTGCAGCACGCCCGGTCGAACAGCGTCCGGCTCAGCCGCAGCCTTCCGGCCGCCCGGCCCCGCAGCCGCAGCAGCACTCGACGCGCCAGGAAGCCAATCAGGCCAACCGTCCGCGTGTGGGTGTCGTTCTGAACCAGCTTTCCGCCGGTGAGATCGATGCGCGCCGCCGTGCTCTCGCCGAAGCGCAGATCCGCGATGCCGAAGAAGCGGTCATCCGCGCCGAGAACGAAGCACGCCGCAAGCGCGAGGAAGAAGCCCGTCTCCTTCAGGAGAAGGAAGAGGCCGCACGCCGCGCCGCTGAAGAAGCGGCCCGCCCGGCTGTCGAGCCTGAAGCAAAGGCCGAAGAGGTTGTCGAAGAGCGCCCCGTGGCAGCTCGCGCACCGGCTTCCACTGAGCGTCGCGTCGACAACCGCCCGCAGGCTGCACGGCCTGCTGAAGCGGCAACTGGACTTCCGACCCCGGCTCCGGCCGGCGCTCTGCGCGGCCGTAAGGTCGACAACGAAAAGGATGACGATCGTGGTCCGCGTTCGGGCGCAGGCCCGGCACGCGGCAAGGTCGTGCGTCCCGAGCCTGCCAAGGTTCCTGCCCGCCCGAAGGCCGACGACGGTCGTCGCCAGGGCAAGCTGACGCTGACCGCTGCCGTCGACGAGGATGGCGGCCAGCGCGCCCGTTCGCTGTCGGCCATGCGTCGCCGCCAGGAGAAGTTTAAGCGCAGCCAGATGCAGGAAACCCGCGAGAAGATCTCGCGCGAAGTCATCCTGCCTGAGACCATCACCATTCAGGAACTGTCGCAGCGCATGTCTGAACGCGCCGTCGACGTCATCAAGTACCTGATGAAGGAAGGCCAGATGATGAAGCCCGGCGATCTGATCGACGCCGATATGGCTGAACTCATCGCCGGCGAATTCGGCCACACGGTCAAGCGCGTCTCGGAATCCGACGTCGAGGAAGGCATCTTCAACGTGACCGATTCCGACGAGGAACTGCTGCCGCGTCCGCCGATCGTCACGATCATGGGGCACGTCGACCACGGCAAGACCTCGCTGCTCGATGCGATCCGCCACGCCAACGTGGTGGCCGGCGAAGCTGGTGGCATCACCCAGCACATCGGCGCCTATCAGGTCGAGCAGAACGGCAACAAGATCACCTTCATCGACACCCCCGGCCACGCGGCGTTCACCGCCATGCGTGCCCGCGGTGCCCAGGCGACCGACATCGCGATCCTGGTGGTTGCGGCCGACGACAGCGTGATGCCGCAGACGATCGAATCGATCAACCACGCCAAGGCGGCCGGTGTTCCGATCATCGTGGCGATCAACAAGGTCGACAAGCCGACGGCGAACCCGCAGAAGGTTCGCACCGAGCTGCTGCAGCACGAAGTCTTTGTCGAATCCATGGGCGGTGAAGTTCTCGACGTGGAAGTCTCCGCGAAGAACGGCACCAACCTCGACAAGCTGCTGGAAGCGATCCTGCTGCAGTCCGAAATCCTCGACTTGCGCGCCAATCCGAACCGGACGGCCGAAGGTACGGTGGTTGAAGCCGAGCTTGACCGTGGTCGCGGTGCGGTTGCAACCGTCCTCGTCCAGAAGGGCACGCTGCGTCCTGGCCAGATCATCGTCGCCGGCGACCAGTGGGGCCGTGTGCGCGCTCTGGTCAACGACAAGGGTGAACACGTCAAGGAAGCCGGTCCGTCGATGCCGGTCGAGGTTCTCGGCCTGTCCGGAACACCGGCTGCCGGCGACAAGTTCGCCGTCGTCGAGAACGAAAGCCGCGCCCGCGAGATCTCCGAGTACCGCCAGCGGCTCGCCCGTGAGAAGCAGGTTGCCCGTCAGTCCGGCTCGCGCGGCTCGCTCGAGCAGATGATGACCCAGCTCCAGACCTCCGGTCTCAAGGAGTTCCCGCTGGTCATCAAGGGCGACGTGCAGGGTTCGATCGAAGCGATCGCCGGTGCTCTCGACAAGCTCGGAACCGACGAAGTGCGTGCCCGCATCGTGCATTCGGGTGCCGGTGGTATCACCGAGTCCGACATCTCGCTCGCCGAGGCGTCGAACGCAGCGATCATCGGCTTCAACGTCCGCGCCAACGCGCAGGCCCGTTCGGCCGCCGAGCGCGCCGGCATCGAGATCCGCTACTACAACATCATCTACGATCTGGTCGATGACGTGAAGGCGGCGATGTCGGGTCTGCTCTCGCCGGAGCGCCGCGAAACCTTCCTCGGCAACGCCGAGATCCTGGAGGTGTTCAACATCACCAAGGTCGGCAAGGTCGCGGGTTGCCGCGTCACCGAGGGCAAGGTCGAGCGTGGCGTCGGCGTCCGTCTGGTTCGCGACAACGTCGTTATCCACGAAGGCAAGCTCAAGACCCTCAAGCGCTTCAAGGACGAAGTCTCGGAAGTCAACGTCGGTCAGGAGTGCGGTATGGCCTTCGAGAACTACGAAGACATCCGCGCCGGCGATACGATCGAGTGCTTCCGCGTAGAGCACATCACGCGGACGCTTTAAGAACCGTCCGATTAGAGATTATGCGGGCGCCGGGTTGTCCTTCGGCGCTCGCATTTTTTTGAGGTACCGTCCATGACCAAAGCCACATCCTCTGCCCCTTCACAGCGCATGCTGCGCGTCGGCGAACAGGTGCGCGCTGCCATCACCCAGGTTCTGCAGCGCGGCGAGGTTCGCGATCCCGTGATCGAGAAGACCGTCATCGCGATCTCGGAAGTGCGCATGTCGCCGGATCTGAAGATCGCCACGGCCTATGTCACGCCGCTCGGCGTGCCCAACCATGACGAAGTCATCGACGCGCTGAACCGCAATGCCAAGTACATCCGCGGCCGCCTCGGCCCCCAGCTTCGGCAGATGAAATACATGCCCGACGTTCGTTTCCGCGACGATACGAGCTTCGACAACTACAAGAAGATCGATGAGCTGCTGCGTTCGCCGGAAGTCAGCCGCGATCTCGACCAGTCCAGCGAAGACGAAGAATAGTAGATTTCATGTCCAAACCGCGTAAGCCCAAGGGCCGCCCGATCTCGGGCTGGCTGATCCTCGACAAGCCGCTCGACTTCGGCTCCACTGAAGCCGTCTCGAAGATCAAGTGGCTGTTCAAGGCCCAAAAGGCCGGCCATGCCGGCACGCTCGACCCGTTGGCCTCCGGTATGCTGCCGATTGCACTCGGTGATGCGACGAAGACCGTTCCTTACGTGATGGACGGCCGCAAGATCTACGAATTCACCGTTGCCTGGGGCGAGGAACGCTCGACCGACGATCTCGAAGGCGAGGTTACGCATTCCTCGACCGAACGACCGAACGAAGAGGCGATCCGCGCGCTGCTGCCGAAATATACCGGCGTCATCAGCCAGGTGCCGCCGCAGTTCTCTGCGATCAAGATCGACGGCGAGCGTGCCTACGACCTCGCCCGCGATGGCGAAACGGTCGAGATTCCGGCTCGTGAGGTCGAGGTGCACCGCCTGACGCTCTTGGGTGCCGCTCCCAATCTCGCGCATTTCGAAATCGAGTGCGGCAAGGGCACCTATGTGCGTTCGCTCGCCCGTGACATGGGCCGCGATCTCGGTTGTTTCGGCCACATCGCCTCGCTGCGCCGCACCTTTGTCGCACCGTTTGGTGAAGAGGACATGGTGCCGCTCGCCGATCTGGTGGCGCTGGAGAAAATCGAGAGCGACGAAGAACGCCTGGCGGCGCTCGACGCCTATCTGATCGAGACCGGTGAAGCGCTTTCTAACCTTCCGCATGTTGCCGTCAACGATGATCAGGCGCACCGCCTGAGAATGGGCAATCCCATCATCCTGCGCGGCCGCGATGCGCCGCTTGCGACGCCTGAAGCCTATGCGACGGCACGCGGCAAGCTGGTCGCCATCGGTGAGATCGCCGAGGGTGAGTTCCGCCCGAAGCGTGTTTTCGCCACCGGCTAAGCGCCCGGAAGCGTTTGCCTTTGCCCCATCCTTGACGCATGATCCCCGGCATGGGCTTCCAATCCATCCGAGGTGATTCCGTTTCCGTCCCGTGCTCCGGAGCCGATTGGCGATCGCACCGTCTCCCGCGGCGCGCGCCGAAAGCGGCTGTGTGCCGGCGCGGAACGAAGAAGGGCGACTGAGGTGACGGGCGTGCTGGACGAAGAAAAGCGGAAGGCTACGAACGGTCTGGCGACGATCGTCGATCTCGTTCGTCATCGCCTGACCCGGCCGTTCAGTTTTTATCTGACGTCGCTGCTCCTGGTGGCCATCGTTCCGGCCTTCATTTTTTCGCTCGTCGTGCTGAAGCGCAGCGTCGACCAGCAGGAACAGGTGATCACGGCGCTGCTGCAGGCTTCGACCGGGTCGGTGACGCGCATCGTCGAACGTGACATCGAGGGCATGCTGACGACGCTCAAGGTGCTGTCGACATCGCAAGAGATCGAAGACGGCAATATGGAGGCCTTCTACCGCAGGGCCGCCACGGCGCTCGCCGAAACGGACTCCTACCTGATCGTCATCGACCGCAAGCACAACCAGCGGCTCAACACCAGGGTGCCTTTCGGTGCGCAACTCAGCAAAGCCTCGGATACGGGCTCGGTCGAGCGGGCCTTCACCAACAATGGTGCGCCGCTCGTCTCCAACGTCTTCTTTGGCCAGACCGCGGGAAAGTGGGTTTTCAACGTCTATCTGCCGGCGAAATTGGCGACCGGTGAGGAGTATCTGCTGACGCTGACGCAAAACGCCGAGAACATGGCCAAGGCCGTCAACCGCGACACGCTTTCTCCCGGTTGGAACGCGGCACTCGTCGATGGCGCAGGCAAGGTCATCATCTCGTCGGATGCGGCCGTCAAGGCCGGGGAACCATTCTTCCTCGACAAGGTGCCGGCGATCAGCATCGGTGTCCGCAACATCAAGGAAAACGGCACTAAATATCGCGTCGCGACCGAGTTTTCCGTCGTCACGGGATGGCGGATCATCGCCTGGGCGCCTAGCGCGACCGTCGATGCACCGGCCGTCTGGTCGTTCCTGTGGCTGTCGCTCGGCGGCATCATCTTCGCGGGCATCGCGATTGCCGGCTCGCTGGCGATTGCGCGGCTGTTGTCGCAGGGCGTCAAGCTCGTGGCGCAGGATGCGCGCCGTCTCGGCGCCGGCGAACGGATCGAATCGCGGCCGCACATGATCTCGGAGGTCGAGCAGGTCTCGGCAGCGCTCGCACGGGCAGCGGCGGCGCGCGGCAAGGCTGAAAACGAGATCCGCTTCCTCATGCGCGAGGTGGCGCATCGCTCGAAGAACCAGCTTACCGTCATCCAGTCGATGCTGAACCAATCGGTCTATTCGGCCGAGAGCGCGTCGGACTTCGCCGACAGCTTCCGCAAGCGCATTGCCGGACTCGCGCGCTCCACCGACCTGATGATCACCAACGCCGCGCAAGGGGTCGATTTCCGCGAGCTCGCCCAGAACCAGTTGCAGCCGTTTACGCCTGACGATCCGAAGCGCGTGATCTTCTCCGGCCCGGCTCTGAGGCTCGACACGCAGATCGCCCAGACCCTCGGCATGGCCCTGCACGAGCTCGCGACCAACGCCACCAAATACGGAGCGCTCGCCAACACCACCGGGGTCGTCAAGCTGAGCTGGTCGCTGGAGGATGAAGGCATTGCCATTCGCTGGCGGGAGGAGGGCGCGGATCTCGCCGACAAGCCCTCCGATCCGGTCCGCAAGGGCTTCGGAACACTGGTGCTGGAGCGCATGCTCGGCATGGCGCTGAACGCCGCGCTGGAGCGGGTGATGCATGCCGATGGCATCGAGTGGCGGATCACCATTCCGCGCGAGGCGAAGGACGAAGATTCGTGAATGCGGATGGGCCCCTTTAAAAACGGCGCGAAGGTCGGCCGGAGCGTCGATCGCGACCGTCGGAAATCGGCCGCGACCGACAAGCTTCCGAGGCCCTCCGGAAGCCCATCGGGGTGCAGGTCCATGACCCTTTCCTTTTTCATCCAATTCGTTTATAGGCACGCCAGCAAAAGGCGCATGCCCGTTGCATTCACGGCCGCAGCTGGACGACATCCCGGCTGACGGCGTCCCTAAATCCTCGAAATCGAAAGGATCATCCGATGTCGATTGCTGCAGAGCGTAAGGCTCAGCTCATCAAGGAATTTGCAACCGTTGAAGGCGACACCGGTTCTCCGGAAGTCCAGGTTGCTATCCTGACGGAACGGATCAACAACCTGACCGAACACTTCAAGGGCCACAAGAAGGATAACCATTCCCGCCGTGGTCTGCTCGCAATGGTTTCCAGCCGTCGTTCGCTCCTCGACTATCTGAAGAAGAAAGACGAAGCGCGCTACACCAAGCTGATCGGTGCCCTGGGCATCCGTCGCTAAGCGACTTATCCGGCGGGTCTTTGCGGCCCGCCGGCTTTTTTATGGAGCGTTCAACGCTCAAGCAATGATCTCTCCGGCCGCTTAGGAAGCGTGGTACCAGGAGAGAATCCAGCGAACCGGATGGGCCGGTATCGCGGATCAACCGATGGCCCGTCATGGGGCAGGATTGCAGGATGCTTCGGCTCTGCTTGCCGGAACGCCGCAGATAAGCGGCGCGGTGAAGCGGAAACAAGCCGATTTCAAGCGTGAAGCCTCCCGTTGTCTTGCCCGTGATGCGCCATTTCATGCGGCCCCTCGACCACCCGCGCTGCAACAGCCGCGGAAAGGTCCGCCGCACATGAAGGACAGAACATGTTCGATACCCACAAGGTTGAAATCGAATGGGCTGGGCGTCCGCTCAAGCTCGAAACCGGCAAGGTCGCCCGTCAGGCTGACGGCGCCGTCATCGCCACCTACGGCGAAACCGTCGTTCTCGCCACCGTCGTTTCGGCCAAGTCGCCGAAGCCGGGCCAGGACTTCTTCCCGCTGACCGTCAACTACCAGGAAAAGACCTACGCTGCCGGCAAGATCCCGGGTGGCTACTTCAAGCGCGAAGGCCGTCCGAGCGAAAACGAAACGCTCGTTTCGCGCCTGATCGACCGTCCGATCCGTCCGCTTTTCCCCGATGGCTACAAGAACGATACCCAGGTCATCGTCACGGTCATGCAGCATGACCTCGAAAACAACCCCGACGTTCTGTCGATGGTTGCCGCTTCCGCAGCGCTGACGCTGTCGGGCGTCCCGTTCATGGGCCCGATCGGCGGCGCGCGCGTCGGCTACATCAACGGCCAGTACGTGCTGAACCCGCATCTCGACGAGATGGACGAATCGACGCTCGACCTCGTTGTCGCCGGCACCCAGGAAGCGGTGCTGATGGTCGAATCGGAAGCCAAGGAACTGGCTGAAGACGTCATGCTCGGCGCCGTCGTCTTCGGTCAGAAGGGCTTCCAGCCGGTCATCGACGCGATCATCAAGCTCGCTGAAGTCGCTGCCAAGGAGCCGCGCGAATTCGAACCGGAAGATCATTCCGCGCTCGAAGCCGAAATGCTCGGCATGGCCGAAGCCGAACTGCGCGACGCCTACAAGATCACCGAAAAGGCTGCCCGCTACGCTGCCGTCGATGCCGTCAAGGCGAAGGTAAAGGCACACTTCTTCCCGGAAGGTGCGGAGCCCAAGTACACCGCTGAAGTCATCGGCGCCGTCTTCAAGCACCTGCAGGCCAAGATCGTTCGCTGGAACATCCTCGACACCAAGAGCCGTATCGACGGCCGCGATCTGGAAACCGTTCGTCCGATCGTCTCGGAAGTCGGCCTTCTGCCGCGTACCCACGGTTCGGCGCTCTTCACCCGCGGTGAGACGCAGGCGATCGTCGTTGCCACGCTCGGCACCGGCGAAGACGAACAGTACGTCGACAGCCTGACCGGCATGTACAAAGAACGCTTCATGCTGCACTACAACTTCCCGCCCTTCTCGGTCGGCGAAACCGGTCGCATGGGCTCCCCGGGCCGTCGAGAAATCGGTCACGGCAAGCTCGCCTGGCGCGCTATTCGCCCGATGCTGCCGGAAGCCGAGCAGTTCCCCTACACACTGCGTGTCGTATCCGAGATCACCGAATCCAACGGCTCGTCGTCGATGGCGACGGTTTGCGGCACCTCGCTCGCTCTCATGGACGCCGGCGTTCCGCTGGCAAAGCCGGTTGCCGGTATCGCCATGGGCCTGATCAAGGAAGATGAGCGCTTCGCCGTTCTCTCCGACATCCTCGGCGACGAAGACCACCTCGGCGACATGGACTTCAAGGTTGCCGGTACCGACGCTGGTATCACCTCGCTCCAGATGGACATCAAGATCGAGGGCATCACCGAAGAGATCATGGGCATTGCGCTCAACCAGGCCAAGGGCGGCCGTCTCCACATCCTCGGCGAAATGGCCAAGGCCATTTCCGAAAGCCGTGGCCAGCTCGGCGAGTTCGCTCCGCGCATCGAAGTCATGAACATCCCGGTCGACAAGATCCGCGAAGTCATCGGCTCCGGCGGCAAGGTCATCCGCGAAATCGTTGAGAAGACCGGCGCGAAGATCAACATCGAAGACGACGGCACCGTGAAGATCGCCTCCTCGTCGGGCAAGGAAATCGAAGCGGCCCGCAAGTGGATCCACTCGATCGTCGCCGAGCCGGAAGTTGGCCAGATCTATGAAGGTACCGTTGTGAAGACCGCCGACTTCGGCGCCTTCGTCAACTTCTTCGGCGCCCGCGACGGCCTCGTCCACATCTCTCAGCTCGCTTCCGAGCGCGTTGCCAAGACGACCGACGTCGTCAAGGAAGGCGACAAGGTCTGGGTCAAGCTCATGGGCTTCGACGAGCGTGGCAAGGTTCGCCTTTCCATGAAGGTCGTCGACCAGGCCACCGGCAAGGAAGTTGCTGCCGAGAAGTCTGAGAAGAAGGGCGACGGCGAAGCCGCCGAATAAGCGAGCTTCACCCGAATGCATTCGGGGCGCGGGGCGGAACGCTCCGCGCCCCTTTCTTGTAGGAAGATGACGGATAGACCGATGAGCCGAGATGCGTTGAAGACCCTGTTTTACCCGTTCGATAGCGGTGTGATCGACCCCCCGGGCGAAGGCGAGCGTGTTCTCTTTCTCGGCGCTGAGGCGGGCTACAGGCTGCCCAAGGGCTTCGAAGCCTCGATCGCCGCCGTTCAGCCGCTGCGGCCGCTCTATCGCGCCCTGGAGGCCATGCGCGCCGATGTGACGCCCGAGATCACCGGCGAGGACTACGACGTCACGCTGGTGCTCTGTGGCAAGCACAAGGGCGAGAATGAGGACCGGATCGCCGAGGCGCTGAAGCGCACCCGCGAGGGCGGCCTGATCGTCGTTGCCGGCGGCAAGGAAGACGGCATCCAGTCGCTGAAGAAGCGGATCGCCAAGTTCGAATGGGACGGCGATCATCTGCCGAAATATCACGGCGTCGCCTTCTGGTTCACCCGTCCCGAAGACGTCACCGACGCGGTGCACAAGCTCGCCAAGGTGCCGGTACGCGTCGATGGCCTGTTCGAGGCTTCGCCGGGCATGTTCTCGCACGACCGCATCGACGCGGGTTCGGAACTGCTCGCCTCGCGTCTGCCGAACGATTTCCACGGCCATGCCGCCGATTTCGGCGCCGGCTGGGGCTATCTCGCTGTCAAGCTCGCTGAAGCCTCGCCGGGCCTCAAGGGCGTCGATCTCTTCGAAGCCGACCATGAGTCGCTCGAAGCTGCGCGCGTCAACATGATGGCAAACGTGCCGTCGACGCCGGCGCGCTTCCACTGGTTCGACCTGACGAGCGAAGAGCCGCGCGACAAGTATGATCTCATCGTCATGAATCCGCCCTTCCATGAGGCCCACGCCGCCGAGCCGGCGCTTGGCATTGCCATCATCAAGACGGCGCTGAAGGCGCTGAAGCAGGGCGGAAAGCTGATGCTGGTCGCCAACCGCGGCCTGCCCTACGAGCAGGTACTGGCCGAGAATTCCAAGGAATACGGCGAAACCTGCCGCAACGCCCGTTTCAAGGTGCTCTGGGCGAAGCGCTGAAGCCCATCAAGGATTAAGCAAGGAGCCGGGCCAATCGCCCGGCTTTTTTCGTTCCGGGTCTCTCGCCCCGGCCAACGGGCAGCGACAGTTTGCCTGTTGCCATCGCCCCTGTTCGGGCTCACCATGACGCCGTCGGTATTTCTCGTCGGAGGATGAGTGCCATGACGTGGGGAGTGAACAGGCCGCCTTTGACCGAGGACGCGGCCGAGGCTGTCGCCAAGGACATCAAGCATGCCGAGGGACATGGAGCGACCTCCGAGGTACCCATGTCATTCCTGAAGAGCCTTTATCACCTGCCGCTGGAGCCGGGGCGGCGCACGCACACGGGGTTCATCGTGCTGGCGATCGTGGTCGCCGTGCTCGCACTGTTTCTATTTCCCTGAGCGGCTCATGAATGACAAAGCCCGCGGATCGAGGCCGATCCGCGGGCTTTGTTCCGTTTTCCGGTCGGTTGAGGGTGTTACTCGACGTCGGCCGTCCGCAACGTGTCGAGCGCCGGCATCGAGGTGATGTTGTAGCCGGAATCGACGTAGTGGATTTCGCCGGTGACGCCGCGCGACAGGTCCGAAAGCAGGTAGAGCGCGGAATTGCCGACGTCGTCGATGGTGACAGTACGACGCAGCGGCGAATTCTTCTGCTGCCAGGAGAGCATCGCCCGGGCGTCGGAAATACCGGCGCCGGCAAGGGTGCGGATCGGGCCGGCGGAGATCGCGTTGACGCGAATTCCGCGCACGCCGTAGTCCGCCGCTAGGTAACGCACGGAAGCCTCGAGCGCCGCCTTGGCAACGCCCATGACGTTGTAGTTCGGCATGACGCGCATCGAGCCGCCATAGGTCAGCGTCAGCATCGAGCCGCCGTCATTCATCAGCTCGGCAGCACGCTTGGCGATTTCGGTGAAGGAGAAGCAGGAGATCACCATCGTGCGGCTGAAATTGTCGCGCGAGGTGTCGGCATAGAGGCCCTTCAGCTCGTTCTTGTCGGAGAAGCCGATGGCATGCACGATGAAGTCGAGATTGCCCCAGCGTTCCTTGATCGCATCGATGACGGCATCGACGGACGCAATGTCTTCGACATCGCAAGGCAGCAGGAAGTCCGAGCCGAGCTCGGCGGCGAGCGGCTTGACGCGCTTGCCGAGAGCTTCGCCCTGGTAGGTGAAGGCGAGTTCCGCCCCTTGCGCCGCAAGCGCCTTGGAAATGCCCCAGGCAATGGAATGGCTGTTGGCCACACCCATGATGAGGCCACGCTTTCCGGTCATCAGTCCCGTCATGGTGTTATCCGTTGTAGCGCTGGAAGACGAGCGTCGCATTGGTGCCGCCGAAGCCGAAGGAGTTCGACAGAACCGTATCGATCTTGGCATTGTCGATGCGTTTGCGAACGATCGGAACGCCATCGAATTCCGGGTCGAGTTCGGTGATATGCGCGCTTTCGCCGATGAAGCCGGCCTGCATCATCAGGAGGCCGTAGATCGATTCCTGCACGCCTGCAGCACCCAGCGAGTGGCCGGTCAGCGACTTGGTCGACTGGATATGCGGCATCTTGCTGCCGAACACTTCGCGGATCGCGCCGATTTCCTTGCTGTCGCCAACCGGCGTCGAGGTGCCGTGGGTGTTGATGTAGTCGACATCGCCCTTCACCGTCGAAAGCGCCTGGCGCATGCAGCGGATCGCGCCTTCGCCCGAGGGAGCCACCATGTCGTAGCCGTCGGAGGTCGCGCCGTAGCCGACGATTTCGGCGTAGATCTTCGCACCGCGGGCCTTGGCGTGCTCAAGCTCTTCGAGAACGAGAACGCCGGCGCCGCCGGCAATGACGAAACCGTCGCGGTTGACGTCATAGGCACGGGACGCGGTCGCCGGCGTCTCGTTGTATTTCGAGGACATGGCGCCCATGGCGTCGAAGAGGTTGGACATGGTCCAGTCGAGATCCTCGTGACCGCCGGCAAACATCACGTCCTGCTTGCCCCACTGGATCATCTCGGCAGCATTGCCGATGCAGTGCGCCGAGGTCGAGCAGGCCGAGGAGATCGAGTAATTGACGCCGTGGATCTGGAACCAGGTGGCGAGCGTCGCGGATGCCGTGGACGACATCGCTTTCGGAACGGCGAACGGGCCGATGCGCTTCGGGCTCACATTCTTGCGGGTGACGTCGGCGGCTTCGACGATCGTGCGGGTGGACGGACCGCCCGAGCCCATGATGATGCCGGTGCGCTCGTTGCGGGCAACGACGGTTTCTTCGAGGCCGGAGTCGGCGATCGCCTGTTTCATCGCCACGTGGTTCCAGGCGCCGCCCTGCGACAGGAAGCGCATGGCGCGACGGTCGACGAGCTCGGTCGGATCGAGCGACGGGGCGCCCCAGACCTGGCACTTGAAGCCGTTTTCCGCGAAATCGGGAGAAAACGTGATGCCCGACTTTGCATCGCGCAGCGACGCCGTGACTTCGTCCGCGTTGTTTCCGATCGAGGAAACGATGCCGAGGCCCGTGACAACAACCCGTCTCATGATACTGACCTTTTCTTTATTTCGTTCGGTGCAGGCAGGCCTGGACTACTCGGCCTTATCCTTGGACAGACCGACGCGCAGGTCGGTTGCCTGATAGATAGTCTCGCCATCGGCCTTCAGCCAGCCGTCGGCGGTGCCAAGCACGAGCCGGCCGCGCATGACGCGCTTGAAGTCGATGCCGTATTCGAGAAGCTTGGTGTGGGGACGAACCATGCCCTTGAACTTCACTTCGCCGGTGGAAAGCGCCATGCCGCGGCCAGGCTCGCCGAGCCAGCCGAGGTAGAAGCCGGTCAATTGCCACATGCCGTCGAGGCCGAGGCAGCCCGGCATGATCGGATTGCCCTGGAAGTGGCAGGGAAAATACCAGTCATCGGGGCGCACGTCGTATTCGGCGCGCAGATAACCCTTGTCAAAGGCACCACCCGTTTCGGAAATCTCGGTGATGCGATGAACCATCAGCATCGGCGGCAGCGGCAGCTGCGCGTTGCCAGGGCCAAACAACTCGCCACGGCCGCAGGCCAGGATTTCCTCGTAGCTGAAGCTGGATTGTCTGGTGGTCATGAATGGATGCTTCCCCGAATGACTTAACGTGTTGTCCGATCTGCTTTAGAGCAAGTTCGGCTTGAAATGAAGCGTGGCGAACCCGGACCTTCTCGTTTCCGGCCAGATCACCGCCGCCTCAGATGGCGTTTTCGTTCCGCCGTCGCTTACAGGATCAATGTGGGCGCGACCAGAGTTAATTGCCAGCCTTCCCCGAGTTTGACCGGTTTTTCGGGCTTTGCAACGCATGTTTGACCGAGAATCTATTGAAAGCGCGGGGCGCAAAAGTTATATCGCAACGGAAGTATTGTGATTTTCGCCGGGATACATGGAACGACCCTTGATGACGAAAGCAACAGAAGTGAGTTCGGAAGAAAGGCTGCGCCACTCAGGCCTGCGTCCGACCCGTCAGCGCGTTGCCCTCGCCGATCTGATCTTTGCCAAGGGTGACCGTCACCTGACCGTCGAGGAACTGCACGAGGAGGCTGTCATGGCCGGGGTGCCCGTTTCGCTCGCAACCGTCTACAATACGCTGCACCAGTTCACCGAGGCCGGCATGATCCGTGTCCTGGCGGTGGAAAGCGCCAAGACCTATTTCGACACCAATGTGTCGGATCACCATCATTTCTTCGTCGAGGGCCAGAACGAGGTTCTCGATATCCCCGTCAGCAACATTCAGATCGACAATCTCCCGGAGCCGCCCGAGGGCATGGAGATTTCGCATGTCGACGTGGTGATCCGTCTGCGCCGCAAGAACGGTCGCTGATCTCAGCGCAATTCCAGGAAAAGCGCGAAACGGGGTTCCGCTGGCAATCGCGTGTCTTCAAGCGAGCCGGCACGGCAATCCTTAAAATAAATTGATCGCGTAGCGTTCGCGCCGATCAGGCGCATAAGCGCATTCACATCACATCATCGGGATCTCTGCCCGGCTGCGCCTTGCCCGTCGGCAGCGTCCAGCCGAACTTGAGCGCACCGCCGCGCACGGCGAAGGCGGAAATCACCCCGAGCGTCGATGCCGCCGCAAGCGGCAGGCCAGCCATCGTTGCAAGCACGAAGGCGCCAGCGCCTATCAGCGCGGCGGTGACATAGACTTCCGGCCGCAGCAGCACCGAGGGTTCCCCGGCGAGCAGATCGCGCAGGATGCCGCCGAAGGTGGCCGTCAGCATGCCGGTGACCAGCGCGACACCCGCTGAGCCCGTGGCCGCAAATCCCTTCGCAGCACCCATGACGCAATAGGCTGAAAGGCCGATCGCATCGAGCCAGACGAGGACCCGGTAGCGCGAGCCGAAGAGATGGGCGGTGAAGAAGAGGATGACCGCCACGGTGACGCAGACCAGAAGATAGGTCGGGTTGGTGACCCAGAAGACCGGTGTCGCGCCCAAAACGACATCGCGCATCGTGCCGCCGCCGATCCCGGTCACCGAGGCGAGGAAGAGATAGCCGATGATGTCGAGCTGCTTGCGTGACGCCGACAGCGCTCCGGTCGCTGCGAAGACGGCCACACCGGCGTAGTCGAGGATTTCGAGGATCGGCATGGGCGCTCCGGGCAAGATTCGGCGGTTCGCTTTGAAGCTGGGCTATCTCGGGCCCCGCCGTCAACTCTCAGGGCGCCGGCAGGATCGAGGGTGTCCGGCCGGCAAGGTGATAGGCGAGGAGGCCGATCCATTCGCGCACCGCCGTCGTCGTCAATTGTGCGTTGAGCGACGGCTGGGTGAAGTCGAAGCTAAGGCCAAGCTTGCCGCTGGTGCGGTAATCCGTCGGCCAGGGAATGACCGGGATGTCGAGCGCGCGGAAGAGCCCGACCGAACGGGGCATATGGAAGGCGGAGGTGACGAGTGCGCAATTCGAGAGCCCATTCGCAGCCAGCAGATCCTTGGTGTTGCGGGCGTTCTCGAACGTTGTGCGCGACTGTTCTTCGCGAATCAGCCGTTCGCCGCCGACGCCGAATGCAGCGAGGAAACCCTGCGAAGCCTCGGCGTCGCCGGCATAGGCGCCGCTGAAGGAGCCGTCACCGCCGGAAACCAGAATACGCGCCTCGGGGTAGCGTTTTGCGAGCGCCACCGTCTCGATGAAGCGGTCCGCCGCCTGGTTGAATTCCATGCCGCCGCGGCCTGCCATCACCTCGTTCTCGAAGGCGCCGCCAAGCACGATGATGCAGGAGAGCGTTGCAGGTGATGGCGAGGGGCGCGCGAAGCGGTCTTCGAGCGCCTGGAGGGCGTAGGGGCCGGCGGTGGTGAACAGGCTGACGAAGAGCACCAGCGCGCCAAGCCCGCCAAGGAAGCCGCCGGTGCGGCGCATGCCCGCCGCCGTCGCCAGCAGCCCGGCAAGGGCGGCGAAGAACGAGAACGACAGCGGCTGTGCGGCCAGCCAGAAGATTTTCGAGATCAGGAACATGGCATCAGCTTCTGCGTTCCGATGCTTAACAAATTATAAACACGCGATGGAGGGGCCGGCTGCACCGACGTGTGACTGTGCGGCTTGGCCGTCTTGTTCGCCTTCGCGCAAGGTCGCTCGCGTAACCTGTTCATCCGAACGTTGCACAGATGGGTCCGGCCACCACTTTCATTTGAAGCCGAAAGGAGTATCATCCGGGGGATGACCACGATATCGGGCTTCAGATCCCAGCTGTTTCGTGCCGCCAATGAGGTCCATGAACTCACCCCGGTGCAGGCACAACGGTTGCTCGAAGGCGCAGTGGCGCTGATCCGCTGCATGCGCGAACAGACCGGCATGGAACCCAACACCGATGCCCCCGATGTCACCAATGTTCTGCTCGACATTGCCGCCTCCGCGCCCAACCGATCGGAACGCGAAATCCGCAACGCCCTGCTCGAGTCGGCCGACATCATCCGGTTGCTGACGATGATCCTGGATTCGCTGGACGAGTTGGAAAGCAGTGAGGGACCTTGAAGGTCCATTGGTCATCAATCGAAGAAGAAATTTGGTGGAGCTAAGCGGGATCGAACCGCTGACCTCTTGCATGCCATGCAAGCGCTCTCCCAGCTGAGCTATAGCCCCATATCGGGTTCCGGCTAGGCCGGTCCGGGAAATTCGTCGGCCTGTTGTGTCCGGCGAGTGGCGGCTTATTACTTCCCCTTTTTGAGGATGGCAAGCCGAAAAATGCGTGGCCTGTGGATTTATTTCTAGTCCGGGCCGATTTTCTCCCGTCCGGGCCCTATAGGCCGAGGACGGGAGCATTCCCATGTCATTTGAAGCGCTTAGACGTCTTCTTCGTCGTCGGAGACGCCGATGAGGCCGCTCATGTCGTCGTCGTCTTCGTCTTCGTCGGCTTCGAGGAAGGTGTCGTCGTCGTCACCGTCGATCTCGACATCGTCGTCGCCGAGATCCGGCAGGTCGTCGCCGCCCGCTGCCTCATCATCGGCATCCTCGAGCGAAACGAGTTCGACTTCGGTGTTCTCTGCATCGACTTCCGTGACGTCTTCTTCTTCTTCCTTCTCGAGCACCTTGGCGACCGAGGTTTCTTCGAAGAAGTTCAGCGGATAGGACTTGCCGGTGTAAGGCGAAACGATCGGATCACGGTTCAGATCGTAGAATTTGCGCCCGGTTTCCGGGTCGATGCGCTTTGTTCCAAGTTCCGGTTTTGCCACTGTCAAAGCCTCTTGAATGGCCGGCCGAGCCGGCTCTTGCCGAAAACCGGCGGGTGGAAAGGGTATCAAGCTTATGATGATTAGCCGGTCCCCATAATCATCTTGACCGCATCTGTCAAAGGCAAAACTTGCAAGGCCCTGTGTCACGGGCTTTCCGGCGCGCAAGGATGGCCGCTCGCCGCGATTTAAGGAAGTATGCAGCAGGGGTTGTGGCAGGAGTGCTGCCGACAGCAGGCGCCGGCCTGCAAGGACGCCTTACGAGTTGCATTGTCTTCTTCAATCCTATCCGGTCTAAGAATAAAAACAGTCAGCCATTCAGCTGCCGCCGCGACGTTGGCGCGACTTGAGCGCGCGACACTGTCTTGCATGTTTCGAGGATTCCGCATGTCGCAAGGATTGGGCCAAAGCCCTGCCACCGCCCGCAAATCAGACGGCCTTAAGGGTACGGTCCGAATTCCCGGCGACAAGTCGATATCGCATCGGTCGCTGATGCTGGGCGGGCTTGCCGCCGGCGAAACGCGTATCACCGGCCTGCTCGAAGGCGAGGATGTGATCGCCACCGGCCGGGCCATGCAGGCGATGGGTGCCAGGATCCGCAAGGAGGGCGACACCTGGATCGTCAACGGCGTCGGCAATGGTGCGTTGCTTGCGCCGGAAGCGCCGCTTGATTTCGGTAATGCCGGCACCGGTTGCCGCCTCATCATGGGTCTCGTCGGCGTCTATGATTTCGAAACGACCTTCATCGGCGATGCCTCGCTCAGCCGGCGGCCGATGGCGCGCGTGCTTGATCCCTTGCGTGAGATGGGCGTGCAGGTAAAGGCAGCTATGGGTGACGGGCTGCCGGTGACCCTTCGCGGACCGAAGACGCCGACGCCGGTCACCTACCGGGTGCCGGTCGCGTCTGCCCAGGTGAAATCGGCGGTGCTCTTCGCCGGTCTCAATGCGCCCGGCATCACCACCGTCATCGAGCCGGTGATCACCCGCGACCACGCGGAGCGCATGCTGCGCGGATTCGGCGCCGAACTCTCGGTGGAAACCGATGCCACCGGTGTCCGCACCATCCTGCTCGAAGGCCGCGGCAGGCTCGTCGCCCAGGAGATCGATGTGCCCGGCGATCCGTCCTCGGCGGCTTTCCCGCTGGTCGCGGCGCTCGTCGTTCCGGGTTCTGACATCACCATCCGGAACGTGCTTATGAACCCGACCCGCACGGGCTTGATCCTGACGTTGCAGGAGATGGGCGGGGACATCGAGGTGATCGAAATCAGGCAGGCCGGCGGAGAAGACCTGGCGGATCTGAGGGTGCGCCATTCCGAACTGAAAGGCGTTACGGTCCCCGAAGAGCGTGCCGCCTCGATGATCGATGAGTATCCCATTCTCGCCATCGCCGCCGCCTTTGCCGAAGGCGCGACCATCATGCATGGTCTCGATGAGCTGCGCGTGAAGGAGTCCGATCGCCTCGCCGCCATTGCCGCGGGCCTGAAACTCAACGGTGTTGATTGCGATGAGGGCAGATCCTCGCTCGTCGTGCGTGGTCGCCCCGGCGGCAAGGGCCTCGGAAATGCTTCAGGCGGGGTGGTGAGGACCCATCTCGATCACCGTATCGCCATGAGCTTCCTTGTGATGGGGCTTGTGTCCGAATACCCGGTCGCCGTCGATGATGCGTCGATGATCGCGACCAGCTTTCCGGGGTATATTGAGCTGATGACCACGCTCGGGGCGGTGGTCGAGTGAAGCCAACGGCGCTGGCGGCGATAAAACTCAGATGGCTGCTGACAATCGCAGTCGTTGTTCTCCTGACGTTGCTGACGCAGATCGGCGGCCTTGTCTGGCTTGTTGCACTTGGCATTGCGCGCCGAAGCAGAGCTGGCTTTCTCGTATTTCTTGCACTCTTTCTTGGCCTCTATGCAGCCGGGAGCACGCTCAGCTACGCTGTGGCGCCGGTCTTTGGTCGGGTTCCGTTGCCCTGTTTCGACGACGGTACATCGCGGCTCAGAATGCAGTCGCCATTCTTCTGCGTCCTGAACCGCCAGTATGTCGTTCCGGAACTGAGGGAGGCAGCCGTCGCTTTGTCGCGGCATATGGACCGGGCATTCCCCGGAACCACAACCTTGGCCCTCGACGCGAATTTTCCATTTTTCAATGGCTTCCCACTGTTTCCCCATCTCTCCCACTCGGATGGCCGAAAGCTCGATGTCGCGTTCTTTTATCAGGATGCCGGCGGCAGATACCTGGATAAGACGACACGTTCGCCGATCGGCTACTTCGCCTTCGAAGAGCCGCGTCCGGGAAGCGTTCTTCCATGCGACGATCGCAACGCCCTCTTGACCTTGCGGTGGGACTTGGCGTTTCTGCAGTCACTATGGCGGCCCTGGCCGCTCGAAGAGGCGCGGATGCGTGAGGCGCTCCGCTGGCTTGCCGGTGAGGGGAGCGGTTTCGGTATCGAGAAGATATTCGTGGAGCCGCATCTGGCGCAAAGACTTGGCGTCGAGGCGGAGTCCATTAGGTTTCAGGGTTGCAGGGCCGCCAGGCACGACGACCATATACATATGCAGGTTGGAAAATGACGTTCATCATCGCCATCGACGGGCCGGCAGCGGCCGGCAAGGGCACGCTCTCGCGCCGGATCGCCGAGGAATATGGCTTTCATCATCTCGATACGGGGCTGACCTATCGTGCCACCGCCAAGGCGCTGCTGGATAGCGGGCTGCCGCTCGATGACGAGGCGGTCGCCGAGAAGATGGCGCGCGAGGTCGAGCTCGCCGGGCTTGATCGGTCGGTGCTTTCCGCCCACGCGATCGGCGAGGCGGCGTCGAAGATCGCCGTCATGCCGGCGGTGCGCCGCGCACTGGTCGAGGCGCAGCGCGCCTTTTCGCTGCGCGAGCCCGGAACGGTGCTCGACGGACGCGATATTGGCACGGTTGTCTGTCCGGGTGCGCCGGTAAAACTCTACGTCACTGCGTCGCCGGAAGTACGGGCGAAACGCCGTTACGACGAGATCATCGGCAACGGCCAGCCGGCCGACTACGCGGCGATTTTCGAGGATGTGAAGAAGCGCGACGAGCGCGATATGGGGCGTGCCGACAGTCCTTTGCGCCCGGCCGAAGACGCGCACTTGCTTGATACGTCTGAAATGAGTATAGAGGCGGCGTTTCAGGGCGCAAAATCTTTGATCGATGCGGCCCTGATCAAGAAGATCTGAAGAAGAGCCCATCTCCGACACTGTCAGGATCGCTCTTCTTGCATAAGCCTGAAATTCCGTCCACGCGCCGGATTGCCCCTTCGATGGGGCGGACTGGGTTCAGGCCTGTTCAACACCAGCCCCCGGCGCATGTGCGTCTCGAATGAGATGCATGCAGGAGATTCCATGTCTGCTACCAATCCTACCCGTGACGATTTCGCCGCTCTTCTCGAAGAATCCTTCGCGAAGACCGATCTCGCCGAAGGCTATGTTGCCAAGGGCATCGTTACGGCCATCGAAAAGGACGTCGCCGTTGTCGACGTCGGTCTGAAGGTCGAAGGCCGCATCGCTCTGAAGGAATTCGGCGCGAAGGCCAAGGACGGCTCGCTCAAGGTCGGCGACGAAGTCGAAGTCTACGTTGAGCGCATCGAAAACGCGCTCGGCGAAGCAGTTCTGTCGCGCGAGAAGGCTCGCCGCGAAGAAAGCTGGATGCGCCTGGAAGTGAAGTTCGAAGCCGGCGAACGCGTCGAAGGCATCATCTTCAATCAGGTCAAGGGTGGCTTCACCGTCGATCTCGACGGCGCCGTTGCCTTCCTTCCGCGTTCGCAGGTCGACATCCGTCCGATCCGCGACGTCACCCCGCTGATGCACAACCCGCAGCCCTTCGAAATCCTCAAGATGGACAAGCGTCGCGGCAACATCGTCGTTTCACGTCGTACCGTTCTCGAAGAATCCCGCGCCGAGCAGCGTTCTGAAATCGTTCAGAACCTTGAAGAAGGCCAAGTTGTCGAAGGCGTCGTCAAGAACATCACCGATTACGGTGCGTTCGTCGACCTCGGCGGCATCGACGGTCTGCTCCATGTCACCGACATGGCATGGCGTCGCGTGAACCATCCGTCGGAGATCCTGAACATCGGCCAGCAGGTCAAGGTTCAGATCATCCGCATCAACCAGGAAACCCACCGCATCTCGCTCGGCATGAAGCAGCTCGAGTCGGATCCGTGGGATGGCATCGGCGCGAAGTACCCGGTCGGCAAGAAGATCTCCGGTACCGTCACGAACATCACCGACTACGGTGCGTTCGTCGAGCTGGAGCCGGGCATCGAAGGCCTGATCCACATCTCCGAAATGTCCTGGACCAAGAAGAACGTACACCCCGGCAAGATCCTGTCCACGAGCCAGGAAGTCGACGTTGTCGTTCTCGAAGTCGATCCGACCAAGCGTCGCATCTCGCTCGGCCTCAAGCAGACGCTCGAGAACCCGTGGCAGGCATTCGCGCATAGCCATCCGGCTGGCACCGAAGTCGAAGGCGAAGTCAAGAACAAGACCGAATTCGGTCTGTTCATCGGCCTCGACGGCGATGTTGACGGCATGGTGCACCTTTCCGACCTCGACTGGAACCGTCCGGGCGAGCAGGTTATCGAAGAGTTCAACAAGGGCGACGTTGTTCGCGCTGTTGTTCTCGACGTCGACGTCGACAAGGAGCGCATCTCGCTCGGCATCAAGCAGCTCGGCAAGGATGCAGTCGGCGACGCCGCTGCTTCGGGCGAACTGCGCAAGAACGCCGTTGTTTCGGCTGAAATCATCGCGATCAACGATGGTGGCATCGAAGTGAAGCTCGTCAACCACGAAGACATCACCTCGTTCATCCGCCGCGCTGACCTCGCGCGTGACCGCGACGAACAGCGTCCGGAGCGTTTCTCGGTTGGTCAGGTTGTTGACGCCCGCGTCACCAACTTCTCCAAGAAGGACCGCAAGATCCAGCTGTCGATCAAGGCTCTGGAAATCGCTGAAGAGAAGGAAGCCGTTGCTCAGTTCGGTTCGTCCGACTCGGGCGCTTCGCTCGGCGACATCCTTGGCGCGGCTCTGAAGAACCGCCAGAACAACGAGTAATCGTTGCCTGACACCTGAACTGAAAAACCCGCGGAGAGCGATCTCCGCGGGTTTTTCTTTGCTCGAATACTTGCTCGGGTCGCGCCCCCTCAGCCGAGGCCGCCGAGCCTGCGATAGAGATCATAGGCGTCGGGTGCTTCGGGTGTCCCGTCGTCGAGCAGGGCTTCGTCCGTTGGATCTGCTCCATCCCCTTGATCGTGGCCGTCGCCTTCTTCTGCGCCCTGTTCTTCGTCCGATGCCTGGTCTTCAGATCCGCCAGGCATTTCATGGCTGAGGTTTTCGGTCTCCGCCGCATCCTTGGCGGCTGGCGGGTAGGGGATCATGGCAAAAGGAATGGCTTCGCGCGGCAGGCCGTTTTCGACCAGCCTGGCGATGACCTGATGCATCCTCTGTTCATCGGTTGCGCGCTGCGGCCGCATGTCCACAGGCAGGCGCTGGGCAGCCTTTGTGTCCTCGGTCTGGTCGTCGAGCAAGGACGGCAGGGCGTTGCCGCCGTCCGGGGCCTCGCGCTGGTGCGCCGCGGCGTCGTTTGCGCGCACCGGTGTGGCGGTTTCTTTTACCGGGACCGGCGCCGGCGCGTCGGTACCATTGGCGTGCTCAGCCGCCGGCTTGGTCTCGGCGCCGGCTGCGCTTCCGGGCAGGTTTACGCTGTCGCGAATGAGCGTCTTGATCGCCTCGAAGAGCACCCGCACCGGCCGGGCTTCGGGGTTGCCGCGACCGGCCGCCGTTGCTGTCTTGGCGTCCTTCTCCTCCGCATCAGGCATTGGGCCATAGGTGCCATCGGGGTCGGCGTCCTCAGCGGTTTCGGCAGTCGTATCGGCTTCGGCCGGCGCCGCCGTGCTCTCGCTGGCCGGGACCTCGGTTTCGACATGCCCGCCATCGGTTGGGGGGCCGGTTTCCTCAGGCTCAGGCCCGAGGGCCGTTTGCGGCGCTTCCTCGACTTCGCCTTCGCCTGCAAGCAGGGCGGCGGCGGTTTCGACCGGCGTGCCTTCCGGTGGCGTGGGCTTGCCTGTGCTCGCACGCGTTTCGCTTCGCTCCGGTGCGGCGTTTCGGGCTTTTGAGGGCGCCTCTGTCGTTCCGGCCTGGTCCAGGTCATCACCCCGCGGTTCGAGCGCGTCGGTGTCGTTGCCAACCCCATAGGTCTTGCGCAGTACCGCCTGCAGCAGCGCAACTTCGCCGGCAACCGGGGTACGCGCAGCAACCGGGTTGAAAGGCATTGCCGGCTGGAAAGAGGGGTTGCGCAGGATGACGTCGCGCGCCTGAGCGGGCATCGAAGTGGCGGTGTTACTCGACGCGCTTGTGCCATTGCGGATCGCGGGCAGTTCGGCAAGCAGACCGACCCGGACGGCGAGGCTGCGCCCGCCGAGCTGGCGCTCGAGCAACAGCCGATCGGATGCAGGCATCGTTTCGAGGAAGGCCACCAGGCGTCGAACGAAATCGCGCCCGCCTTCCTGAGGCAGGGGCGGGAACTTCAGGATGCGCGCCAGGTCCTCCATCAGCCGCACCAGAGCGTCCTTGGAGAGGATTTCGCGACCCGAGAGGTGTCGGGTCAACGCGTCCAGGATCTTTTGAATGGCTTCGCCGCGTTGGCCGGCGGGCAACAGCGCTGCCGGCTGCTGTGCCTTGGTGTTCGTGTCTTCTGCGGTAGCGGCCGCGGCTCGGGCCGTCTGGATGGGTATCAGCATTCTGGTCTCCATCTCGCTTGACCTCAGGTTGACCAATCATCGGTGAGCGACGAAACGCGGGTGCACGCTTGGGCACGGACCGATTTCCGGCTCGCGTGCGAACTGTTTTCTTTGTCACTTACGGGTTGGCGCCTCATGCGCGTCTACAGCGCCGCGCGCCCTATGAGGCGCGCAAAGGTCGCTGTAGCACTTTGAGTTGCTGCATGTTTCTTAAAGAAACATGCAGGGGTCCAATGGCCGGACAGCCGCGACCAGGCCGCGGATAAGGGAATCGGCATGATCACTGAGGCTAGGTGAAAGAGGTTTATGAAATCTTAACCAAGTTTCGATCGCTGCGGCAGCCGACCGCCCTTGCCTGCGGGCTTCGACAGCGCCATCTTCTGGACTTCTGAGGAGTTTCGGATGAGCGTTCGTCCCCCAAAAGCCCTGAGCCCGACCTTCTCGACCACCGGCGCCTTCAACGTGCTCGAATATGAACTCATGTCCGAGCGGGCCGATGCGCTCGGCCGGCATGGGCTGAAGGTGGAAAAGGCGCTTGCCGCACTGTCGGAACTGAAGGCGGAGGCGGCCCCGGATTTGCGCGAGCGGCTTCTCGATGAAGCAGCCGATGTCGTCTGGGCCTTTTTCATCCAGCGCGAGATCTGCGGGCTGCGTGACAGCCGCGATGCCGTTCGCCGCTACGGCATTCCCAAGGAGGTCATGGCAAGGCTCGGTATCGTGCGGAGGAAATGATCAGAAGCTCTGCGCCGTCAGGCTGTACAGGCCGTTCTCGTCGAAGCGGACCAGGTTTTGCAACTCGGCTTCGCGGCGCTCGGCGACATTTTCCATCTCGTCCTTGAGTTGGAGCGCACGAAGCTGCTCGTTTTGTTCGACCAGCGACTGCTTGTCGGTTCTGCGCGTGGGATCGTTGCGCAAGCTGTCGACTTGGGCTTCCTCGAGCGACCCGGATTCCGTTGTGCTCTTGAGTCGATCCACCGCCTTGGCAGCCTGTGCCTGGCTTTGAGAACTCTTGCCGCTCGTCTCTCCAAGCGCCGCCTTCAGTGTCTCGTTTTCCCGGCCGCCTGGATTTTTGAGTGCCTCAGCCAATTCGGTGAGGGAGAGGCCGAGTTTATCCAGCCCAAGCTGCTCCTCGACCTTGGCGATATCGCTCGGATCCAGATCCTTGATCTGGTTCTCGAGCGTTCTGGCGAAGGCGGCGTCGGATTTGAACGTCTCGCGGTCGAGGTGGAAGAACGCTCCGACTTGGCGAACGAGAGCCGCGCGATTGCTGTTGGGGTCGTTCTGGGTGCGATCGAAGAAGTGCGCGTTGATCTTTTCGTTGGCCGCCTTGCGGGCATCGTCGGACTGGACCTGCGCCTTCAGGACCTTGTCGTCCTTGGTGCCCTTGGCCTTTTCTTCTTCTTCCGCCTGCCGCTTTTCGATGTCCTTGAGGATCGAGCCGACCAGGCTGGTCGTTGCGGTGGCGGTCGATTGCTGGGTCGGAAGCAGCATGTATGATCCCCGGACAGCATCGTGGAGCTTTCCGAAACGGTAGGTCGTGGCGGTTAATGCCGGCTTAACCGACGTTTCCCACAAATCGGGACCGATCGGGCAGACGAAGCCATCTGCTCCGCGATTGCGCACGGAGAAATGCGTGAGGCAGCATCGCCTTTGCGCGGCGGCGCGTCAGTCTCGCCTATCGGTAAGGCGAGTAGCAGACCCTGTAGGCACCACCGTAGCTTAGGAACCGGTTGGTCGCCGGATTGTAGGAGCGGTAGCGCGACATGCACCAGCTCACATGTGAGCCGCCGCGAACATACTGGTCCCGATAATAGTAGTTATTGCCGTAGTAGCTATTACCGTAATAGCGGTTACCGTAGTAGCGACGCGGATAGTAGCCGCCATAGTAACGGGGATAGTATCCACCGCCATAGTAGCTGCCGTAGCCGCCGCCATAATAGCCGCCGGAGCCGAAGTAGAAGCTCAGGCCCGAACCACCATAATATGGGCCACCCCATCCTCGCCGGTAGTAAGGCCCTCCTCCCCATCCTGGACCCCATCCGCGACGCCAGCCGTACCCGCCATATCCGCCGTAGCGCCGGTGGTAATACTGCACATTCTGGACGTCGCCCTGTGCCTTGATCTGGAGATCGGGCGCCTGGATCGGCATTGCCTCGACAGGTCCGATGGGGGTGATCAGGGAGGTGGCGGCCAAGCTGCAGCCGATAACGAAATTGCGAAATCCCGTCATTTTATCCTCACTTTCAGAAGGCCATGCCTTCCGTTTGTGTCCCTGCCTGTATTACGTTTGTTTTTCTTGGTTTATTCATGGCGCCGGACGCTGTGTGTGGTTGCGGGAACCACTGGATTTCCGCCCGTTGCTCTCTTCAGTACGATGCGCCTATCCGTCGGTCGTGTCACTGTGGTTCTTGTCCGGTCCCTTCCCGTCGTCAGCGAGGTACACGATGCAATTGAAGTTTGGCACCAGTGGTTTGCGCGGCCTCTCCGAGGAACTGAAGGGCGAACCCTCCGCCCGCTATGCGACGGCCTTCGCCCGGCACCTCGTGGAGTCCGGGCACAGCAAGCCTGGCGATCCCATCCTCATCGCCCGTGATTTTCGCGATTCGAGCCCTGAGATCGCGGCCGTTTGTGCCGCGGCGCTGTCGCGCGCGGGGCTGCGTGTTTTTGACTGCGGCACGGTGCCGACGCCCGCACTGGCGCTCTACGGCCTCGCCAACGGGGCAGCGGGCTTGATGATCACCGGCTCCCATATTCCGGCCGATCGCAACGGCATCAAGTTCTATCGCCCGGATGGCGAGATCGACAAGGCGGACGAGGTGGCGATCAGCCGCATCGCCGACGGCATTGCAAACCAGATCGCACCGGTCGCCGATGCCGGAACCGGTGAGGACCACGCGGCCAGGGCCGCCGCCCTCTTCATGGAACGGAACCGGCAATTGCTGGCGGCCGGGGCGCTGTCCGGGCTCAAGGTCGGTGTCTACCAGCATAGCACCGTCGCCCGCGACCTGATCGCCGACCTGCTGACCCACTCTGGTGCCGATGTCGTGGCCCTTGGGCGCTCGGAACACTTCATTCCTGTTGATACCGAGGCCGTTTCGGCGGAGACGATCGAGCGGCTTCAGGATTGGGCGCGCGAACATCGCCTCGATGCGATCGTATCGGCGGATGGGGACGGCGACCGGCCCCTTGTCGCCGACGAGAACGGGCTGCCCCTGCGTGGTGACCTGCTGGGCCTGATGGCTTGCGGTTTCCTCGGCGCCAGACTTGCGGTCACTCCGGTCACGTCGAATTCCGGCCTTGAGGGCAGGGAAGGGCTTTCCGTCCTGCGCACCCGCGTCGGCTCGCCCTTCGTGATCGCCGGCATGCAGCAGGCGCTGAAAGAGGGTACGCAGAAGGTCGCCGGCTTCGAGGCCAATGGCGGTACGCTGACCGCGAGCCCCTTTGAGATCAATGGCGCAACGCTGGAAGCGCTACCCACCCGGGATAGCTTTCTGCCGATTGTCGCGGCACTGGCCGCGGCGGCTGAGGCCAAGCTTTCGCTTTCCGCGCTCGCCGCTTCCTACCGGTTGCCTGTGGCGCTCAGCGATAGGCTCGAAAATTTCCCGGTGGAAACAAGCGCCCGGCTGATGGCCTATCTGCGCGGAGACGAGGCAAATCTTGCGGAATTCCTGGCGCCGATCGGCGGCGTCGCTGCGGTGAGCGACATCGATGGGCTGAGAGTGACGCTGGATGATGGTCGGATCATCCATTTCCGACCCTCGGGCAATGCGCCGGAGATGCGGTGCTACGTCGAGGCGGAGTCGTCTGAGGCTGCCGAAGCGCTGCTCTCAAGGGGGCTATCCACAATCCGCCGGTGGGCAGAATCCGCTTCGAACTGAGTTTTTTGCAATCCGACACGAAAACTTCAAAAACCCTGTTGACACTTCAGCTCGGGCCTTTTACACCCCAGCCCGTCGCCCAGATGGCGGAATTGGTAGACGCGCCAGCTTCAGGTGCTGGTACTCGCAAGGGTGTGGAGGTTCGAGTCCTCTTCTGGGCACCAAATTCCCAACCAAGTCTTTGATTTGGTTTTGAAAAACCCCGGTTAGCCGGGGTTTTTTCGTTTCTGGCGTTTGCCCGCAAATCGAGGCGATTTCCTGTCGCGCGGCGCGCTCTTTCCGTCGATATGGTTGCGCGTCGCCGTTATTTTCGCGCGACGCGCCTTGAAGCTTTGACCGGCAGCATTGATATTCTATTCGCAACGAAGTGGCGTGCAGACCGCACGAACGCGGCACCATGCAATCGTCCGCCGGGGCGGCGGAACTGAGCGAGGACGAAGCGATGTCCGAGACGCGTCGCAAGCTGACGACTATCCTATCCGCGGATGTTCAAGACTACACCCGACTGATGCGTGCCGACGAGGAGGGCACGCTCGCCACGTTGAAGCGCTATCGCGATGCCATGGGACGGCTCATCGAGGCGCATGAGGGCCGTGTCGTCAACACCTGGGGCGATGGCCTCATCGCGGAGTTTCCGAGCGTCGTCGAAGCCGTGCGCGCGGCGATCGACGTGCAAAACGAGTTGGCCGGTCGCAACGAGAAATGCCCCTCGGACGAGCAGATGCTGTTTCGCATAGGCATCAATCTCGGCGACGTGATCGCCGAGGGCGACGACCTCTATGGTGATGGCGTCAATGTCGCGGCGCGCCTGCAGGCTTCAGCACCCGCCGGTGGCATCGTCATTTCGAATACGGTCTATGACCAGGTGCGCAACAAGGTCGCCGTCGGGTTCGATTTTCTGGGGCCGCTGGAGGTGAAGAACATCGATGGTGGTGTTCCGAGCTACGCCGTGCGCATCGGCACGGCCGATCCCCGCCCGGCAATCGGCATCCAAGGCTTCGGACGTTCCGCTGGTCAAGCGAGCGGGAATGGCGGCCGATCAGGGGCTGAGGCAAAGGGGGGCGGCGGGGCGGTCGCCGCGGCGAAGCGAGGATCTCTTCCCGTGCTCGCCGTCATCGCCGCAGGACTGGTCGTGCTGAACCTCCTCACCTGGAACGGGGTGCTCTGGTCCGTTTGGCCATTGCTCGGGCTCGGCATTTTGTCGGGCCTTGCGTGGCTCAAGGCAAACCCGTGGGTGGATCGCGGCATCGGTGTGCTGGCCCTTTCCGGGCTGGTGCTCCTGACGATCAACGTGCTGACGTGGCATGGAGTGTTCTGGGCCGTCTGGCCGCTGCTCGCCTTTGCTGTCGTCGCCGGTGTCCGCTGGGTCACCCGATCGCGCCGCAGTGTTGGTCACTGAGGCCGCCTATACGCTTTCCCCGCCTTGCGAGCCTTCCGGCTTGGTTGCCGGCATGTCTGCGGCTGCCGGCTCTGCGCCCAGCACCTCATAGATCTCCAACGCAGAGGCGCGGCCCTTCGCCTGCGCCGAGCCGAGGGGCCGGAAGCGGATAGCGGTGCCGGCATGGGCGACGACGGCGCCGCTCGCCATGATTGTGGTGTCGTAGTTCTTGTTCATGCCTTCCAGGCGGGAGGCGACGTTCACCGTATCGCCCATCGCCGTATATTGCAGTCGCTCCTTCGCGCCGACATTGCCGACGACGGCGGTGCCGGTATGAATGCCGAAACGGGTGCGGAACTCCGGAAGACCCTTTTGACGCTGCGCCTCGTTGAAGACACGCAAGCGTTCCTCGACCGCCAGCGCGCACCGACAGGCATGTTCTGCGTGCTTTTCGTCCGCCGCCGGTGCGTTCCACATCGCGAACACCGAATCGCCGAGGAACTGGATGATCGTTCCGTCGTGTTCTCCGACGGTCTCGCTGAAGATGTCGAAATACTCCGACAGCATCGCCACTACATCTTCCGGCGGATATTTTTCGCTGAGCGTGGTGAAGTCGTAGATGTCGGTGAAGAGCGCCGTCACCTCCTGTCGCCAGGCGGAGCGTCCGCTGAACTGACCGGACTCGATGCCCTTGCGCACCAGTTCCTTGGGCACATAGAGCGCGAAGGTGAAGATCGCGTCTCGCGCCCGGTTCATGGCCCCGCCGAGCGTGGAGATCTCGCTGACATGCGACGAGACGTCGATGGGCGTCGTGAAGTCGAGATCCTGCAGCCGGTTGGCGCTGGCCGTCAGCTGGTTGAGCCCCTTGGTGATCAAATGCGCAAGCACCAGCGAAGCGAGCACCGCGAGCGCCACGACCGATCCGGAAATCGCCAGCCCTTGCACGAGCGTCTGGTTGGCCTCCGCCATCAGTTCGTCCAGCGGCGCCGCCACCACGGCGCGGTTGCCGGAGAGAAGCAGCGCGGATTCGAGCGGCGTCACCATGACGAGATAGGTTCGGTCTCCGACCTCGACGAAGTCGGCCTTGCCGGGCTTAGGCGGATTGAGGCGGATGCTCTGGATCAAGGGATCGCTCTCGGCCTGCACGATCGGGCTATCCTTGTCCTTCGCCGCCATGATGCGTCGCATCATCACCAGGTCCGAGTGGATGATCGGACGCCCGACGGCATCGAGGATGAAGGAGACGGACCCGGCCGTCAGCCGCTCGCGGGCCAGGAAATCGGTGATCGTATCGAGAATGACGTCCGCGCCGATGACGATCTCCGGATTGCCCCGATGCGCTTGCGAGATCGTCATGCCCAGCGTTTCGGTGGTGGCACTTTCATAAGGGCCGGTCGAGACCGCGGCCTTTCCGTTGACCGCCGCGCGATACCACGGCCTGGTCCGCGGGTCGAAGCCGGTAGGTGGCAGCCGCCGCTCGGAAAACTGCGTGCCGTCCTTGTCGAGGAAGAGCACGCGCTGCAGAGACTTGCCGCTCGCATCCTTTTCCATCGAGCGCACGGCAATGGCAGCACCACGTGGCGCGTCCAGCGCCATGCGCCAGGCGACCTGCTTGAGATCGACCACCTGAAAGAAAGCACCGTTGGGATAGCCGACATAGACCCCGTCAATATGCGGCGAGCGGGTGATGCCCTCGCGCAGCACCGCCACCTTGTCGTTCATGCGCTCCGGCGGCGGCACGAGGAAGGAGTTGGCGACCGAGGAAACGAGGTTGACGAGGGCCGAGGTATCGCCCGAGAGCACGCCCAGTCGATCCACGAGGCGGTTCATGAAGCCGCGCATATTGGCCTCGGCGTCGGCGATCGCGGCGTTGCGCGAGCGATGATAATCGAGCCCGACGAGTGTGGCCGAGACGACAATCAGCATGGTGACGATGACCAGGCTGAACAGCGACCGCAGCGAGCTGTTCCAGCCATCGCGTGTTCTGCCTTGTCGAGCACCGGACGCCGTGTCTGCCATTGCGGTTCTCTGCTTCCGTACCGATCAACTGGCGACGACCTTAGCGTGCAAGGATGGTCGCATGTGCAAGGAAAGTTAAATGCGATTCCCATAAAACACGTTAACCGGCGGGATGCACGCCCCGCCGACACCCGCCTCAAAAAATCGCTGGGTCAGTTCACCGTCACCGGTTTCGAGCGCATGCGCGCGACGGTTTCCCGCTCGGCCCGCTTGCAGCGCATCGGCGGCAGGTTGCGGTCCATCAGATCCATGTCCTCGAGCACCATGTCGCCCATCTTCTTGAAGGCGCTGTCGAGCGCGCCGGCGCGGTGGGCGGAGCGCAGGAAACCTGGCAGGCGGCGAACCGGATGATCGAGCGGTAGCGGCTCTTCCGGAAAGACGTCGCTGGCCGCCACGATATGGCCGCGTGCGACCGCCGCCATCAGCGCATCGAAATCAACGACGCCGGCGCGGCTCAAGAGGATGAAGGCAGCGCCAGGGCGCATGCGGGCAAAGGCCTTTTCGCCGAGGAAGCCTTCGTTCTCGCTGGTGACCGATGCGACGACGAAGACGAAGTCGCTGTCGCCGAGGACCGTATCGAGCGATGCCGGCTCGACGCCGTTGTCCCTCAGGATCGAGGCTGGCATCCAGGGATCGAAGACGCGGATCCTGGCGCGGAAACCGGAGAGCACGCGGTTCAGCGCCTTGCCGAGATCGCCGAAGCCGATGATGCCGATGTCGGCGCCGGCGAGAAGCCGCGCCGATCGGTTGCCGTCGCCGCCCCACAGTTCACGGCCTTCGCGGAAGGCAAGGTCGGCGTCGACGATGCCGCGGGCGATGTTGAGCGCCATGGCAAGGCCGAGTTCGGCGACCGGTTCGGCAAAGACCTGACCGGTGGTCACCACATGGATGCCGCGCGCAAACAGCACCTCGTAGGGCATGTTGTTGATCAGGTTGCTCTCGACATTGAGGATCGCCCGGAGTTGTCCCATGCGCTGGAGCGTTGCATGATCGAGCGGCGGCTGGCCGATGATGTAGCGCGCTTCGGACAGGATATCGTCGCTAAGCCCGGCGATATCGTCCGGTTCGGCTTCGACGATCCGGTAACGCTGGTGCAGGTCCTTCAGCGCCTGCGGCGTGAAGATCAGGTCAAGCGTGCGTGGAGCGGGCGCGCTGATGGCAAGCGGCCGATTGTTGGCCATAATATCGGGCATGGTTCCTCCCACCGCATGTTTCCTTTGATCGTAACCGATTCAAGGATGAAAACATGCAGCAATTCAAAGTGCTGTAGGCGGAGTCAGTCCCGCTTCCGTACCGTCAGGCTAGGAAGAAATCCCCGCCTTGCCAAGCGGCGTGGTCGTCGAGGAGGCAAGCTTGCGAGCAACGCGACGGGCGCCGAGGCACGCCTGCTTCAATAGCCGAGGCCGCGTTTCTGGCGATAGAGCGACGGCGGCAGGTCGCTGCCCTGGAAGACCGGTCCATCACCGCGGCGGCAATTGTAGATCGTGTCGTAGACGGGGCCGCCGCGGGCCGTCGATTCGAACGGATAGTTGCGGTCGACGAAGGTCTGTTCGCAGACGGTATGGTCTCCGCCGCCATTCAGCGGATCCATCTGGCGCACGCCGGGCAGGTCCCGGTAGGTCTGTGCCGTTGCCGGGACGATGGAGAGCCCCAAAGTCAGCGCGAGGGCCGAAAGGGCGAGAGCGGAGCGAAAAGACGTCATTGTCAGGACTTTCGAACGGGCGACCGTCTGGCGGGATACGGTAACGGTATCGCCGGCGCCAAACTTGCGCTATAGGCCACACCACTTCGTTTGATCTGGGGATTTTCGATGGCGAATGCAATACGGGTCCATGAAGGCGACATTTCCGCAGCCGATGCTGCGCGCTATACCGGTGCGATCGCCATCGACACTGAAACGCTTGGTCTCATCCCCCGCCGTGACCGTCTCTGTGTCGTACAGCTTTCGCCGGGCGACGGCACCGCCGACGTCATCCGCATCGCCGCCGGCCAGAGGCAAGCGCCGAACCTCGTCGCCATGCTCGCCGATCCGGCCCGCCAGAAGATTTTCCACTTCGGCCGCTTCGATATCGCCGTGCTCTTCCACACGTTCGGAGTGACGACGACGCCGGTTTTCTGCACCAAGATCGCCTCGCGGCTGACCCGGACCTATACCGACCGCCACGGCCTCAAGGACAATCTCAAGGAAATGCTCGACGTCGACATTTCCAAGCAGCAGCAGTCGTCCGATTGGGCGGCGGACATCCTCTCGCCGGCGCAGCTCGAATATGCGGCTTCCGATGTACTGCACCTGCATGCGCTGCGCGACAAGCTGACGGCCCGCCTGCTTCGCGACGGCCGCATGGAGCATGCCGACGCCTGCTTTGCCTTCCTGCCTACGCGCTCCAAGCTTGATCTGCTGGGCTGGGACGAGACGGATATCTTCGCTCACAGCTGAGCCGTGATCGCAACGTCTGATCGCTTTGCTTGGCGTCAGGGCGTCAGGTACAGGACGACGGCATAACGTGCCGCCTTGCCGATGGCGACGAACAGCAGGAATAGCGGCAGCTTCATGCGCAACAGGCCGGCGACCAGCGTCAGCGGGTCGCCGATGACGGGCAGCCAGGAAAGCAGCAGCACCGGCTGGCCGTAGCGGGCAAAGAGCGCCTCCGCCTTCTGTCGGCTTGCCGGAGAAACCGGAAACCAGCGTCGACCTTCGAAGCGGATCAGGAAGCGCCCCAGCGCGAAGTTGACGACGGCGCCGAGCACGTTGCCGAGCGTTGCCGCAACGAACAGGGCAGGGCGGCTTGTTTCTCCATGCAAGGCGGCGGCAACGACTGCAGCCTCCGACATGCCAAAGAGCAGCGTCGCCGACAGGAACGCAGCGGAAAAGACGCCGGCAAGAATTCCGAAATCCAGGATCAGCTCCTGTCCGTATGGCCGAGATCGCGCTCCGGCTCGATGATGTCGCGGATGCGCTGTTTCAGTTCCTTGGGACCGGGGAAGCCGCCGTCGCGCTTGCGTTCCCAGACGAGCGCGTCATCGACGCGGATCTCGAAATTGCCGCCGGTGCCGGGAATGAGCGCCACTTCGCCGAGCGATTGCCCGAAGGTCTGCAGCAGTTCCTGTGCCATCCAGCCGGCGCGCAGCAGCCAGTTGCATTGGGTGCAATAGAGGATGGTGATACGCGGTTTCGGATCCATCGGCCTGGTCTCGGACGTGTGTCGGGGCGGCGACCATACCGGCGGCGCCAGGTGGAAACAACTGCGTCGCTCCGCCTCAGATGCTCACGTCCTGCTCACATAATTGTCAACAAATCTAGTCATGTTTTTATCGGGGGATAGCTTGCTTTGCGCTGCCGTCGCGGCGAGACAATGCGGCATTGCACAAATTGTCGCACCCCAACCGCCGGAGAGGCCATTCATGACCGACGTCACCGCTTCCAGTTCCCGCCCGCGTACCATCCTGCCGGCTCTGGAAAAAATTTATCTGCCGCTGGATACATCAGCCGAGACGCTGCTGCGTGTTCTGGCGGGTGCCCTGCTCGCGGTCCACGGCTTCGGCAAGATCACCGATCCCTTCGGCGCGATCGGCATGGTTGAAGGCCTCGGCTTCTATCCGGGTGTCTTCTGGTCGCCGCTTCTTTCCGCCACCGAATTCTTCGGCGGCATCCTGATCGCGATCGGCCTGCTGACGCGCCCGGCTGCTTTCGCCGGCATGATCGTTCTGCTCGTCACCGTCTACTTCCACGGCATCGTGCAGGGCGAGGGTCTCTTCGGCGCGGAGAAATCCATCCTCTGGGCGGCGATCCTGTTCTTCTTCGCCATCCGTGGCGCCAACAGCCAGTCGGTCGACGCAAAGCTCGGCAAGCAGTTCTGATTGATCGAACGATGACCAGGGAAACGGGGAGGCGGTGAAGACCGGCCTCCCCGTTTTCGTTTGGCGACACGTAGTGCCCATGCCGCCGGCCTGCCTTCAGGGAATACGCAATTCCGGATGGAAACCGTTTCACACTTTTCCTGGAATTGCTTGGGGCGTCACGCTGCGAATGGTCATGCGGTGGACCTTGCCCGACCGATCCTGCCAGTCGATCGACTGACCGACGGAAAGGCCGATCAAGGCCGCTCCAACAGGTGTCAGCACCGAGATGCGTCCGGCCTCGATGTCGGCCTCGCCGGGATAGACGAGCGTCACCCGCTTGGCAAAGCCGTTATCCGCCTCGAAGGCAACGGTGGAGCCCATCTGCACGCTGTCGGCAGGCAGCGCCTCCGGTGCGCCGATGCGGGCGCGGTCGAGCTCGCAGAGCAGCGCTTCGGCCACGTCGGGCACGCGGTCGAGCGCGGAGGACGCCAGCGCCGTCAGCCGCTTGTGATCCTCGGCATTGACGATGATGGGGGGAAGTTTCTTGCGGGATGCCGCCATGATGTGACCTGCCGTGTTCGGCCTTGGCGCCCACGGGCGCACTCTGAATCAATTTTCTGGGATTTCGGCGCTCGTTCAGCCGCGTCTAAAATTTCTTCTGCCGACGCGAAAGGCTCCCCTTACCCGGAGAGCGCAAGCATCCGGGCTGGGGTCAGGTTCCTGCGATCGGGCACACCCGGAAGCAGTGATAGGAAGAAATCGTCGACATCATGATGCCCCGAAGGTCGGAAAGTTTGACCGGGAAGTCAAGACCCGTGGCGGAGGTGGCAAAGCGCAGGGCGGATCATTGCGCCTCTTGAACAGCGGCCACGCTCGTGTTCAATCTCGGTTCGCGACGGCGAAGGGAAGGTGGCGATGCGGGTATTGGTGGTTGAAAACATGGCGAAGACCGAGCTCGGCCAGGTGGGCACGGCGCTTCGCGAGGTCAAGGCGCAGATCGAGATCCACCGCGCCTATCTGGGCGAAACCGTTCCTGCTACGCCCGAAGGTTACGATGCGCTCGTCGTGCTTGGCGGCGAGCAGAGCGCGCTCGACGATGCCGCCTATCCCTATCTGCCTGATCTCGCCGCACTGATGCGCGCCTTCGGCGACAGCGGTCGCTCCGTGCTTGGCATCTGCCTCGGAAGCCAGCTTCTTGCGCGCGCCTATGGCGGGGAAAATCTGCTGGGCGCCGCCAGGGAGTTCGGCTGGTGCGAGATACAGGTGCGCGCCGAAGGCGCTGAGGACCCGGTGCTGTCCAGCGTCGGCCGGAGCTTCCCGATCTTCCAGTGGCACGGCGATACCTTTACGTTGCCCGAGGGCGCCGTCCATCTCGCCGAAAACGCCGTCACCACCCATCAGGCCTTCCGCATCGGCCGCGCCGCCTATGGCACCCAATTTCATTTCGAGGCGGACACGCACCTCGTCGAGGACTGGAACCGCGCCTTCGCGGATACGATCAACCGGCTCGATCCCACCTGGCTTGCCCGCTATCGCGAGCACGCTGCCCGCCATGGCCGGGAGGCCGATGCTGCCGGCCTGACGCTGGCGCGCGCCTGGGTGGCGACGATCGGTCGGCGTGAGGGCGCCGCCGCGAACGCGGATCCGGTATTGGAGGAGATGGACGGATGAGCGAGACACTAAACGGCGGTTGCTTCTGTGGCCGCATTCGCTATCGGCTGAAGGCCGCGCCGATGTTCGTCAATTGCTGCCATTGCAGCGATTGCCAGCGCCAGGTCGGCAGCGCTTTCGTTGTCAACGGCGTTATCGAGCGCGAAAATATCGAGCTCACCGAGGGCGAGCCCGTCATGGTGACGCTCCCCACCGACAGCGGCCGCCCGCACGACGTTTATCGCTGCGCCGAATGCCAGACGGCGCTCTGGAGCGACTATGGCCGGCGCGGCTGGCTCTCCTTCCTCCGCATCGCGAGCCTCGACCGTCCCTCAGACTTCTCGCCGGATGCGCACATTTTCACTCGCTCCAAGGTGGAGTGGCTGTCGCTCGAAGGCGGCGCTCCAGCCTTCGAGATCTATTACGACATGAAGACGATGTGGCCGGCCGAAAGCCTGGCCCGGCGCGAAGCGGCGGAAGCAAAGGCAAGAGCATGACCGCCAGCGAACGCGACAAGATGGCCGCAGGTGAATGGTACTCGTGCCTCGATGCCGAGCTCGATGCGCTTCGACTGACGGCACGCGAAGCGGTCCACCAGCACAACACCATGTCACCGGCCGCGCGCGGAAGCATGGCGCCGGCTTTGCGTGCACTGTTCGGTGCGGTTGCCGATGACGTCTTCATCGAAGCACCGTTCCATTGCTCCTACGGCATCAACACAAGTCTCGGCGCCCGCGTCTATCTCAACGCCGGCTGCACGATCCTCGACAGCGGTCGGGTGACGATCGGCGAGGGCACGATGCTGGGACCGAGCGTGCAGATCTATTGTGCCGAGCACCACAAGGACGCGGTTCTGCGTGGCCAGGGCCTCGAAGTCGCCCGCCCGGTGACTATCGGCGCGGATGTCTGGATCGGCGGCGGCGCCATCATCCTGGGCGGTGTGACGATCGGCGATGGTGCGATTGTCGGCGCCGGCGCGGTGGTGACGAAGGATGTGCCCGCCGGGGCGACCGTCGCCGGAAACCCGGCACGCCCGCTGCCGCGTGCAGGAAACTGAATACTTTAGACCTTTTCAAGGAGTGTTTTTCTTATGGTCGATGCGACGAAAACGATCCATGTGCGCCCGGCGCGGCGGGACGATGCGCCTGTTCTGTGCGCCTTCCTCAACGAGATCATCCGGATCGGCGGCACCACCGCCCATCAGACGCCGTTCACGCCAAAAAGCTTTGCGGAACACTATCTCGAAGGTCCCGGCTTCGTCAGTTGCTTCGTTGCGGAGGATGAGAATGGTGAGCCTTGCGCTTTCCAGGGACTGGAGCGCTCGGACGGAATACCCAAGGATTGGGCCGATATCGGCACCTTCTCCCGCCCCGGCAACAAGGTCAAAGGCGCCGGCACGGCGCTTTTCGAGGCCACCCGCGACCACGCCCGTTCCATCGGCTTCAAGGCGCTCAACGCCACCATCCGCGCCGACAACGTGGGCGGCCTCACCTATTACGGCAGGATGGGCTTCACAGACTACAAGATTGATAAGGCGGTGCCGCTGAGTGACGGGCGGCTGGTGGATCGGATTTCGAAGCGGTATTTGCTCGACGCGGACTGACGCGCGTCTTAGTGGCAAACCAAAAAGGGCGACCCGAGGCCGTCCTTTTCAAACGTAGAAGCATGCGGTTCTGCCGCTTACTCGTCGCCCATCTTGAGTGCGGCGATGAACGCTTCCTGCGGGATCTCCACCTTGCCGAACTGGCGCATGCGCTTCTTGCCGGCCTTCTGCTTTTCCAGAAGCTTGCGCTTGCGGGTGGCGTCGCCGCCGTAGCACTTGGCCGTCACGTCCTTGCGCAGCGCGGAGATGGTTTCGCGGGCGATAACATTGCCGCCGATTGCCGCCTGGATCGGGATCTTGAACATGTGCTTCGGGATCAGTTCCTTGAGCTTCTCGCACATCTCGCGACCGCGCTTTTCCGCCGCCATCCGGTGTACCATCATTGACAGGGCGTCGACCGGCTCGCCGTTGACGAGGATCGACATCTTCACAAGGTTGCCTTCCTTGTGGTCGGTGATCTGGTAGTCGAACGAGGCGTAGCCCTTGGAGATCGATTTCAGGCGGTCGTAGAAGTCGAAGACGACTTCGTTGAGCGGCAGGTCGTAGGTCAGCATCGCGCGGGTGCCGACATAGGTCAGCTCGATCTGGATGCCGCGCCGGTCCTGGCAGAGCTTCAGGATGCCACCGAGATAGTCGTCGGGCGTCAGGATCGTCGCACGGATCCACGGCTCGTGGATCTCGGCGATCTTGACGACGTCGGGCATGTCGGCCGGGTTGTGCAGCTCGCGTTCCGAGCCGTCGGTCATGAACAGCTTGTAGACGACCGAAGGGGCCGTCGCGATCAGGTCGAGGTCGAACTCGCGCTCCAGCCGTTCCTGGATGATTTCAAGGTGCAGCAGACCGAGGAAGCCGCAGCGGAAGCCGAAGCCGAGAGCTGCGGACGATTCCATTTCGAAGGAGAACGACGCGTCGTTGAGGCGCAGCTTGCCCATGGCCGAACGCAGGTCCTCGAAATCGGCGGCGTCAACCGGGAAGAGGCCGCAGAACACCACCGGCTGTGCCGGCTTGAAGCCCGGCAGCGCCTTGGCGGTCGGGCGCTTGTCTTCGGTGATGGTGTCGCCGACGCGGGTATCGGCCACTTCCTTGATCGAGGCGGTGATGAAGCCGATCTCGCCCGGGCCGAGCGCATCCATCGCGACCATCTTCGGCGTCAGCACGCCGACACGTTCGATCGTGTACTTGGCGTCGGTGCCCATCATCCGGATGGTCATGCCCTTCTTGAGCGTGCCGTCGATGATGCGCACGAGAACCATGACGCCGAGATAGGTGTCGTACCAGCTGTCGACCAGCAGCGCCTTCAAGGGGGCCGCATCGCCGCCGTCGCTCTTCGGCGCCGGCAGCTTGGTGACGATCGCTTCGAGCACGTCGGGAATGCCGAGGCCGGTCTTGGCCGAAATCAGCACCGCGTCCGAAGCGTCGATGCCGATCACTTCCTCGATCTGCTCCTTGATGCGGTCCGGTTCGGCCGCCGGCAGGTCGATCTTGTTGAGCACGGTGACGAGCTCGTGGTTGTTGTCGATCGCCTGGTAGACGTTGGCGAGCGTCTGCGCTTCGACGCCCTGGGACGCATCGACGACCAGCAGTGAGCCTTCGCAGGCCGACAGCGAGCGCGAGACTTCATAGGCGAAGTCGACGTGGCCGGGGGTGTCGATCAGGTTCAGCACATAGGTTTCGCCGTCATTGGCCTTGTAGTGCAGACGCACCGTCTGGGCCTTGATGGTGATGCCGCGCTCGCGCTCGATATCCATGCTGTCGAGCACCTGCTCGGACATCTCGCGCTCGGCGAGGCCACCGGTGGACTGGATCAGCCGGTCAGCAAGCGTCGACTTGCCGTGGTCGATGTGGGCCACGATCGAGAAGTTGCGGATATGCGAAAGGGGCGTCTTCGAAGATGTTGTGCTCATGGGCCGCATATAGCAGTGCCTTCAACCGCCGCAAAGCGGGAAATGAAGGCTTCGTTCACTATAAATCGGCCTATTCGGCCCCCGCTTCGGCATCGACGAGCGCACCGGCATTGGGCACCTGCGCGCTCATGATCTCGAAGCTCTCGCGCTCGGCCGCCGGCACCTCATCACGTTTGCGCAACCTGAGCAGCACGAAGAAGGCATAAAGCGCGGCAACGGCCATCGCCGCATAGATGAACGTGCGCTGCCCGAACACCGGTGTCAACAGCGTCACTAGCATCGGCACGACTGTTGCGGCGATCGACCAGGCGACCAGCATGGTGCTGGCAAGCGGCACGAAATCGGCGGGATCCGTGCGGTCGTTGGCATGCGCATTGGCGATCGAATAGACGGTCTCGACTGCGCCGGCAAAGAGCGCGAAGACCAGCATCAGAAGGAGCAGATTGCTGAACGACGCCGAAAGCGCGAAGAAGCCGGCGGCAAGGATCAATAGGCACGTGCCGATCAACACCAGGCGCCGATCGATCCGGTCCGACAATGTTCCCATCGGATACTGGATGGCGATGAGGCCGAATTGCATGACGAACATCAGATTGGCGACGTCGCGCTGGCTGACATCATTGGCGGCCGCATAGATCGGCGTGAAGCCCTGCACCACCATCGACAGGCCGCCGGCGGCAAGCACGCCGATGAAGGCGACGGGGGAATTGCGCCAGACCATCGGGATGTCGATGCTGACTTTGGCCGGCGGCGGTGGCGTCGGCAGCCGCGTCAGCCCGATCGGCAAGAGCGCGAGCGCTGTGAAGAAGATGGTGACGAGCGGCGGCAGGTTGCCGTCGGCCGGGATCTGTCCGAACAGCCAGGCGCCGGTGCCGAGCCCGATGACATAGGCCATGTAGAACAGCGCCATCGCCTTGCCGCGCCAGTGGTTTTCGCTCGCATGGTTGAGCCAGCTTTGGGCGATGATGAAATTGGTGTTGCCGGACGCGCCATAAAGCCCGCGGGCCAGTACCCACAAGAGCGGATGCATGCCGAGCGCGATCGTCAGCGCCGAGAGGATGACGAGCGCCATCGAGCAGGAGAAGGCGCGCGCATGGCCGACACGACGGATCATCGGTCCGGCGATGACGCAGCCGATCAGCCCGCCGAAGGCGATCATCGTGACCGCAGCACCCGGCACCCAGTCCGGCGCGTCCGAGCGCGTCAGCGCGAAGGGCACATAGGCGAGCATCATGCCGTTGCCGATCGCGACCGAAGTCATCGAGGCAACGATACTGGCGATCGAGGTCAGCGAGGAGGGCTGCGTTGTCATGTCCAACCTGTCGATGGAAGGCCGCGCCTTTGGGCGCGCTGGCGTGATGGATGAGGACTATCTAAAGTATTGAAGTGTAAGCTTTTCTCGTTTCTGCTCACGAAGCTGCCATGATAGCCGAAAGGCCGTCGATGCGCTGTCGCCAAAGCGGCATCGCATGCCCGTATTTTCAGTCTTTCCCAGTCTTGACTCCACTATATGAGAAATGCAATCTCAAATAATGGAAAACATCACCGACCCCCTCGAACATGCCATCGGCGAGCGCATTCGCACCCTGCGCACGGAGCAGAATCTGACGCTCGACGAACTCGCCACCAGCTCCGGCGTCAGCCGGGCGATGATCTCGCGTATCGAGCGTGGTGAAGCGAGCCCAACGGCCCAGCTTCTCGCCAAGCTCTGCAGCGCGCTCAGCACCACGCTTTCAGCGCTCTTCGCCTTCGAGGCTAAGGAAGCATCTCCGCTTGCAAGGCGTGCAGACCAGCGCCTCTGGCGCGATCCGGAATCCGGCTATCTGCGCCGCTCCGTCTCGCCGGATGGCCTCGGCTCGCCGGTCGATATCGTCGAGGTCGAGTTTCCGCCGGGTGCGCGCGTCGTCTTCGAGCGGCAGCCGTCTGACCGAGGGATTACCCAACACCTCTGGCTCTTCTCCGGTCGGCTGGAACTGACAACCGAATCCGGCTCCCATTCGCTGGAAGCAGGCGACTGCCTGTTCATGGGGCTGGGGGCTGGCCACATCTTCCACAACCCTCACGATGAGCCGGCTCACTATGCCGTCGTCCTCTGCCGCACCAAGGTTTGATCATGTCCGATATCCAGATCCGTCTGCTCGATGAAACCCAGGCCCGCGCCGCCATGCCGGCGCTTGCCGAGGTACTGTCCGATTGCGTCGAGGGTGGCGCCTCGGTCGGCTTCATGCAGCCCTATCCGCCGGAAAGCGCGCTTGCCTATTGGCGCGGTGTTGTTGAGGCCGTCGCTGCAGACGAAACGCTGCTGATGGTGGCGGAGGAAGCGGGCCGCATCCTCGGTACGGTGCAGGTCGGCATCGCGCAGATGCCGAACCAGCCGCACCGCGGCGATCTGAAGAAGTTGCTCGTTCATCGCGCAGCCCGCGGCAAGGGCCTGGCGCGGCGGTTGATGGAGGCTGTCGAACGCGAAGCGGCGGCGCGCGGCAAGACGCTGCTGGTGCTCGATACGGCGACCGGCAGCGAGGCGGAGGCGATCTATCCGCGCCTTGGCTGGCAGCGCGTCGGCGTCATCCCCGATTACGCGATGTGGCCGGAAGGCGGGCTCTGCGCCACCACGTTCTTCTACAAGAGGATCGCGCTTCGCGAGTGATTGCTAATTCCCGAGATTGCCCCTCACCCTAACCCTCTCCCCCGCAGGCGGGGAGAGGGGACGCGGAAAGGCCGCTGATGTCTCAGCTGCCGCACCTGTCACCCAGGAAGTGCTGAGAGTGGAGATTGCGGGCGAGCAGGTGCCGCAACGTCCCTTCGCCCCGCAGGCGGGGAGAAGGTGGCCGGCAGGCCGGATGAGGGGCGGCTACCGTGATAGCCAACAGCCTGAATCTTGGGTTAGGTTGCCCGCGCCACGCCCGTTGCACCCGATCAGGATTCTCGTCATGCGCATCTTCTACACCGAAGACCATAAGCTCCGCGACGCCAAGACCGAGCTCTTCGGCGGCGAACTCGTGCCGCCCTTCGAGGCGCCGTTCCGTGCCGAATGGATTCTCGCGGCGGTAAGGGAAGCGGGTTTCAAAGATGTCGTCTCGCCGGAGCGTCACGAGCTCGAGGTCGCCCTTAAGCTGCACGCGCCCGATTATCTCGAGTTCCTCGAAACCGCCTGGTCGCGTTGGGTCGCCGACGGCTATCGCGGCGAAGCGATCGCGACCTGTTTCCCGGCCCGACGCATGCGCCAGCACCCGCCGAAAGATATCGACGGTGCGCTCGGCTACTATTCCTTCGCGGCGGAAACGGCGATCACCGAAGGCACCTATGCAGCTGCACGGGCGGCGATGGACTGCGCCATCTCGGCTGCCGACCACATCCATGCGGGCAACCGCGCCGCCTTCGCGCTCTGCCGTCCGCCCGGTCACCATGCGGCGATCGATCTTTATGGCGGCTATTCCTTCATCAACAATGCCGCCTGTGCCGCCCAGCGCCTGCGCGATCACGGCGCCCGCAAGGTTGCGGTGCTTGACGTCGACTTCCACCACGGCAATGGCACCCAGGATATCTTCTACAAGCGCGGAGACGTCTATTTCGCCTCGCTCCACGGCGATCCCGTCGATGCCTTCCCCTATTTCCTCGGCTTTGCTGACGAGGAGGGCGCCGGCGAGGGGCTTGGCACGACGAAGAACTATCCCTTGCCGCGTCGTACCGGCTACGATGTCTGGTCGGATGCCATGGCCGACGCGCTGTCACGCATCGCCGCCTTCGGTGCCGAGGCGCTGGTCGTCTCGCTCGGCGTCGACACCTTCGAGCGCGACCCGATCTCGTTCTTCCGGCTGACGTCCGAGGACTACATCCGCATGGGGGAGGCGCTGAAACGCTCAGGCTTGCCGGTCGTCGTCTGCATGGAGGGCGGCTACGGCGTGCCGGAAATCGGCCTCAACGTTGCCAATGTACTTAAGGGCATCGCCGCCTGATCCTGCTTCAGCCGTCAGGATGATTTTTCATCGACCCCTGTTGACCTCAACTTTACTTGAGGTCGTACGAGTGTTTCTGCCCGTCGCCAAAATGGTCATCGGCGGGCATTGAAGAGACACTTGAGGGAGAGTTCAATGAGCAGCAATGCAAAGGCGGACGTCGTCGCGCCGCTCTATCGCATCAACAAGTTTGCGGTTCCAACCGCCGCGCGGGTACAGTTTGTGGAGCTGGTGGAAAAGACCCTTGCGGTCATTCGCAGCCAGGATGGCTACGTCAAGGATCTGTTCCTCGAGCAGCATGCCGGCCCGGGAAAGTTCAACTTCTGCACCATGATCGAATTCGAAAGCGAAGCGTTCGCGCCGAAGGTCGCGGCAGCGATTGGCGAGTTCGACAGGAGTCTCGGCATCGACCGCGAGGCGCTGATGGAGAAGCTCGGCGTCCAAACCGATTCCGCCAGTTACAAAAGCTTCCAGGCGGCCTGACATTCCGCCGCTCCGGCTTTCCCGGCCGGACTGGCGACCGACGCGTCGATGGCGCGTTAGGCCCGACTGCGAATTCGCGGGCTTCCGCCTTACGAAACGAAGAAAGACGACAGGCCCTGGCCGGCGGCAAAGGCCATGTAGGCAAGTACGGTGAAATAGACGGTCGTTGCGATCAGGAAGAGGTAGCCGCCGGCGACCATCAGCCCGTCGCGCTGGATGATGCCGAGCGAGAGCAAGAGGATCGCGATTCCCGGCAGTGTGTTCGACAGAGGGATGAGCCCGAGCGGGAACATCAACAGCACGCCGCCGGCCATGATCATCAGCCCGTTGAAGCGGTTCATCACCGCGCCCTGCGTCAGGAAACCCAGGCGCGGGCGGACGTAGCGATCGAGCTTGGAGACGATGCTCGCCCCCTTTTGCAGGGTCGGAACTAGCTTTTCTGTCTCGATCTTGCGGTCGAGAATGCGTTGCGGCACCCAGGGCAGGCGGTTGAGGGTGATCGATACGGAGATCAGGATGATTGCGGCGCCGAAAACGGTGCTGACGCCGGGGATCGACACCGGCAACAGGAACGGCAGCGTCAGCAGGGCGCAGAGCAACAGAAATCCCTGTTCGCCGATCTCGGTCATCAGTTCGCGCAGCGTGATCGTCTCGCCGCGAATGGAGGCAATCATGCCGTTGAGCGTGTCGCTGAGACTGCGTTGCGTGTCGCCGAACTCGATTGCCATCAAATCTGCCTCGTCTTTATCAATGAGCGGCGGCGGAAAGCCGCACACATTTATCCTGGTCGCTAGATGTCCGTCCTATCAAGGGCATGTGAAGGATCGGTTATAGTGTGGCCCGACCGGCACACCCGGTCCGAGCAAACCGGCATTTGCCGGTAAACCATGGCGTGATTGGGACGCCTCTTCATCTTCCTGCCGCAATCGCTAGTATGAAGCACCTTTGAGCACCAATGGGGACAACTGATTCCATGATCAAGAAATGCGCCATTCTGGCTGTTGCGGCCATCTATCTTTCGGGATGCACGACCACCGATCCCTATACGGGTGAGCAGAAGATGTCGAACACCGCCGGCGGCGCGCTGATCGGCGCGGGCCTCGGTGCAGCGACCGGTCTGCTCGTTGGCGGCAGTGCTGCCGGACGGCGCGACTCGGCGCTTGTGGGCGCCGCAATCGGCGGCCTCGGCGGCGGCCTGATCGGCAACTACATGGACAGCCAGGAAGCGGAACTGCGCGCCCAGCTTCAGGGCACCGGCGTTTCGGTCACCCGCGCCGGCGACCGCATCATCCTCAACATGCCGTCGAACATCACCTTTGCGACCGACCGCGACCAGGTGATCCCGGCCTTCTACGACACGCTGAACTCGGTAGCGATCGTGCTGCGCAAGTTCAACAAGACGATGATCGACGTCGACGGTCACACCGATGCGACCGGCAGCGCCTCCTACAACCAGGGCCTCTCCGAGCGCCGTGCCGCCTCGGTGGCCAACTACCTGGCAGGCCAGGGCGTCGACCAGCGCCGCATGTCGGCCATGGGCTACGGCAAGGAGCGTCCGATCGCTTCCAACGCGACCGAGTCCGGCCGCGCGCAGAACCGCCGCGTCGAAATCTCGATCGCGCCGATCAAGGCCTGATCGGCAGACATCGATTGCTTGCAAGGGGCTGCGCCGCGAGGCGCGGCCTTTTTCATGTCTGCTTGAAACGGTAGCGCAGCAGGCGCCCCATACGGCGCAGCATCGGGACCGCGCTGAAGAACTGGATCGCGATCCGCGCCATCGGTGACATGCGCGCGATCTGCGCGGCATCGTAGTTGTAAATGTCTTCGAGCAGTGTCAGCCCGGGCACGCCCCTCTCCAGCGACCGTGCGTCCTCGATCCCCCAACGAAGCTCAGCACCTGTTGCACGCAAGGACGGGTTGAAGCGCAGCAGTTCGATGCCGAGATGGCTGTAGGCGTCGAAGACGATCTCGCCGCCGGCAAGGCAGGTGACGACCCGTCGCAGGAGGTCCCGCACTTCCTGATCGCGAAGATAGGGCAGCACCCCTTCAGCGACGACGATCGTCGGCCGATTGTCGGGGATGCGGTCGATCCAGTCCCGCTCGGTAATGGAGGAGGCGATTGCAGTGCAGCCGACGCGATCGGGAAAGAGGCGCTGCCGCAAGGCGATGACATCCGGAAAGTCGACGTCGAACCAGGCGACGGAGGAAGGCGGATCGAGCCGCAGGATCCGCGTGTCGAGGCCGCAGCCGAGGTTGAGCACGATCGCATCCGGATGGCTCGCGATGAAAGCCCTGGTCCATCGGTCGAGCAGATAGGCGCGCATCGCGATGCCGATCGTCATGTCGTGACCGACATCAGGCGCTTTCGCCTTGCCGTCGAGGCGCCGCAACAGCTCGGCAGCAAAGCGATCGTGCAGAAGAGAATCGGGTAGTGCGCTCTCCGCAGCCTTCGCTCGAAGCGTGATCAGCAGCGTTTCGCGCACGCCATGAAGGCCGATGCCCTCGGCTTCCATCGTTTCCTCCTGACCGCGCTCCATCGAATGAGTCGGGACGCCGCAGTCTTTTCGTTGCGACCCGCCGTCGTTTCGGCGGGCCGCATTGCCCGATAGGCTCACGCCACCGTGCGTCTCGCGCGCCGTACGCGCCTGGCGGTCAGCACTGCCAGCACGGGCAGCAGCGCGAACAGACCGAAAAGCCAGGTCGTCGCGAGCGCCACGCCACCCTCCGACGACGCCTCGATCCCGGCGAGGTTGGCAGTCAGTCCGGCAAGCGCTGCGCCGAGTGCAGCGGCAAACAGCTGGACAGTGGTGATCGAGCTCGATGCCTTCTCCGCTTCGCCCTCCGGCGCGAATTCGTAGACGGCGGTAACGATATGCGGCCAGGCAAAGCCCATGCCGAAGCCGACCGCGATGATGCCGACGCAGAGCGGCGCGGCGATCACCAGGAACTCTGCGCCTGCCATCGGCATGAACAGGGCGATCAGGGCCAGGCCGATAAAACCGAAGGCCGGACCGGCAAAGATTGTCTGTTTCGCCCGTTCTCCGTGCCAATGAGCACTTGTCATCGATCCCGCCGTCCAGCCGATCGACATCAGCGCAGCGATATAGCCGGCCACCAGTGGCGATAGCCCATGCAATTCTTGCAGCAGGTACGGCACATAGATCTCCGGCTGCAGGCCGACCATCAGCAGGGTGATCGTAGCATAAAGGGCGGCCAGCGGGGAGGTCAGCGTGAAGCTGCCGGAGGGCAGAAGCTTGCCCGTCACCCGACGTTCGACGAACAGAAGGCTCAGGAACAGAAGGATCGCAGCGCCGACGCAGCCGATCTGCTCCAGGGCCATCGTGCGCGTGCTCGCAATCGAAAGCGCCAGCACGATGCCGGCGAGGAGCAGGAGTTGCAGCAGCGGGAGCGGCGTGCGCCCCTCTTCGCCGGTGACCTTGCGCGGCAGCGTCGAGAAGGCGAGCGCGGCAAGCAGCGCCGTCAGTGGTAGGAGAGACCAGAAGGCAACGCGCCAGGTGGAGAACTCGGCAAACATGCCGCCGATTGCGGGGCCGATCAAGGTCGCCGTTCCCCAGGTTGCCGAAATCAGCCCGATGGCGCGGGTCCAGAGTTCTGGCCGGAAGACCTGGCGGATCACGCCATAGGCGAGCGCATAGAGCAGGCCGCCACCAAAACCCTGGATCGCCCGGCCGGCAAGCAACATCGCCATCGAAGGGGCGGTGGCACAGACGAGCGTCCCCACGCCGAAGACGAGCGCGCCGATTGCGTAGGCGCCACCGGCGCCGACAGCACCGAGCAGCCGCGCCGATAGTGCGGCGCCGAGGATCGAGGCCGCGACGAACACCGTCGTGCTCCAGGCGTAATATTCGAGCCCGCCGATCTCGCGCACGATCGAAGGCATGATTGTCGTCACCACGTAAATGTTGAGCGCATGCAGCGCGACACCGCCGCTGAGCACCAGCGAATGCACGGCGTTTTCGCCTGTCAGCAGCGCGCGCCAGCCGGCTTCCTGTTGGGGAGCGGGAGTTTTTTCAAGCATGTCAGTACCTCACGCGGGACATCGCAAGCGAACGCGCACCGGCTCATCCGGTATCGGAAGATCGCGTTCGCTTCGGCGGTGCCGCTATGTCAGTGGAGCGCAGCCTCGCCAAAATGCGTGAGCTTGTCCGGGTTGCGCATGATGAAGATGTCGTTGACGTTTCCGTCACGGTCATAGCCGAAGGCGACTGTCGCGGCGATCTCGTTTTTCGCCTCGTCGCGAAGCACGATGCCGCGGCCGCCATTGATGTCGCCGATTTCCCAGACGTAATGCGCCCAGTATTCGGTAAGCCGGTCGATGATGAAGGCGAGCACGGTCTCCTTGCCGGAGAGCACGCCAAGCACGGTCGCCACCTTGCCGCCGCCGTCGGCCGTCAGCTTCACGTCGGCCGAAAGAAGCGTCGTAAGTCCGGCGACGTTGCCGCCGTGGATTGCCTGGTGGAAAGCGGATAGCAGTTCATCCTGGCGCTCGCGCGGGGTCTGGTGCCGGGCTTTCTCCAGGCCGATATTCGTCTTGGCGCGCGATACCAGCTTGCGGGCGGCCGTCTCCTGCATGTCCAGGGTTTCCGCCACCTCGTCATAGGGCTGGCCGAAAATCTCGTGCAGCAGATACGCTGCGCGCTCCTTCGGTGTCAGCCGCTCGAGCATCAAAAGGAATGCGGTGGTGAGCGAGGAGGTCAGCGCCAGCTTCTCCTCGGCATTGTCGTCGCTTGTCGTGTGGATCGGCTCGGGCAGCCACGCGCCAACATAGTCGACGCGTTTGCGGTGCGCGGCCTTCAGCAGATCCAGGCAGCGGCGCGCGCAGGCGGTCGTCAGCCAAGCCGCCGGCGTTTCGATCGATGCCCTGTCGACCTCCTGCCATTTCAGGAACGTGTCTTGCACCGCGTCTTCTGCATCGGCGCGCGAGCCGAGGATGCGGTAGGCAAGGCCGAGGAGGCGCGGGCGCGCCTCCTCGAAGATCTGCATGTGCTGCCTGTCATTCATGTCAGTGCCTCGAAATCTGGATGCGGTTCCAAAGGTTGATCATCGCCACCGTCGAGGTGATGACGCTGATCTCCTTCTCGCTGAAGTGCTGGCGCAGCTCGGCGCGGAGCGGTGCGAAGTCGGTGCGCGGTTCGAGTTCGGTCAGCGCTTCGGTCCAGGCAAGCGCTGCCTTCTCGCGCGGTGTGAAATCATTCACCTGGTCCCAGACGATGATTCGGTCGAGCCGTTCGTTGCTCTCGCCCTCGGCGCGGGATTCCTTGGTGTGCATCTTCACGCAGAAGCCGCAGCGGTTGATCTGCGAGGCGCGCAGCTGCACGAGATTGTGGATCGTCCGGTCGAGCCCGTGCAGGTCCATGGTCTTGTGCACATCGGCGAGCGCGCCGAGCACATCCGGGATTTCCTGTTCGTAGCGGACGGCTTTCGTATCGGTCATGGTCTCAACTCCATCGTTGTTGTGTTGCCTATGACCATGTGACGATTGACGTCGAAAGCCTGTGACGCGCCTCTACGATTTTTCTCGAAAATCGCCAAGAAAAATACAGGTCCGCAATATTTAGATGAAATTTCAATGTGTTGGCGAGACGCGATTTCTCGCGGCGTATCAGGCTTTCGGCGGGTAGCTGTGCTCGCCGCCGCGAAAATCTGTGACCGTGTAGCAGCCGCCGCCATCGGCCGCGATCGCCGCCGCGCTGATCACCGCCTTGCCGTGGCCGCCTGGAATGTCGAGGATGTAGGTCGGCTGGCAGAGGCCGGAGACGCGGCCGCGCAGGGCTGAGGCCAGCGCCTGGCCTTCCTCGATCGACAGACGGAAATGGCTGGTGCCAGGGGCCAGATCCGGGTGATGAAGATAATAGGGCTTGATCCGTGTCTCGACGAAGGCGCGCATCAGGCTAGCCAGCACATCCGCGTCGTCGTTGACGCCCCTCAAGAGCACCGACTGGCTGACCATGACGATGCCGGCATCGATCAGTCGTGCCGAGGCGGCGCGCGCCTCTTCAGTCAGCTCGCGCGGGTGGTTGGCGTGCAGAGCCACATAGGTCGCCTTGCCGTTAGCCTTCAGTGCAGCGATCAATTCGGCGTCGATGCGCGACGGCTCGACCACCGGTACGCGGGTGTGGAAGCGGACGATCTTCACATGCGGGATCGGTTTCAGCCGTTCCATGAGCTCGGTGAGCCGCCGCGGCGACAGTACCAGGGGATCGCCGCCGGTGAGGATCACCTCCCAGATTTCCTCGTGTTCGGCGATGTAGGCGATCGCCGCATCGAGTTCGGCGGGTGTCAGCGTGCCGAGCCCCTGCGGCCCGACCATCTCGCGGCGGAAGCAGAAGCGGCAATAGACCGGGCAGACATGCACGGCCTTCAATAGCACCCGATCCGGATAGCGATGGACGATGCCGGCAACGGGACTGTGCGGCTTGTCGCCGATCGGGTCTTCGCGCTCTTCGGGAAGCAGCGTCAGCTCGGCGGCATCGGGCACGAACTGCCGGGCGATCGGATCGGCGGGATCGGTGGGATCGATGAGGCCGGCAATGACAGGGCTGATCGCAACCGCATAACGCTCGGCGACGGCGGCAACCGCGGCCTCATTGCTGCGGTCGACGAGACCTGCCTCAACGAGCTCTCGCGCAGTCTTGATCGGGCGATGTACGTTCACGGCTGCGTCTCCGCCACCGGTGCCCAGAGCACCTGGTCGATACGCGACGCACCGGTTGCGAGCATCACCAGCCGGTCGAAGCCGAGCGCGATGCCGCTCGCTTCGGGCATGATCGCGAGTGCTGCCAGGAAATCCTCGTCGAGCGGGTAGGTCTCGCCGTAGACACGCGCCTTTTCTGCCATTTCCATCTCGAAGCGCCGGCGTTGTTCGACGGCATCCGTCAACTCGCCGAAGGCATTGGCGAGCTCGACGCCGCAGGCATAGAGCTCGAAGCGCTCGGCGACGCGCCGGTCGCGCGCGGCCGGTCGCGCCAGCGCCGCTTCGGCAGTCGGATATTCGTCGAGGATCGTCGCGCGGCCAAAGCCGAGGTGCGGCTCGATCTTTTCCACGAGCACGCGGCTGAAGAGATCGGCCCAGGTGTCATCGGACGCGACCCGAAGTCCGGCTGCAGTCATGGCCGCGGCCAGTTGGTTGCGATCGGTTTCACCGTTCGCCGCGATCGAGGCCAGGAGGTCGATGCCGGCAAAGCGCGCGAAGGCTTCCGCGACGCTCAGTCGCTCCGGCGTCGCGAAGGGATCGCAGGCCTGTCCCTGGAAGATGAACTGTTTGGTGCCGGTGGTCTCTGCCGCAAGCGCGAGGATCTCGGCGCAGTCGCGCATCAGCGCCTCGTAGCTTTCGCCGGCGCGGTACCATTCGAGCATGGTGAATTCAGGGTGATGCAGCGGTCCACGCTCGCGGTTGCGGTAGACATGGGCGAAACAGGCGATGCGCCGTTCGCCGGCGGAAAGCAGCTTCTTGCAGGCGAACTCCGGCGAGGTGTGCAGATAGAGTGGATGGCTCGATCCGTCGTGATGGAGAGCCTCTGTCGCGAAGGCGTGCAGATGCGCCTCGTTGCCGGGCGAGACCTGCAGCGTTGCCGTGTCCACCTCGATGAAATCGCGTGTCTCGAAGAACCGGCGCAACGCCGATTGGATCCGGTTGCGGCCGAGAAGAAGCGGGCGCCGGTCGGCATGGACATCGGGTGTCCACCAGGGTGAGGCATGCGACATGATCGGTTCAGTCCAGGCTTTCTTCGCGCAGACAGCGGCTCAGGCTGGCTATTTGCACGAAATTAGGGTAGTTGCGGCGCGAAATCCTTCTTTCCGCGTCCTTCAGGGCCAGTGTTTCCGGCCCGCAGTGTCGCGCATACCTCTGTTACAAGGAAGACTAATGGTCAAGGTCATCGCTTCATCTGTCCGTAAGGGCAACGTTCTCGACGTCGACGGCAAGCTCTATGTCGTGCTTACCGCCCAGAACTTCCACCCGGGCAAGGGCACGCCGGTGACCCAGGTCGATATGCGCCGCATTTCCGACGGCGTGAAGGTCTCCGAGCGCTACCGCACGACCGAACAGGTCGAGCGCGCCTTCGTCGAAGACCGCGAGCACACCTTCCTTTATGAAGACGCCGAAGGCTTCCACTTCATGAACCCGGAAAGCTATGACCAGCTGGTCATGAGCACCGACGACATCGGCGACCTCAAGGCCTACCTGCAGGAAGGCATGGCCTGCATTCTTTCGGTGCACGAAGGTCTGGCGATCGCCATCGACCTGCCGCGTCATGTGACGCTCGAAATCACCGAGACCGAGCCGGTCGTCAAGGGCCAGACGGCATCGTCGTCCTACAAGCCGGCAGTTCTCTCGAACGGCGTTCGCACGCTGGTTCCGCCGCACATCCAGGCCGGCACCCGCGTCGTCATCGCGACGGAAGACGGTTCCTACGTCGAGCGCGCCAAGGACTGAGGCTAACGCCGAATAACAGTTGAACGGGGACGGTGGCGAAGGCTGCCGTCCCCGTTTTCGTTCCGGTGAGAGCTTGATGAGCAACCAGAAATTTAAGGGGAGCATTTCGAAAAACGGGTGCTAGGATGCCGGCGCTGATACGACAGTTGTCTCAAGAGGGCCTGCATGTTTCCATTGTCGCATATGATGAAGTCGTTCATTCGCAAGGGTCGCCTGACGGTGATCGACGCCGACGGCAAGCGCCACGTCTTTTCCGGCACGCCCGGACCGGAGGTGACGATGCGGCTCACGGACAAGAAGCTCTACCGCAGCCTCGTCTTCAACGCCGAACTCGCCGCCGGCGAAGCCTATATGGACGGCACCATGCGCTTCGAGGAGGGCTCGACGCTCAGGGACTTCCTGACGCTTTTCTCGATCAATCGGTTGTCGCTCGGGTCCTATCCGATCCAGAAACTTCTGCGGGCGGTGAAGATGCGGTTCCGCAAGCGGCAGCAGGCCAATCCCAAGGGCAAGGCGCAGCAGAACGTCGCGCATCACTACGATCTCGGCAACGAATTCTACAAGCTGTTCCTCGACGAGAACATGCTCTACTCCTGCGCCTATTTCCGCGAGCCCAACGAGACGCTCGAAAAAGCGCAGCGCAACAAGCTGAGGCTGCTCGCCTCCAAGCTCTGCCTGGAACCCGGCATGAAGGTGCTCGATATCGGCTGCGGCTGGGGCGATCTCGCGATGTATCTTGCCGAGCTCGCGGATGTGCAGGTGCTCGGCGTGACGCTTTCTAAGGAACAGCAGGCGCTTGCCACCGAACGGGCGCGGAAGGCAGGTCTAGGGGACCGGGTGCGTTTCGAGCTTAAGGATTACCGCGATGTTCAGGGCCCCTTCGACCGCATCGTTTCGGTCGGCATGTTCGAACATGTCGGCGTGCATCACTATGACGAGTTCTTCAAGAAGCTGAATGCGCTGATGCCGGATGACGGCCTCGCGGTGCTGCATTCGATCGGTCACATGAGCCCCCCCGGCATGGCGAGCTCCTGGCTTCGGAAATACATCTTCCCGGGCGCCTATTCGCCGGCGCTCTCGGAGGTCTTCGAGGTGGTCGAGCGCAACAGTCTTTGGGTCACGGATCTCGAATTCTTGCGGGTGCACTACGCCACGACGCTCGCCCATTGGGGCGCGCGCTTCGAGGCCAACCGCGACAAGGTGATCGGGCTTTATGACGAGCGCTTCGCCCGCATGTGGGAGTTCTATCTGATCAGCGCCGAGATGATGTTCCGCACCGGCAGCCAGCTCGTCTTTCACATGCAGCTCTCGCGCTCGCGCGATGCGGCGCCGATCGTGCGCGATTACATCACCGATCGTCAGCGCGATTTCATGGCCCGCGAAAAGGCGCTCGCCCTCAACCTTTGAACGGGTGATCGCCGTCGCCGTTCCAGCGCAGCCGCTTGTAGTCGAAGCCGAATTCGAGCGTCGGCTTGACGATCGCGAAGAAGGGCGAGAGGTCGAAATCCCTGGGCGTATAGAGCGAATGGTGCCGGATGTGCAGGATCTCCTCGCGCGAATAGGTCGAGGTAGCAGCCGCCCGGCCGGGGGCGCGGGTGACCTCGGGCAGGATCGGATAACGGATCTGCTCGAAGGCGGCAGCAATCAGCGTCGAGCAGATCGCCCGCGTCGGATCGCCGGAGCCAAAGGCAAGCAGGCGCCGCCGCCAGCGCACCGGCACCGGCGGGGTCGGCATGAAATAGCGCAGCATGTCGAGGATGTTCTTCAGGTCATATTTCATCCCGAGCCGTGAGATCATGAAGCCGACGAGCGCCGTGCGATCATCCGGCGTCAGCGCGATCGGCCGGCAGATGCGCGTGTTGAACGACGCGTATTTCTTCAGCGGCACCGCAACACAGCCCTCGCCGATATTGACCTCAATGAGTTGCGGCCGCTCGATGACCGGCAGCGTTGCCTGGTCGAGCGTCAACGGCATCTGGTCGCCGGCAAAGAACGCGGCGTGTGACCAGGTCGATTGCGTCAGATACTTGATCGCCGCCGAAACCCTCTGGTTGCCCTCGATCAGGAGAACGTCGCCCGGGCGCAGCGTGCGCGCGAGCGTTTCCTGATCGGAAGGGGTATAGGGCTCGTAGCCGGATGTCTGCGCTTGCAGCCGCGCGGCAAGCCTGGCTCCAAGCCGATCCAGTAACGTGTCCTTGCTTTCGGAAAGCGGATAGATGGTCCTCATCGAGGCGATCGCTCCGGGAATGAAGGGAATTCGCGAGAGCCTTCATCGTGGCTGAGCCGCGACACTCTGTCGAGAGATTGTCGCATGATTGCATGGCTTTGGCCTTGACGCTGCCGTCTCGGTTTTCTATTTTTAGAATTATTCTAAAGAAGGTTTTCTCCCAATGTTTTCGCGCCTCTTCTCCCGTTCCAAACGCCCCTTTCTTTCCTTAAGCGAGCAGGAAATCCTGGCGCTCGCGATCTCGTCCGAAGAGGACGACGGACGCATCTATCTCGCCTATGCCGATGCGCTCCGGCAGCAATATCCCCACTCGGCAAAAGTGTTCGAGGAGATGGCGGAGGAAGAAAGCCACCACAGGCAGTGGTTGATCGATCTGCACGTCCAGCGCTTCGGCAGCCGAATTCCCCTTGTCCGGCGCGAACACGTGCGTGACTTCCCCGAGCGCAAGCCCGACTGGCTGATTGCCGAAATGCCGATCGAAAAGGCGCGCGAGGAAGCCGAAGCGATGGAGGAAGCGGCGCACCGTTTCTATGTCGAGGCCGCGGCGAGAACCCAGGATGCCGCCACCCGCAAGCTGCTCGGCGATCTCGCGATCGCGGAAAAATCGCATGAATCGCTCGCCCGGCGGCTTGGCGAAGAGCACACGCCCCAAGACGTGCGCGCCGAAGAGGACCAGACGTCGCGCCGTCAGTTCATCCTCACTTACGTACAGCCCGGCCTTGCCGGCCTGATGGATGGTTCGGTTTCGACGCTGGCGCCGATCTTTGCCGCCGCCTTCGCGACCCAGGATACCTGGCAGACCTTCCTCGTCGGTCTCTCGGCCTCTGTCGGCGCCGGCATCTCCATGGGCTTCACCGAGGCGGCCCACGATGACGGCAAGCTTTCAGGCCGCGGTTCGCCGATCAAGCGCGGCCTTGCCTCCGGCATCATGACCGCACTCGGCGGCCTCGGCCACGCGCTCCCCTATCTGATCCCGCATTTCTGGACGGCGACCGCCACGGCGGCGGTGATCGTCTTCTTCGAACTCTGGGCGATCGCCTTCATCCAGAACCGCTATATGGAAACACCGTTCCTGCGGGCGGCATTCCAGGTGGTGCTCGGCGGTGGCCTGGTGCTCGCGGCCGGCATCCTGATCGGCAACGCGTGACGGGTGAGCGGCAAATACGAAAAAGGGCCGGTCTGACCGGCCCTTTTTGAAACTCTTTACTTTGCTTTGGATCAGTTGCCGACCGAGCCGACGACGACTTCGGCGCCGTTCTGGATGGTGACCCAACGGCCGCTGTGGTTCGAGGCCTGGCGCTTCAGGTAGCGGTAAGGCGTGTTGGTCCAGAGCCTTACCCCGTTTTCGAGATTGTCGAGAATGAAGTCGCCCTGCGCCGTGCGGACGGTCAACACCGCATGGCCTTCGCCATCGGGCTTGCGAACGACGGTGATCAGGAGATCGCTCGCCGGGAAGCCCTTGCTCATCAGGCGCTTGCGCTTCTCAAGCACGAAGTCCTCGCAGTCGCCGGCGTTGTCCGGATAGGACCAGACTTCGTCCCTGCCGTGCAGTTCCAGGTCGGTGACCGGCGTGATCTCGCGATTGACCGCAGCATTCACCTGCCGGATGGTGGCCCAGCCGCGTTCGGTCACGCGCGGAGCAACCGTTCCCTTGGAGCGCACATTGCATTCGCTCTTGTACTTCTGGCAGAATTCGTAGTGGCCGATCGGCTGCGATGTCGCCGAGCCGGTCTGCATCCATGGAGAAGAACCTGCCTGTGCAGGAATTGCCGTGTTTGCTGAAATGAAAAGTGCGCAGAACGCCGCGATACTTCCCTTAACTCCAGTCCAAGACGCCATACAAGTCCCCTGCAACGCGGTATGCCGGGCTCTTCCTGTCCGGACGTATTCGCGCAATCCTGAGTTGAAGGCAGCTTCTTTAGGTTCGTCCCCGTCGCTGCTCTAATCGTTAATAAAGAGTTAATAGCGTCGGCGCGGCAGAGTCAATCGCCGGAATCGGGACATCGGATTTTATGGTTAAAAGCGGGGCCGCGCGCGCGAAAACCCTTGCATCGTGGGCGGTCCACGGGGCAGCGCGGTTTTGGGGCAATTTGCGGCGGAAGGGGCGGGGCGTTCTCCCGCCCGGGCTCAGGCGAGCATCGTGCCGATGGCCTGCTTCATTTTAGCGATGTCTTCTTCACGCGAAAGGCGATGGTCGCCATCGCGGATGAGTGTCATGACGACATCGTCGGAGGGCAGGTGCTCCATCAGCCGCAGCGCATGGGTATAGGGAACGTCGGGGTCGCGCATGCCTTGCAGAATGTGCACCGGACAGCCGGTGGTGATCGTGCCCTCAAGCACCCGGTTCACGCGCCCGTCTTCGATGAGGGCGCGGGTGAAGATGTTCGGCTCCGGGCTGTACTCGGAGGGTTCCTCGAAAAAGCCGCGTTCGGCAAGCGAGGCCCTCTCCGCTTCGGTCAGGTTGGGTTCGATCAGTTCGGCGGTGAAATCCGGCGCCGGCGCAATCAGCACCAGGCCGGCGACACGGTTTCCGTCGCCACGCTGCCTGAGCTCCTGGATGACCCGCAGCGCAATCCAGCAGCCCATCGACGAGCCGATCAGCACGACGCGGCCCGGCGCCGCCCGATCAATGACCGCAAGGCTCTCCTCGAGCCAGCGCGAGATCGTGCCATCAGTGAAGGCGCCGCCGGAGGCGCCGTGGCTGGAATAGTCGAAGCGCACGCAGGCCGCGCCCCGTTCCATGGCATAGCGCTCGACCTCGACCGCCTTGGTGCCGGTCATGTCCGAACGGTAGCCGCCGAGCCAGACGAGCGTCGGCTGTCCCGATGGCTTCTCCGGGTGGCGCACGCGCATCGCGATCCTGCGCTGAGCCGCATCCGTGCCGACCTCGATGAAGCTGATTTCCGTCTCGGCTGGCGTATTGTGCATGCCCGTAATCTCCAAAAGCCCGTTTAACTGGCGATTTTCTTTCTAAAACAGATTCGCCTTGGTATCGACAGGTGGTGATTTTCCTTGAAAGCCGTGCTATTGACTCTCGCGCCGCAATTCACACATTGCCGTCGGTGACAGATTCAGGCGCTTCGTTTGTGATCGCGCCGGCGAACGAATTAAACAACATTTCGGAAATAGCTCGAGGAGAGTACGACCATTCGCAGACCGTTCAAAACGGACGCCCCCGTCAAGGAGGGACCGCGCTCAAACAAGGAAATCCGGGTGCCCCGGGTTCAGCTTATCGATGCCGAAGGCCAGAATATCGGTGCCGTCCCGATCGACCAGGCGCTCCGCATGGCGGAAGAAGCAGGTCTTGATCTGGTAGAGATCGCACCGAACTCCGAACCGCCGGTGTGCAAGATTCTGGATCTTGGCAAGCTGAAATACGCCAACCAGAAGAAGGCGGCCGAAGCGCGCAAGAAGCAGAAGATCGTCGAAATCAAAGAAATCAAGATGCGCCCGAACATCGACACGCATGACTATGACGTGAAGATGAAGGCGATGAACCGGTTCTTCGAGGACGGCGACAAGGTCAAGGTCACGCTGAAGTTCCGCGGCCGCGAAATGGCCCACCAGGAACTGGGCATGAAGCTTCTGCTCCAGGTCAAGGATGATACCCAGGCGATCGCCAAGGTGGAGGCCGAGCCGAAGCTCGAAGGCCGCCAGATGATGATGGTTCTGGCGCCGCGCTAAGCCGCCGCTGCCGTCAGTCGTAAGACCAAATTGAAAAAGCCGCCTTCCGGGCGGCTTTTTTCTTCGAGGCCGGCGGCGGCCGCTGCAGACCGCGCGATCCCGCCTGGAGCATGCGCTGACGAACGTGCTAGAGATGTGTGGGGAAGCGTTCGGCCACCGCTTGCAGCGCCATCTTCGATTCCCCAGTTGCGCTTTTCGGCATGTACGGTTATAAGCCCCCGTCCGAACGGTCCGGCAGGGCATGCCGTGGCCGTTCTTAACGCTGGAAATGGACCTCGTCTGTCCGTTTCGAATTCTTAAGAACAATGGAGTAGCAAAATGCCCAAGATGAAGACGAAATCGTCTGCCAAGAAGCGGTTCAAGATCACCGCTACCGGCAAGGTTCGTGCAGCAGCTGCTGGCAAGCGCCACGGCATGATCAAGCGTTCCAACAAGTTCATCCGCGACGCACGTGGAACCATGGTTCTCGCGGAGCCTGATGGCAAGAAGGTCATCAAGAACTACCTGCCCAACGGTCTCTAAGACTTTCAGGCATTTTGGACACGTTAAGGAGATCATGACATGGCACGTGTAAAACGCGGCGTAACCGCTCACGCCAAGCACAAGAAGACACTCAAGGCAGCCAAGGGCTTCTACGGGCGCCGCAAGAACACCATCCGCGCTGCAAAGGCTGCGGTTGATCGTTCGAAGCAGTTCGCTTACCGCGACCGCAAGGTCAACAAGCGCAACTTCCGCGCTCTCTGGATCCAGCGCATCAACGCTGCCGTCCGCGAATTCGGCCTGACCTACGGCCGCTTCATCGACGGCCTGAACAAGGCTGGCATCGAAGTCGACCGCAAGGTTCTGTCCGACATGGCTATCCATGAGCCGGCAGCATTCGGCGCCCTCGTCGAAGCTTCCAAGAAGGCGCTTGCCTACCTCAAGGAAGCCGGCACGACAAACGAGTTTGAAAGCGCTGTCCGTTAAGCCAGCGTTTTCCCAAAACCGTACTTAAAATTCGTTGGGAAACCCGCGCTGGCAGGGCTAGCGCGGGTTTTTCTTATTTCGCGAGATGAACGTGCGAGACGATCGAAAGGAACTGCCCCGGTTCCACCTTCCGACGACGCTTCAGCCGGGCCTCCGGCTTCGTCGTCCCTGCGTCTTTGCACTGGCATTCTTTGCGACCGCGGCGCGATCACATTCCTGAAGACTTGAGCCGATATAGAACCGAACCCATTCCCGCATCGAGGCAGGACAGAATGAGCGAACTGGAAACACTGGAACGGATACTGCTGGCGGACATCGATGCCGCAGGCGATGAGGGATCGATCGAGGCCGTGCGCGTCAATGCGCTCGGCAAGAAGGGCTCGATCTCCGAGCTCCTGAAGACGCTGGGCACCATGACGCCGGAAGAGCGCCAGACCCGCGGTGCGCAGATCAATGCGCTGAAGACCACGGTCGCAGACGCGATCGCCGCCCGCAAGTCGGCGCTGAAGGATCAGGCGATCGCCGAGCGCCTGGCGCGAGAGACCGTCGACATCAGCCTGCCGGTCCGCTCGTCGCCCGCCGAGCGCGGCCGCATTCATCCGATCAGCCAGATCGTCGACGAGATCACCGCGATCTTCGGCGACATGGGTTTCTCGATTGCCGAAGGTCCGGATATCGAGACCGACTACTACAACTTCACGGCGCTGAATTTCCCGGAGGGCCACCCGGCCCGCGAGATGCACGACACCTTCTTCTTCAATCCGGATGAGAAGGGCGACCGCAAGGTGCTGCGCACGCACACCTCGCCGGTGCAGATCCGCACCATGGAAGCGCAGCAGCCGCCGATCCGCATCATCATCCCCGGCAAGACCTATCGCCAGGATTCCGACGCGACCCATTCGCCGATGTTCCACCAGGTCGAAGGCCTGGTGATCGACAAGGCGGCGAACGTCGCCAACATGCGCTGGGTTCTGGAAGAGTTCTGCAAGGCCTTCTTCGAGGTCGACCAGGTGACGATGCGCTTCCGTCCGTCGTTCTTCCCCTTCACCGAACCGTCCTTCGAAGTCGACATACAGTGCGACCGCTCCGGCCCGATCGTCAAGTTCGGCGAGGGCACCGATTGGATGGAGATCCTCGGCTGCGGCATGGTGCATCCGAACGTGCTGCGCTCTGGCGGGCTTGATCCGGACGAGTACCAGGGTTTTGCCTGGGGCATGGGCCTCGACCGCATCGCCATGCTGAAATACGGCATGCCGGACCTGCGCGACTTCTTCAACGCCGATGTTCGCTGGATGACCCATTACGGCTTCCGCCCGCTGGACATGCCGACGCTGTTCGGTGGTCTCTCGGCCTGATCGCGCAGCTGATCAGAGCGGATGCGCTCACATTCGTTTGCGCTTCCGCTCTTTCTTTTTGTTTTGCCGCATTTGTGCGCCGTCAGGTGAATGCCTCCTGACTGCAAAATGCTCTAGGACACAGGTGAAATCATGAAATTCACGCTTTCCTGGCTCAAGGACCACCTTGATACCGACGCTTCGCTGGAAGAGATCTGCGCGCGGCTGACGATGATCGGGCTCGAGGTCGAGGACGTCGACGACAAGGCCGCCTTCAAGCCCTTCGTCATCGCCAAGGTCGTCTCGGCCGAGCAGCATCCGAATGCCGACAAACTGCGCGTGTTGATGGTCGACACCGGCTCGGGCGCCCCGATCCAGGTCGTCTGCGGCGCGCCGAATGCGCGCACCGGCCTCGTCGGCGCCTTTGCCGCTCCCGGAACCTACGTGCCCGGCATCGACGTGACGCTCGCCGTCGGCACCATCCGCGGTGTCGAAAGCCGCGGCATGATGTGCTCGGAAAAGGAGCTGCAGATCTCCGAAGACCACAACGGCATCATCGACCTGCCGGCTGACGCGCCGGTCGGTACGAGCTACGCCGCCTATGCCGGTCTCGACGATCCGATGATCGAGATCAACCTGACGCCGAACCGCCCGGACTGCACCAGTGTCTACGGCATTGCCCGTGACCTCGCAGCCTCCGGCCTCGGCACGCTGAAAGCACGGCCTGCGCCCTCCTTCGCCGTCGAAGGCGAAACGCCGGTGAAGCTGACGCTCGACCTCGGCGAAGACAGGCACTTGTGCCCCGGCTTCTCGTTGCGGCTCGTGCGCGGCGTCAAGAACGGCCCGTCGCCGAAGTGGATGCAGCAGCGGCTGCTGGCGATCGGCCTTCGCCCGATCAACGCTTTGGTCGACATCACCAACTACATGACCTTCGACCAGGGCCGACCGATGCACGTCTTCGACGCCGCCAAGGTCAAGGGCAACCTGACGGTCCGCCGCGCCAGGGACGGCGAGACGGTGCTGGCGCTCGACCAGCGCGAATACAAGCTCGGCCCCAACAACGTCGTCATATCGGACGAAAAGGCGATCGAATCGATCGGCGGCGTCATGGGCGGCGAGCATTCCGGCTGCGACGAGAACACCACCGACGTGCTGATCGAATCGGCGCTCTGGGATCCGATGAACATCGCCAAGACCGGCCGCACGCTCGGCATCATCACCGATGCGCGTTACCGTTTCGAGCGTGGTGTCGACCCGGAATACATGGTGCCCGGCCTTGAGCGCACCACCGAGCTCGTGCTCGAGCTCTGCGGTGGCAAGGCCGCCAAGGCGGAAGTGGTCGGCTATGCCGGCTATCAGCCGAAGATCGTCGATTTCCCGGTTTCCGAGGTGAAGCGCTTGACCGGCCTCGAGGTTTCCTCGGAAGAAAGCGTCTCGATCCTGAAAAAGCTCGGGTTCGGTGTCGAAGGTTCGGGTGAGCGCTTCCAGGTTTCGGTTCCATCCTGGCGCTCGGATGTCGACGGCAAGGCCGATCTCGTCGAAGAGGTCATGCGCATCCACGGCGTCGACAACATCGTTGCGGCCCCGCTGCCGAGCCATGGCACTGTCAACGGCAAGATCCTGACGACGCTGCAGATCCGCACGCGCCTTGCCAAGCGTACGCTTGCAAGCCGCGGCATGCTGGAAGCGGTCACCTGGTCGTTCATCTCCGAGGATCAGGCAAAGCTCTTCGGCGGCGGCGCGCCGGCGCTCAAGCTCGCCAATCCGATCGCCTCGGACATGTCGGACATGCGCCCGTCGCTGCTGCCGGGCCTGCTGACGGCCGCCCAGCGCAATGCCGACAAGGGTTTTGGCGACGTTGCGATCTTCGAGGTCTCGGGCACCTATGAAGGCGATACGCCGGACGCGCAGCGCCGCGTTGCCGGCGGCATCCGCCGCGGCACGGCCGCGCTGAACGGCGCCGGCCGTCTCTGGTCGAACGCGGCCAAGGGCGGTGGCAAGCCGGTCGACGTTTTCGACGCCAAGGCTGATGCGATTGCCGTGCTTGAAGCCTGCGGCGTGGCGATGGGCAACGTCCAGTTCGAGCCGGGCGGTCCCGCCTGGTACCATCCCGGCCGCTCCGGCACGATCAAGCTCGGCCCGAAGATCGTTCTCGGCACCTTCGGCGAGTTCCATCCGAAGACGCTGGAAGCGCTCGACGTCTCTGGCGCGCTTTGCGGCTTCGAGATCTATGTCGACGCCATGCCCGAACCGAAGAAGAAGGCGACCCGCACCAAGCCGGCGCTCGATCTCTCGCCGTTCCAGGCGGTCAAGCGCGACTTCGCCTTCGTCGTCGACAAGGCGGTCGAGGCCGGCGCCATCCTGCGCGCCGCTTCCGGCGCCGACCGCAAGCTGGTCACCGGCGTCAGCGTCTTCGACGTCTTCGAGGGCGCTTCGCTTGACGAAGGCAAGAAGTCGATCGCCATCGAGGTCACCATCCAGCCGGTCGAGCGCACGCTGACCGACGAGGATTTTGAAGCGCTCACCGCCAAGATCGTCGCCAATGTGACGAAGTCGACGGGCGGCGTTCTGCGGGCGTAACCGGCTCAAGCACGTATCAATCGAAAGGGCCGCTGCGATCCAGCGGCCCTTTTCGTTTTGCGGTTCAATCCACGCGCTGCATCAGTTCGATGCGGTTTCCGAAGGGATCGTGGACATAACATCTGCGGTAGCCGGCAAGCGGCTCGTCCTGGGCGATCGTCACACCGGCCGCTTCGAGCCGCAGCGTCAGGCGGTCGAGATTGTCGACGAGAAAGGCCGGGTGAACCTTGCGTGCCGGCCTGAAGTCTTGGTCGATGCCGAGATGCAGGCGGATGCTGCCCTGTTCGAACCAGCAGCCGCCACGCGCGAGAAGATTGGCCGGCTTGCTCACCTCCGAGAGGCCGAGGAGACCGCTGTAGAAGCCGCGTGCCGCCGGTTCGGCACCCGCCGGCATGGCAAGCTGGATATGGTCGATGCCGATGAGCCTGCCCGTCGGCTCGGGTTTCTCTGGGGGTGCCGTCATCACGCGTGCTGATGGAAGACCTTGTTGACGATCACCCAGCGCCCGTCGATCTTCACCAGCGACAGATGATCGGAATAGCGTTCGCCGGCGAAACTGTCGACCACCCTCACGGTTGCAGTGTCACCGGTGATATCGATCTTCTGCACGTCCATCTCCGGCTGGGTTCCAGGGGGGGCTGCACCCGTCTCGATGATCGTCTTGATGAAGCCGTCGCGCGTCGTCCATTCGAGCGCGCCCTTGTAGTTGCCGATAATCGCCGCATCGGGGTGAAACGCCTTGCGCAGCGCGCCCTCGTTGGCAAAGGCCATGCCGTCGACATAGAGGTGCACCACCGCGCTAATCGCCTGCTCGTCGGACATTCCCGCTCCTCCGGATTTGTTGCCGTTGGTTGAGAGGTAGTGCGTCCGGCGTGAATTTCGATGGGAAATCTCCCCGCCATCTGCGGAAGACGGGGAGAAATGGAGCATTTCCAGGAAAAGTGCGAAGCGGTTTTCCGTCAGGAAATTCGGTGAAAACACAGAGATAGAGCGTTTCCAAGACTCCGTTTCTCCTGGAAACGCTCAAGGTCAACGGTTGGTGAGCGCCAGCGAGGCGTCCGTGTAGCGATTGCCGGCGACAAGTGCCGGCGACAGCGCTTCGGCGAGGCGGCTGGATTCCTCAGCACTGAGCGGGATGCCTGCCGCGGCCGCATTCTGCTCCAGATGGTCGAGCTTGCGGGCGCCCGGGATAGGCACGATGAAATCACTCTGGTTGATGACCCAGGCGAGCGCGAGTTGAGCCGCGGTCACGCCTTTTTCCTCAGCCAGCGCTTGAAGCGTTTCGACCAGCCGGACGTTGGCGTCGAAATTCTCCGCCTGGAAACGCGGCAGCGAGCGCCGGAAATCGTCGGCTTCCAGATCATCGGCCTTGCGCAGCGCGCCGGTCAGCATGCCGCGCCCGAGCGGGCTGTAGGGCACGAAGCCGATGCCGAGTTCGCGGCAGGTGGCGAGCACGTCCGCTTCCGGGTCACGCGACCACAGAGAATACTCGCTTTGGACAGCGGCGATCGGATGAACCTTGTGGGCCCGACGGATGGTGGCGGCACTCGCTTCGGAAAGGCCGAGGGCCCGCACCTTGCCCTCGCGCACCAATTCGGCCATGGCGCCGACGGTATCCTCGATCGGAACCTCCGGGTCGACACGATGCTGGTAATAGAGATCGATGACATCGGTTCCGAGCCGCTTGAGCGAGGCTTCGGCCACCGCCTTCGCGTGCTCCGGCCGTCCGTCGACGCCCTTGATCGCCTGGGCCGCCGGCACCCCGGCTTCGATGCGGAAGCCGAATTTGGTGGCGATCGTCACCTTGTCGCGCATGGAACCGAGCGCCTTGCCGAGCAGTTTCTCGTTTTCGAAAGGACCATAGACTTCGGCCGTGTCGAAGAAGGTGATGCCGAGGTCGATGGCGCGGTGAAGGGTGCGTATCGATTCCGCCTCATTGGCTGCGCCATAGGCGAAACTCATGCCCATGCAGCCGAGGCCGATGGTGGAGACGGTAAGGTCGTTCCCGAGTTTGCGGGTCTTCATGTCGTTTCCTTTGTCTGGCTGTCACGCGTCGGAACGAACGCGCTGGGAGGGCGCGTCTATCGTCCGAGGCATGAATTGGTGGCTGGACACCGCCGATGCGCCTGAATGGCGGGCGACGGTTCCTCGTTGCCATCGCAGACGAGCTCCTCGCTTCGTCCAGACGTTGGCGACGATTGAAGAATAGGGCCATACGCGGCGGCTGAAAATCACTGTTAATTCTCACGGGCTGTTCTATTATTTCGATCAATGAACAGAACGCAGCTTTCTCAACTCGCGGTATTGGCCGCCGTTGCCGCCCATGGCAGTTTTCGCGGGGCCGCCCGAGAACTCGGCGTGGCGCCGTCGGCCGTCAGCCACGCCGTCGGCAGCCTCGAGGCGAGCCTCGGCATTCGCCTGCTGGCGCGCACCACACGCAGCGTCGCGCCGACCGAGGTGGGGCGCCGGCTGCTGGAAAGGCTGGCGCCGGCGCTGGAAGAGATCGCCCATGCGCTGGAAGCGGCCGCCGACGCCCGCGAGCGTCCCGCCGGCAATCTGCGCATCACGGCGCCGCGGTTTGCAGCAGATCTGATCCTCGCGCCAAGGCTCGGCGCGTTCCTGGACCTCTATCCGGAGATCGTCCTGGAGATCGCCAATGAGGATGGCTTCACCGATATTGTCGAAGAAGGCTTCGACGCTGGCATCAGGCTCGGCGAAAGCCTGGAAGCCGATATGATCGCTGTCAAAGTTGGGCCTGAGCTGGAAAGCGCCGTCGTCGCTTCGCCCGACTACTTCGAGCGCCACGGCCGGCCGCAGCACCCACGCGACCTGGCGGAGCATCGTTGTATCCGCCGACGCTTCTCCAACGGCACGCTTTATCGCTGGGAGTTCGAGAAGGGCGGCGAGGAGCTGACGGTATCGGTCGAGGGCCCGCTGATCCTCGGCGAGGACCGGCCGATCATCAAGGCGGCGATGGGCGGCGCCGGCCTTGCCTATCTCTTCCTGTCGCGGGTGGAAACGGCGATCGCCGAAGGACGGCTGGAGCGTGTCATGGAAGACTGGTGCGCACCCTATGCCGGCCCCTATCTTTATTATCCAAGCCGCAGGCAGATGCGGCCGGCACTGCGCGCCTTCATCGATTTCTTCCGGCACAGCAGATAGCCGCGGTGTGGAAACGGGTGGCGCCGTTGGGCCGGATTTGGAATGTCATTGGTCTCGCACTCCGTTTGTTCGGATGAGAAAGGAAAACGATGAAGAAGCCCGGTTCGATGAAGGGACTTGAAGATCTCGGCCGGGTTCGGTTGTCCAGGAATTTCTTCTTCCGCGACTTTCTGCATTCGGAGATCGCCGATTTCTATCGCATCCCGAACATTCCTGACGATCCGGATCTCGCGATCGAGGCCGGGCGCCGCCTCTGCGAGGAGCTGCTGGAGCCGCTAGAGGCGACCTTCGGTCGCCTCGTCATTCGCTCAGGCTACCGCAACCGCGCCGTCAACGGCTTCGGCAATGCCAATGGTCTCAACTGCTCGACCAATGCCGCTTCGGCCGCCGACCATATCTGGGACATGCGCGATGCCGACGGATGCATCGGCGCCAGCGCCTGCATCGTCATCCCCTGGGTCTGGGATCGCCGCGGCGATATCGGCGGCTGGCAGTCGATCGCCTGGTGGATCCACGACCATCTGCCCTATGCCTCGCTTTGCTTTTTCCCGAAGTTATGGGCCTTCAACATCCAGTGGCACGAGCGGCCGGCGCGTCGGATATCGAGTTTTATCCAACCGCGCGGGCTGCTGACGAAGGCCGGCATGGCAAATCAGGCCGGTAGCCATGCGGAGGCCTATGCCGGATTTCCGGATTTGAGGAACGTGCCGAAATTGACCTTGTAGCGCACGTGCTCGTCGGTCCCGGAGTAGCGGTCGTAGAGCCGCCGCACCATGGCATTGTCGGCCTCGGTGTACCAGTAGAGCCGGTCCCAGCCTTTCTCCTGACAATGCGCGATGAGATCGTCGATCATTGCCCGTGCCACGCCCTGGCCGCGTGCGGCGGGATCGACATAGAGATCCTCGATGTAGCAGATCGGTTGCCGGAAGAAGGTGGCGAGCTGCTCCTGGCAGATGGCAAAGCCCACCGTCTTTTCGTCGAGGATCGCCAAGCGCGCGAAAAGCGGCGTCGAGGGATCGGTCAGCCTCTTCCAGGTGAGGTCGATGATGTCCCCGGCGAGATCGGTGCCGGAAAAGGCGACATAGCCGGCCCAGAGGCGGCGCCAGTCCGCCTCGTCGCCGGCTGTCGCAGCGCGTGTCGTCAATGCCATCGGGTTGGTTTTGCTCCCGTCATTCGCCCACATCGTTGAGCTTTCGGATCGCTTCATCCGACAGCTCCAGTGCGGCAGAACGAATGAGGCTCTCCAATTGCGCGAGGCTGGTGGCGCTGGCGATCGGCGCCGTGACGCCCTTGCGCGTCCGGATCCAGGCGAGCGCGATTTCCGCCTGGGTCGCTCCGGTGTCGGCGGCGATGTCGTCGAGCACGCCGAGGATGCGCATGCCGCGCCCGTCAAGATATTTCTCGACGCCGCTGCCGCGTGCCGAGCCTTCGAGGTCCTTGTGCGTCCGGTACTTTCCCGAGAGAAAGCCGCGCGCCAGCCCGAAATAGCTGATGACGCCGATCTCCTCGGCAATGCAGAGATCGCGCAGCGGCCCTTCGAACGCGTCGCGGTCGTAGAGATTGTATTCCGGCTGCAACACCTGATAGCGCGGCAGGCCCTGGTTTGCGGATACGTCGAGCGCCTCGCGCAGTTGCAGCGAGTTCAGGTTGGAGGCGCCGATGGCCCGGACCTTGCCCTCGGTCAGCAACTGGTCGTAGGCCGTCAGCGTCTCCTCGTAGGGCGTTTCCGGATCGGGCCAATGGGAGAGATAGAGATCGATATGGTCGGTCTGCAGCCGCTGCAGCGAATCCTCGACCGCCTGCAGGATCCAGCGGCGCGAAAGCCCCTTGCGGTCGGGCCCGAGTTCGGAGCCGACCTTGGTGACGATGACGGCCTTGTCGCGCGACCGGCCGGACTGTTTCAGCCATTTGCCGATGATCGTTTCGGATTCGCCGCCCTGATTGCCCGGCGCCCAGGAGGAGTAGACATCAGCCGTATCGATGGCGTTGAACCCGGCATCGAAAAAGGCGTCGAGCAGCGCAAAGGAGGTCTTTTCGTCGGCGGTCCAGCCGAAGACATTGCCGCCGAAGACAAGGGGCGCAATTGTCAGGTCGGTACGGCCAAGTCTCAGTTTTTCCATGGTTTCGCTCCATTGGACTGGATGAAAGCATATCGCGATCGGGAGGATTGCGAAGGGAAAGATAGGGCAGAAAAGCTGACATTGTCACCCGTCTGCCGGCTTTTTTCTGCGAAACGGGAATCTCGGCCGGAACGGTATCAATCGCTTGATAGGTACGTACCTCGGCGCTAGTCTCGGCCGCAAAATCAGGGAGCTCCACCATGTTACGTTTCGGAATTCTGTCCACGGCCCGGATCGGCCGCGACCTCGTCGTGCCGGCCATTCAGGACGCGGAAAACTGTGTCGTTTCGGCTGTAGCCAGCCGCGACTTCGCAAAAGCCCGGGCGATGGCCGATCGCTTCTCCGCGCCGCATGCCTTCGGTTCCTACGAGGAGATGCTGGCGTCCGACGTCATCGATGCGGTCTATATTCCGCTCCCGACGGCACAGCACGTGGAATGGTCGGTCAAGGCCGCCAACGCCGGCAAGCATGTGCTTTGCGAAAAGCCGATTGCGCTGCGCGCCTCCGAGATCGACGCGCTGATCGCGGCGCGGGACCGCAACGGCGTCGTGATCGCCGAAGCCTTCATGGTCACCTACAGCCCCGTCTGGCGCAAGGTGCGCTCGCTGCTGGCCGATGGCGCGATCGGCCGGCTGCGCCACGTCCAGGGCGCCTTCACCTATTTCAACCGCGACCCCAACAATATGCGCAATATTCCGGCGCTCGGCGGCGGTGGCCTGCCGGATATCGGTGTGTACCCGACGATCACCACCCGCTTCGTCACGGCCAAGGAGCCGCTGCGGGTACAGGCAAGCACCGATCGCGATCCGGAATTCGGCACGGACATCTATTCTAGCGTGCGGGCAGACTTCGGCGATTTCGAGCTGAGCTTCTATATTTCCACCCAGCTCGCCGCCCGCCAGGTCATGGTCTTCCATGGCGACAAGGGCTTCATCGAGGTGAAGTCGCCCTTCAACGCCGATCGTTACGGCCGTGAGGAGGTGGAATTGACGAACCAGAACCACGCCCAGTCCCAGCTCTTCCGCTTCCAGGATGCCCGCCAGTACAAGCTTCAGGCGGAAGCCTTCTCGCGCGCCGCCAAGGGTGAGGACGAGGAAGTGGTGACGCTCGAGAATTCGCGTCTCAATCAGAAATTCATCGACGCGATCTATCGCGCGAGCGCCAAGGATGGCTGGGAGACCATCTGAGGCCATCGAAGAATACGAGAAGGTCCGCCGGCATGACCGGCGGACCGCTTTCCTGATCTCTTGAGGCGATTTCGTCAGGCGATTGCGGCGCGCTCGCGCGCCAGTCCCCGCAGCTTGAAGAATAGGAAGTCGGAGACGCCGATCATACCGATAATGACGAGGGCGATGCCCGCGGCGGAAAGATTGGCATAGGCCGTGAGCAGCAGCGCCAGGCTGGCCACCTGCCAGAGCACGTCACCGGCAATGCTGATGCGCGCCGAGGCCGCCACCGGGCCGCCATTGCGCGCCGCCGAGAGGTGGAATATCCCCCAGATCAACAGACCGGCACCCAACGCCTTCAACATGACAGGCGTGATGAAGGGCGTTGCGGCGGCATTGACCAGTGCAGCCAGCGGCACTGCTGCGAGGATCAGCACGGCACCGGAGGCGAGTGAGAAGGCGCCGTCGGCGAGGAAGGTCTTGTTGAGCAGGCTGCGGTTCGAGAGGTCATCTTCGGCTCCATCCGTTTGTCGATGGCCGGATGTTGCGCCGATGACGTCATCAAACCAATTACCTCTGACGTAATGGATTTTACTCGGCCCGCGCGCCAGTCTGCCGGACAAATGGAGAATCACGACACATGCAGTTTGGCGAACATCTGAAGGAATGGCGCGGACACCGCCGCATGAGCCAGCTCGACCTAGCGGTTGCCGCCGGCATTTCGGCGCGTCACCTCTCGTTCCTCGAAACCGGCCGCTCGAAACCGTCGGAAGGCATGATCCTGCGGTTGGCCTCGGTACTGGAAGTCCCGGCCCGCGACCAGGGGACACTGTTTTCGGCAGCCGGCTATCGACCGCGCATGGCGACGCGGTCGGCCGCAGGCCTGGACGCCATGCCGCCGGCCGTCGCCAATGCCATCAGGCTCATCCTGGCGCGCCACGATCCCTATCCCGGCCTGGTGCTCGACCACGAATATACGTTGCTGGTGGTCAACCCGGCGCTGGCGAGCCTGGCCGTCGCCGCCGACATTCCGTTCCAGCCGGGAGAAAATTTCCTCGACACCTTCCTCGGCAACGACAATGTGCGCAAGCTGGTCGTCAATTGGGAGCCGGCGGCCGCCGATCTCGTCCAGCGCGTGCGCACGGAGGCCTGGCTGCAAGGACCGCGCAGCCGCCTCGGCAAACGCCTGGAGAAGGTCGCCTCCAATCCTGCGGTGGTGCGCGCGGTCGAGAACCATCCGGATACTGACCGCTTTCCCGTTCTTCCAATCGAACTCGATGTCGGCGGCCTGCGGCTGAGCTTCATCACCACGCTGCAGACCTTCGGCTCGACCCAGGATGCGCTGGTGGAGGGTGTGCTGATCGAATCCTTCTTCCCTGCGGACGAGGAGACCAAGGCGTTTTTCGAGCGAAAAGGATAAGTGCTAAAGCGTCCTTTGTGCGTTCGTCTGAACGCGCGGCGCTCTAGCGGCTGTCGCGCTGCAGGCCGACTGCGATGGCGCCGCATAGCATCAACGCGACGCCCATATTATAGGCGCCGATCGCTGCCGCCGCTTCGACCCAGCTGCCGCTGGCACCCGCCAAAGCCAGCAACACCGCACCGACCAGCAGGCAGACACGCGCAGAGCGCAGACCGCATGTGATGATGCCGAGGAGGAAGGAGGCGGTGACGATCATGGTCCCGGGTATCCTTACGAGTTGATGATGATCATGCCGCCGATGATCAGCGCGGCACCGAGGGCGTAGCGCAGCGTTACCGCCTCGCCGAGAAAGACGGCGGCAAGCAGCGGCACAATGCAGAAGGTGAGCGCCATGAACGAATAGGCGATCGTCAGCGGCACGGACTTGATCGTGAAGATCCAGATGATCGTGCCGATGCCGTAGACGGCCAAGGCGGTGAGCAATGTCGGGTTAAGGGCCAGCGCCAGCAGCCCTTGCGCGTTGGCATCCCCGGTCTTGGCGCTTGTCAGCTTGAAGAGGATCTGACCGGCCGAAATCAGCACCGGCGTGAAGAACAGTCCGAAACAGACGGCGGGCTGAAGATTGAGGTTCATCGCCACGTCTCACACCGCCAGAGCTTTGTCTTCGCGATAGTAGATGTCGCGGCCGATATCGATGCACTCGTGCTCGGCTGGCACCGGATGCACCGCGCGAAGGAAGGAGTGGGTATAGGGGAAGAAATTGAAGTGCGGATTGAAGGTGTAGCGATACTCGCGCTCGCGTGGCACGACAATGATCAGGCGCCGGCGGGCAATCCGTCGAAGTTCGGAGATCGCTTTGCGATAGTCGAGGATATGTTCGATGACATGGGTGCAGACGACGGTGTCGAACTCGCCATCCGCAAATGGCAGGTCCTCGATCATCGCCGCGTGATATTCCACGCCCTCGATCCGGGCCGCGTCGTCGATGGCGAAGTCGACGCCTGTCAGGCGCTTGACCTCGGGATTGGCAGCGCGGATCCGTTTCAACAGAACGCCGGTTCCGCAGCCGACGTCGCAGACGCTGTCGCCGGCGATGCTTGCGGCGATCTTGCGTACGCAGGCTTCGGAATTGTCCGTTCCCTCGTGAACCCTCGGATGGCGCCGATAGAGGTCTTCGTATTCGCGTGCCGACAGGAACGGCGCCCGTGCGCGAAACTCCGCGAGATGCGCGATGTGCTTGCCCCAGGCGAGGCTCGCCATGCCCTTGAACAGGCGCGAATCCCTGAGGATCGGCGGTATGACGTCTTCGATGATGAAGCGTATGCGGTTGGTTGTTTCCCGGTTCATCCGTGACGTTCCCGAACGATCCGTGCCTGCGTTCCGATCGCCAAATCCTCGGTCTGGGACAAACCGAGGCCGCCCTTCGCGCTGTCGAGGGGAGCGGCCCGTGCGGCGGTTGCGATATAGTGAAGGCGAAGCTGCTCGGTCCGGGCCCGTGAGACGGAATCGAGGATCAGGCCCGCCGTGAACATGATGATCGACACCATCAGCATGGCCAGCGCGAAGACCCAGGTCGGCATGCGCGGCACGAGCCCGGTGGCGAAATATTCGAGCAACACCGGCATCATGAAACCGACGCTCGTCGAGAGGAAAGCCATGCCAATGAGTCCGAAGAACGTGAAAGGCCGCGTTTCTTTCATGAGCATTGCGAAGGTCCAGAGGATCTTGGCGCCGTCCTTGTATGTCGATAGCTTGGAATGGGAACCGTCGGGTCGCCGGCCATAGTCCAGTTCAAGCTCTGCGACAGGCAGTTTCAGCCGCGAGGCATGGACGGACATCTCCGTCTCGATTTCGAAGCCGTTGGAAATGGCAGGGAAGCTCTTGGCGAACCGCCGCGAGAAGACCCGGTAGCCGGAGAAGATGTCGTTGAAATCCGTACCGAACATCGATCGGTAGAGAAGGTTGAAGAGCCTGTTGCCGAGCGCATGACCCTGTCTGCCCGCGTCGTTGTGGACGCCGCGCCGCGTCCCGACGACCATGTCGGCGCGCTCTGTGATCAAGGTGCGGATCAGATCTTCCGCATCCGTCGGGCAATAGGTGCTGTCGCCGTCGGCCATGACATAGATGTCGGCATCGATATCGGCGAGCATCCGGCGCACCACGTGCCCCTTGCCCTGCCGGCGCTCGCGCACGACGGTCGCACCGGCAAGCATGGCCTTCAGGGCCGTGCCGTCCGTCGAATTGTTGTCGTAGACATAGATGTGCGCTGACGGCAGCGCCGCCTGGAAGCCCTGAACCACTTGCCCGATAGTCGACGCTTCGTTGTAGCAAGGCAGCAGAACGGCGATGTTGAAACGGTCGAACATCCGGGTGGCTCGGCTCATGTTGGATCGGCGCCATCATAGGCATCAGGGTGTTAACAAGACGCCAAGGGCCACGTCCGTGCGCGCAGGCTCCCCCAATTGTCGCGGGCTTTACGCTTTTTTGAGCGCTCGTCGTTAGGTTGCGATGTGATCGAGACGGGCGAGGATCCATGGCGAACGGGACGGCGACGCTTTCCGAGGCGATTTCGAAGAACGCGCCGAGGCCGTTCTGGTCGAGCCTGCGTTCGATGGTGTTCGTCTACGGCGCTCCCACCATCCTCGTCCTTGTCGCCCGGTACCTGATGGCGTCCGACTATGTTGGCCGCGACAATGATGATGTCATGCGTCTGGTTCAGGTACGCGATCTCCTCGGTGGCCAGAGCTGGTTCGACCTGACGCAAGCCCGCCTCGGCCTGGAAGGCGGCACGCTGATGCACTGGTCACGCCTCATCGACCTGCCGATCGCCGCACTCATTTCCGTCTTCAGGCCGTTCGTCGGGACGGTGCAGGCTGAAACATTGGCCTTGGGGTTCTGGCCGATTTCGCTTGCGATCCCGTTGCTGGCGGCCATGGGCCTGGCCGGCCGTCGTGCCGGTGGCGTGGCGGCGATGCATTTCTGCCTGGGACTCACCACGATCTTCATCGTCACCACCAATCGCTTCCTTGGCGGCTCGATCGATCACCACAACGTGCAGTTGGTACTCGTCGCAGCCATGGCAGCAACGCTGGTCGATCGAGAGTTTCGCGCGTCGAGCTACGCCATTGCAGGATTGGCGGCGGCGCTGGCGATTGCCATTGGTGCGGAAACGACGCCGTTTGTGGCTGTGGTCTGCGCGGTCGTTGCCTGCCAGTGGGTTTGGGTCGGCCGACAGGCTTCGCAGGCTACCGTTGCCTTTGGCCTTTCGCTCGCTGCAAGCCTGAGCCTCTTCTTCTTCGTGACGGTACCGCCGCGCCTCTACCTGGCCGCAACCTGCGACAACCTCTCGATCGCCTTCTACTCGCTGGCGCTGACCGGAGGCGGCCTGCTGGCGCTTGCCGCCGCCACGCTAAGCCGTCGGTCGACTGTCGTGCGGTGTTTTGCCCTTGGCGCTTGCGGCCTGGGGGTCATTGTCGTGGCACTGTGGGTGGCGCCGCAATGCCTGGGCAATCCCTTGGCAGCGCTTGACCCGTTGCTCCGCGAGCTGTGGCTCGACAACGTCACCGAAGCGCGCTCTTTCGCAGCCGTTGCAACGGGGGAACCCGCGAGCATCGGCGCCTACTACTTCACCGGTGCCTTTGCCGCGCTTCTCTGTGCCTGGCGCATCTGGCGTCGCGACAGGGTCGATCTCAACCTCATCCTCTTCGCGCTTGTGTCTTCGAGCCTGATGATTGCGCTCATCCAGGTACGCGGAATGGCCTTTTCCAATCTCCTGGCGATCGTACCGATCGCGTTGCTGCTCTCGAATCTGCGTGCCCGCTCAAACGGCGGAACGGCAGGCGTGGGCGCGTCTCTGCTCTATGTCGGCACGCTTCTCATTTCGGTTCCAGCGGTTTGGGCCATTGCCGGGGTTCTTGTCGACAGGGGAATCGGAGGAGTTGTGGCGGGTGAAACCGCAACCTCGAACGGTAAGGCGTGCCTGACAACGTCATCGCTGACCGATCTGGAAGGCTTGCCGCCGTCGTTCATTGTCGGGCCATCGGATATCGGTGCAACCCTGCTTCGCCGCACCCAGCACCGCGTGCTGAGCGCACCCTACCATCGCAATGCCGCCGGCATGCTCATGGAGCTGAAGATCGGTCTGGCACCGGCCGAGGACGCGGCGGCCATGTTGCGCCAGCTCGGACATCCGGTCCTGGCCTTCTGCGCTGCGGACGTGCAGGCGCGAATGATCGCCGCGCGGGCGCCACAAGGCTTCTATGCTGAGCTTGCCGCCGGGCGCGTGCCGGCGTTCCTTTCGCCCCTTCCGGTTTCCGAGGGTTCGCCCATTCGCCTCTATGCGCTGAAACCGTAAGCGGCGTCGGCCGCTTGGGGCGTTGGAAAGCGCAACGGATGTGCTGGCCTTCGGCGAAGGGTGCGGTAAAAGAAGCCATGGCTTCTTTCTTCGACAGCGATTCTCCGAGCAACCTCACCGAATATTCGGTGTCCGAGCTTTCGGGCTCGATCAAGCGAACGGTCGAGCAGGCCTTCGATCAGGTGCGCGTACGCGGCGAGATCTCGGGCTATCGCGGCCCGCACTCGTCGGGCCATGCCTATTTCGCGCTCAAGGACGACCGGGCGCGCATCGATGCGGTGATCTGGAAGGGTACTTTCTCGCGCCTGCGCTTCCGCCCGGAAGAGGGCATGGAAGTGATCGCGACCGGCAAGGTCACGACTTTCCCCGGTTCGTCGAAATACCAGATCGTCATCGAAACGATGGAGCCGGCCGGTGCCGGCGCGTTGATGGCGCTCCTCGAAGAACGCAAGCGCAAGCTGGCTGCGGAAGGGCTGTTTGATGCCGGCCGCAAGCGGTCACTGCCCTGTATGCCCAAGGTGATCGGCGTGGTCACTTCGCCGACGGGCGCTGTCATTCGCGATATCCTGCACCGCATTGCCGACCGTTTCCCCGTGCATGTCGTCGTCTGGCCGGTGCGCGTCCAGGGCGACGGCTCTGGCGACGAGGTGGCGGCGGCGATCCGCGGCTTCAACGACATCGCGCCCGGTGGGCCGATCGCCCGGCCAGACGTGCTGATCGTTGCCCGCGGCGGTGGCAGCCTTGAGGACCTCTGGGGCTTCAACGACGAGGCGGTGGTCCGGGCTGTGGCGGCCTCCGAGATCCCGCTGATTTCCGCCGTCGGTCACGAGACCGACTGGACGCTGATCGATCACGCCGCCGACCAGCGGGCGCCGACGCCGACGGGTGCGGCGGAAATGGCGGTACCGGTCAAGGCCGATCTCGAAGCCGGGGTCTCCGGCCTTTCGGCGCGTCTCAAGGCGGCGGTCGGGCGGCAGATGGACAATCGCCGCCAGGCGGTGCGTTCACTGGCACGCGCCCTGCCGTCTCTCGATCAGCTTCTGGCGCTCCCGCGCCGCCGCTTCGACGAGGCCGCCCTCGGCCTCGGTCGTGGCCTGCAGATGAACACCGCCAACAAGCGCCGCCAGTTCGAGCGCGTCTCGCCTGAGCTGCGTGCCGATCTTCTCAAAGGCAAATTCTCGGAGCGCCGCCAGCGTCTGGTCGATGCCATGAACAAGGCCGAGCGCATCGTCGAGCGGCAGGTGCATCGCGGCGAGGCGCGGGTCCAGGCGGCGGATGCTGCGCTGCGCGCGCTGCCCTCACGCCTCATCGGCCAGATCCATCGCGCCTCCGATCGCGTCGGAGGCCTTGCCGCCCGGTCCGACGTTGCCGTGCGCGCCGACGTGCGCCGCCTTCGCAGCGTCATCGTCGCCCAGGATCGCATCCTGCAGTCGCTCTCCTATCGCAACGTCCTGCAGCGCGGTTTCGCGCTGGTTCGCGATGCCGATGGCGGTCCTGTGCGCCAAGCGGCGGCCGTCTCCGCCGGCATGGCACTCAGCCTGGAATTCGCCGATGGCCGCGTTTCGGCGATTGCGGGCGAGGGGGAGAGCGAACCGGTTTCTCCGCCGTCGGCGCCGCGCAAGAAGCAGCAGAAGCCCACGGAGCCGGCGGCAGACCCGCCAAAGCAGGGTAGCCTGTTCTAGAGCGTCCTTTGTGCGTTCAGATGAACGCACAAAGGACGCTCTAGCGCGTTTCATCCTGCTGTCACGGAGGTGGCATAACGCCAGCGTTCGCTCCCTCGGAGATTGAGTCGGATATGGTCGAACGAGCCAAGATCATCTTCATCCATGGTGCCTCCAGCAGCGGCAAATCCACGCTGGCGCGCGCGGTCCAGGCGCAGATCGGCGAACCGTTCTGGCACGTCTCGATCGACCATCTGCGCGACTCGGGCATGCTGCCGATGGAAAGATTTCGGCGCGGAGATTTTCGCTGGAGGGACCATCGTGCCCGTTTCTTCGAAGGGTTCCATCGCTCGGTGGTTGCCTATGCTTCGGCCGGCAACAGTCTCCTGCTGGAGCATATTCTCGAGGAGCCCGGCTGGGCGGCTGATTTGGCGGTGATGTTCGAACCCTTCGATGTCTACTTTGTCGCGCTTCACTGTGAGCTCGCGGAACTCGTGCGACGAGAAACGCTTCGGTCCGATCGGCCAATTGGCAGCGCCGCAGACGACTTTCACCGCATTCATGAGGGGCAGCGCTACGACCTTCAGCTTCATTCGCGAGACGCGGCCGAAGACAACGCGGCTAAGCTCATCTCCGCCTTTGCGCCGGTCGCCATCCGTCTTCGATGAACTCGCTCTCAAGGCTCGATCGAAAAAGGCCGTTCCGCCTCGTTAGCCGGGCAAAAGCTTGCCTTCGTTTTCGGCCCCAGCCTACGAATGAGGAACAACAGATGCATATTCTGCTCGTGCTTGCTCACCCGCTCGAAGACAGTTTTGCCGCGAGCATGGCGCGTGAAGCGCGTGCTGCTTTGGAGGCGAGCGGCCATTCCGTCGACCTGCTCGATCTCTATCGCGAGGATTTCGATCCGCGCCTGAGCGTGGCGGAGCGCGGCAGCTATTTCAGCGACGCCTATGATCGATCGGCAGCCGCCGACTGGATAAAGCGGCTGCAGGCAGCCGATGGAATGGTCCTCGTCTTTCCGCAGTGGTGGTTCAATTTCCCGGCGATCCTCAAGGGGTTCTTCGACCGGGTCTTCGCACCGGGCGTCGCCTTCGACAATGACCCAGCCGGTGGCCGCATCATCCCGCGCCTTCACAACATCAAAGTCTTCTGGGCGCTGACCACGACCGGCTCGCCCTAGTGGGTGGTGCACCTCTATATGGGCAATCCGGTGAAGCGGTTGTTGAAGCGTAGCATCGCCGCCTTCTGTGCCAAGGGGCTGAATTTCCGCATGCTCAGCCTGCACGACATGGACAGGGCGACTGACGCCAAGCGCAAGGCGCATCTGGCGCGTGTGCGCCGGCTCGTCGCCCGTATCTAGCCGCGGCTACTCGAAGGCAGCAAGATATTTGCGTAGCAACCCGTCGAGCGCCGCGCGCTCCTCCGGCGAGAGCTCGGAAACAACGCGATGCTGGTTCGCCACATGGGCGGTTGCCGCCTCATCGACACGGCGCAACCCTTCTTCCGTCAGTGCGATGATGACGCTGCGCCTGTCCTCGGGATTGGCGATCCTCTCGACCAGTCCCGCCTTCTCCAGCTGGTCGATGCGGTTGGTCATCGTGCCGGAACTGACCATGGTCGTATCCAGAAGTTCGCCGGGCGAGAGCCGGTAGGGTGCGCCGGAGCGGCGCAGCGTTGCCAGCACGTCGAAGCTCGACGCGCTGAGGCCGCGTTCGGAAAAGCTTTTCTCGATCTCCCGGGCGACATGGGTCGAAAGCCGCGAGAGGCGACCGAGTAGGCCCATGGCCGACACGTCGAGATCCGGCCGTTCGCGATGCCATTGGGCCAGTATCCTGTCGACGCGATCCATTCGAAGCCTCCATCGTTTCGCCAGCTATAGGGTATCTTGACGTAGAGATAAACTATGGTAGTCTCGATTTATCTTGATGTAGAGATTCTTGAGATAAAGATATGAGCAAAAACCGTAACGTCGATCTCGCCTTGACCGCACTCGCGCCGGCCATCTGGGGCAGCACTTACCTCGTAACGACCGAGTTTCTGCCATCGGGCTATCCGTTTACGGTCGCCATGCTGCGGGCGCTGCCAGCCGGGCTTCTCTTGTTGCTCATCGTCCGGCGTCTCCCTGAAGGCATCTGGTGGCCGCGTACTTTTATCCTGGGCGCTCTCAACTTCTCCTTCTTCTGGGCGCTGCTGTTCGTCTCTGCTTACAGGCTACCGGGCGGCGTCGCCGCAACTGTAGGCGCCGTCCAGCCGCTGATCGTCATCCTGCTGTCGCGCGTCTTTCTCGGCTCGCCGATCCGCGTACTCAGCGTTGTTGCCGGTCTAGCGGGCATCGCCGGCGTTGCCCTTCTGGTGCTGACACCCGGCGCCACGCTTGATCCGCTCGGCGTTCTTGCTGGCCTCGCCGGTGCCGTCTCCATGGCCTTTGGCACGGTGCTGAGCCGTCATTGGGCGCCACCGGTGCCGCCGCTCACCTTCACCGCCTGGCAATTGGCGGCGGGTGGTCTGCTGCTCGTGCCGGTGGCGCTGTTCTTCGAGCCGTCGCTACCGCCGCTGACCACGGCCAACGTCCTCGGGCTTGCCTATCTCGGCCTGATCGGCGCCGCCTTCACCTATCTGCTCTGGTTCCGCGGCCTGTCGCGCCTCGAACCGTCAGCCGTATCGCCGCTCGGCTTCCTGAGCCCGGTCGTTGCCATCCTGCTCGGCTGGGGCGTGCTTGGCGAGCATCTGACGTCGGTCCAGGCCCTCGGTATCCTCGTCGTCTTCGCCAGTGTCTGGCTCAGCCAGCGCGCACAAATGATGCCGAAGGTACGACCGGCCCGCGCCTGAGCGTGGTCTTGCAACCATAGGGCAAGCGCTTCACATTGCCGGGAACCTCAATCCCTGAGCCCTGATGACCGAGCACCTGACGCCGGCGCACTATTTCGATCTCCTCCGCTTCGCCAAGCGCCAGACCCGCCGTGCGGCCGAAGCGGAGGATTTGCTGCATGAAGCGTTGATCGTGGCGCTCAAGGCAAAGCGCTTCCCCACGTTGGTGATCGCGCCTGGTTCCGCGGTGTCATTCGCAAGCTCGCCGCGATGCAGGCGCGCACGGCCGCTCGTCGTCTTCGGCGCGAGCGATAGGCGCCTGAGCCGGAAACGCAGGGCGCGGCGGCGTCGAGCGATCCTCTAAGCTTTGCGGCCACGCTCGCGCCCAGTCTCAGGATCGTGATGCTGCTCGCCATTGCCGGTCATAACCGACTGGAGATCCGCCATCTCCTCAAGATTTCCGACGAGGCGCTGCGTCAGCGCATCCTGCTGCTGCGCCGAGCCTGGCGCGATGCCGGCCACCTCGAGACCAATCTGGAACTTACCGGGCTGCGTTATCCGCTGGAAAGCGGCTGCATCCGCCAGGCATTGCTGCCGGTCACCCGCAGCGGCCGTGCCGCCTTTGCCAGCCACGATCCCGATGGTCACCTCTTCGCGGTCAATTTTTCTTCGCGTGCGTCTCACGAAAAGGCGGCCGGCGGCAACAAGCCGGCGTAACCAACAGAAACGGAGCAACCAATGCTGTCGAAACCACGTATCGGAGCCATGTGCTACTATGTCCAGGAGATCTCCCGGACGGAAGCCTTCTATCGCGATGTGCTTGGTCCTGAGGTGCAGCGGATGGATGACGATGAAGCCGGCGTCTGGCTGATGGCCGCCATCGAAAACAACGTCGAGCTGATCTTCTTTGTCACCGAAAGCAAGCCGGCAATACGCCGATCGTCGTCTTCGATCTCGCTGAAGGCGGTATCGACGACGTGGTCGGTGGTCTCGCTGAAAAAGGCACCACGATCGTCACGCCTGTGAGCCACGCGCCGGGCGGTTGGTCGGCAGAATTCGCCGATCCTGATGGACACGTCCTGTCACTCTATCAGTCGGCGGAGATGCCGCGCCTCAAGCGTGCCGCCAACGGCTAAGCGGCCACGCTTGTTGAAGAATGGCCGCCGCATTTGCTGCGGCGGCCGCAGGCCCGTCAGAAGGGACCACTCCGGGAGGGAGGCCTCAGGCCCACTCGCCCTGGCGCATGACCGGGACGCGGCTGCCGTCGGCGCGCACGCCGTCGATATCCACCTGGCCTGAGCCGATCATCCAATCGATGTGGATCAGGCTCGAATTGCCGCCTTGGGCGCGGATCTGTTCCGGCGTCAGCTTGGTATCGTCGACGAAGCAGCCGGAATAGCACTGGCCGAGTGCGATGTGGCAGGAGGCGTTTTCGTCGAACAGGGTGTTGTAGAAGAGGATGCCGCTTGCCGAGATCGGCGAGGAATGCGGCACCAGCGCCACTTCGCCGAGCCGGCGTGCACCCTCGTCTGTATCGAGCACCTTGTTCAGCACTTCCTCACCGCGCGAGGCCTTCGCCTCGACGATCCGGCCGCCTTCGAAGCGCACCTGGATATTGTCGATCAGCGTTCCCTGGTGCGACAGCGGCTTGGTCGAGGAGACATGGCCCTCGACGCGCAGCGCATGCGGCGTCGTGAAGACTTCTTCAGTCGGGATGTTCGGGTTGCAGGTCACGCCGTTCTTGGCCTCCGATGCGCCGCCGCACCACAGGTGACCATCGGCCAAGCCCACGGTCAGGTCGGTGCCGGGGCCGGTGAAGTGCAGTGCTGCGAAACGCTCGCCATTCAGCCAGGCCGAGCGCCGGGCGAGATTGGCATTATGCTCTTTCCAGGCGACGACCGGGTCGGCGACATCGACGCGCGAGGCGGCGAAAATGGCGTTCGCAAGCTTCTCGACAGCAACGTCTTCCGCATCGTTCGGGAAGACGAGCTTTGCCCAGGACGGGTTCGGGTAGGAAACGATGTTCCAGTTGATGTCGAAGTTCGAGATCTTTTCGAGCGCCGGCTTGTAGGCGATCGAGTTCGCCTTGTTGGCGCGCGCGACCTTGGCCGGGTCCTGCGTCGACAACATCATCGGATTATCGCCGGAGATCGCCAGGCGCGCCGCACCGCCGGCAAAGGCCTTGGCCATGCCGTCGAAGAGCCAGTCGCTCGCCCGGTCGAAGCTTTCGTCGGGAGCGTAGGCATAGCGCGCCAGCGTCGTGTCTTCATCGGAGTAGAGGGTCGTCACCAGTCCGGCACCCGCCTTGTAGGCGTGCTTGGTGATGAGGCGGACGAGTGGCATTGCCGCCACCGGCGCGGTCATCACCAGGTCCTGGCCGCGCTGCAGCTGCAGGCCGACCTGGATCGCGACTTCCGCAAGCTTGTCGAGTTTCACCGGATCGATGGGATTGGGCGTATTGGCGGGATAGGTCATGATCTGCCTGTCTATTGAATCGGAAGAAGAAGATTTAGAGCGCTTTGCGGCGAAAATGAAGGTTGGTGGTCATCATGCGGTCCCAAGTTAATCCGTCCTGAGAGCGGCCTGCAACCGTTCGACATTGCTCCGGTGCACCGCCTCGTAGGGTTCGAAATGGAGGATCGCGCCTGAGGCGATCTCCTCGGCGGCGAAATCCTTGAGCGTGCCGATAGGGGTGCCGGCCGCGATCGCGTCGGTCAGCCGTTCGATGTAAAGGCGATTGGCATCGATGAGCTCCGGCCCGTAGCCGCCCGCGGCGATGCGCTCGCGGTCGCCGTGAGCGGGCAGGATCCTTTCGATCGGCCATTGCCGCAGCCGCTCGAGTTCGGCGACATGCGTCGCCGTCTGGTCAGCCTCGCTGATATAGGTTGTTGTATCCTCGAGCGTATCGCCGGCGAGCAGCAGTTTTTCCTCGGGCAGCCAGATGACGTTGCCGTCGGCGCTGTGGATGGCGAAGTGGTGCAGCTCGACCCGACGTTCGCCGACCGTAAGCGCGAGCGTCCGTTCGAACAGCCGGTTCGGCATGACGAGGGGCTGGATCGGTGGCGTCGCCGCCTCGATCTTTTCGCGGTTTTCGTGAAGTCTCTCCGCCGTCAGCTTCAGCGCGATGATCTCGCAATCGGCAAAGACCGCGTTTCCGGCCACGTGGTCCTTGTGCCAATGGCTGAGCACGACGCGGATCGAGGTGACGCCGAGGCTTTCGAGGTGATTGCGGATCGCCCGGGCATGGTCGAGCGAAATATGCGTGTCATAGACCAGCGCCTCCTTGCCGTCGACGATGGCATAGGAGGCGATGCCGAGTTCATAGGCACCGTCATCAAGCCAGTTCGGCGCCTCTGAATGAAGCCGTACGCCGGCGACACGCCCGTCGTAATAGGCATAGACGCCGGGGTAGGGCTCAAGAATCATCAAGGTCGAAGTCATGTCCGTCACGTTGCGCTCCTCCAGCAAGGCTTGGGCACTGTCATAGGGCAGTCCCACGCCAAACTGAAGGACGACATGACTAGACTTATCGGCCTACGCCCGGCGGGCACGCAGCAGATAGGCGTCGTGATCCCTGAGGAAGGCCATCAGCCGCTCGCTGTAATCGGCCGTTACCGCCGCCTTGACGCTCGGCCGTTCGGCAAGCGCCTTGCGCCAGGCGCTGATACGATCGAGCCCGTCGAAGATGCCGTGATCGGCAAGCGTGTCGAAAAGATCGAAATAGCGGAAGATCGGCGCGAAGACCGCATCGACGAGCGAAAACTTCGTGCCGGCGAAATAGGGCCCGTGGCCGAGCGTCGCTTCGATGGTCGCAAACTTGTCGGCGAGCGCCTTGCGCTTCTGCTCGTAGGTTTCCTGGTCCTTGGCAGTCTCGAAGCCCCAGAGATCCGAAAGGATCGACGAACCAAACTCCATCCAGCCGCGATGCCGGGCGCGCTCCAGCGCATCTTCAGGGTGAAGCTTCGGGCCGGCTTGGCTTTCCTCGACGTACTCGGCGATAACAGAGCTTTCGAACAGCACGGTTTCGCCGCCTTGCTGCGGCACCTGCAGCAGCGGCACCTTACCGAGCGGTGAGATCTTCAGGAACCAGTCAGGCTTGGCTTTGAGGTCGATATAGGTCCGCTCGAACCGAACGCCTTTTTCGTCGAGCGCGATCGACGCACGTTGCACATAGGGGCAGAGGTGGTGGCTGACGAGGGTAAGCATGGCAGTCTCCCGGTTGAACAAGTAGATGCATTTGCATGTATGTGGGCTTGCTTCGATTTTCAAGATGGATGTAATTGCATCTATGGCAGATGAGACAAAAAACGACCGAGAGCGTCCCCGACCGGAAACCACGGAAGCCTGGATCGGGCTGATGCGTGCGCGTGAGCGGGTGCTTGCGCGGATCGAGGCCGATTTCAAGGCTTCAGGCTTGCCGCCGCTCGGCTGGTACGACGTGTTGTGGGAGCTGGTGCAAGCGGAAGGTGGCCGGCTGCGTCCCTTCGAGATCGAGGCGCGCACGTTGCTTGCGCAATACAATCTCTCGCGCCTGATCGATCGGCTGGTGAAGGAAGGGCTCGTCCGCCGCGAAACCTTCGACGCCGATGGTCGGGGCCAGTGGGTGGTGATCACCGAGGCCGGACGGGCGATGCGGGCGCGCATGTGGCTGACCTATGGCCCATCGATCGAGGCCCATGTCGGCGCCAGACTGACCGAAGCGGAGGCGCGGCATTTGGCCGGGCTGCTGGCGAAGCTCAGGTAAGGCGTTTCAAGCGTGCAACGGCTTCGCGTCTCCGCAATGCCAGGTAATCGGACTGCCGCCTGTGTGCAAGTTTGCCCCTCACCCTAGCCCTCTCCCCGCAGGCGGGGAGAGGGGACGTGCCACGCTGTCGAACGGAGACACTGTGAGGAGGAAATCGACGGAGATACTTGCTGTTGAGGTGAGCGGTTGCCGCGAGTCTCCTTCGCCCCGTCTGCGGGGAGAAGGTGGCCGGCAGGCCGGATGAGGGGCATGGGGCAGCAAGCGCCAATCTATGACGCCTTCGTCCTCAGCTATTCAGCCCGAACGACTTCTCCAGCGCTTCCCAGGTTTCGTCCATGGCAAAGGTGCCCGAGAGATAGGGGAGCGCGACATGGCCGTAGAGCGGCGAAAGCTGCCACTCGGCCGTCTCTTCGTCGACGCCGGCGATCTGTTGCAGGTAGATCGTCGAGACGAGACCGGTGCGGTCGGCGCCGGCCTTGCAGTGGATCAGCAGCGGCTTCGGCGCGTCCCGGAGGATCGCCATCAGCGCGTCGGTTTCCTTCCGGTCGATCTCTGCCGAGGCGGACATGGGAAAGTTGATGAGCCGGATACCGTTACGCTCGGCGGCGGCAACCTCGTCGCGGTACCAGCGCTCGTCCGGTTTCTCGCCACGCAGGTTGAGAATGGTGCGGATACCGTAGCCCTTGGAATAGGCGGCGATCGCCTCAGGGCTTGGCTGCGCCGAACGATAGACCTCACCAGCGACGAGCGTGTGGAAATTGCCGGTCCATTGCAGGCCGACGAGATAGAGCGCCAAGGCTGCACCAAGCGCACCCGTGACGACGACGAGGCGTTTCAAAAGACGCTTCGCGCGCGGATACCTTGCAGATGCCATGAAACAACTCCGAAGCGACCCCACGCTCCTAGCTGTGAGCGGGCTGCGGGCGAAAAACCTTGGATGTTTTCCTCGTCCCGCTTTGCCTGCTCCTATAGGCCATCCGAGATATTTTGAAGGCAAAGATCAGGCGATCAGCGGTGCGGCGATCGCCCTCAGTGCGGCCTGTGCGTCGCGCGGCGCGAGCCGCACTTGCAGCCCGCGCTGGCCGCCATTGATATAGACCTGCGCCTCGGCAAGTGCGGCCTCCTCGATCGCCGTCGGCACGAGCTTTTTCTGACCGAACGGGCTGATGCCGCCGACATGGTAGCCGGTGAGGCGCTCGGCATCGGCCGGCTTCATCATGGCGGCCGACTTGCCGCCAAAGGCGCTAGCAAGCTTCTTCATGCTCACCTCCCGGTCGGAGGGCACGACGCAGCAGACCGGCTTGCCGTCCACTTCTGCCATCAGCGTCTTCAGCACCCGGCTCGGATCTTCGCCGAGCGCTTCCGCCGCCTGCAGGCCGACGCGTTCGGCATTGGGGTCGTAGTCGTAGCTGTGCACGCTGAAGGTGACACCGGCCTTCGAGAGCGTCTGCGTGGCGCGCGTGGTCTTCGACATCGTTTGGCTCCGGCTGAGGCGTTACAGCGCTGCCTCGTAGAGGTCAGGCTTGAAGTCGATCAAGAGATTGCCGTCGGCCTCGAGCACCGGGCGCTTGATCATCGAGGGCTGCGCCAGCATCAGCGCAATTGCCTTTTCCTGGTCAAGGTCCTGCTTGTCGGCGTTGTCGAGCTTGCGGAAGGTCGTGCCGGCGCGGTTCAGCACCGTTTCCCACCCGGCTTCCTTGCACCAGCGTTCGAGGTGCGGGCGGTCGATCCCCTCGGCCTTGTAGTCGTGAAAGCGATAGTCAATGCCCCGGCCTTCGAGCCAGGTGCGCGCTTTCTTCATCGTGTCGCAGTTCTTGATGCCGTAAACCGTTACCGTCATTCCATGCCCCAAGCCGCTGTGAGCAATTCCGGGCCGGACGAGACCGTCCGGAATCGCGCAATTTCAAAGAGTGGCCGGATTGATAGCGTCCCGGAGAGCCCGAGGGAAGACGTTGACCTTGCCTCAGGTCACGCCGGCGTAGCGGCCCGGCCTGTGGTTGATCGCCAGTGTCATGTTGACGACGGCTGCACCCACGACCGAAAGCACGAGGTTTGCGGGTGGCAGCACGAAGTAGGCGGCGGCAAGGATGGCGAGATCGACCGCGAGCTGGAAGTAACCGGCGCGGACGCCGAATTTTTCCTGGAGATAGATCGCTACGATGTTGATGCCGCCGAGCCCGGTGCGATGGCGGAAGAGGATGAGCAGGCCCGTGCCCATCAGTCCGCCGCCAACAACCGCCGCATAGATGGGATCGAGCCGGGCGATCTCTACCCAACCGGCCGTTAGCCGCGAAAACAGCGACACCAGACTGACGGCGATGAAGGTGCGCAGCGCAAACATCCAGCCGAGCCGTTTGACCGCCAGGATGTAGAAGGGCAGGTTGACGAGGGAGAAGACCAGCCAGAACTCGGCCCCGGTTGCATACTGCAAAAGCAGCGCCAGGCCGGAGGTACTGCCCGTCAAGAGCATCGCCTTGCTGTAGATGATGACGCCGAGCGACATGATCAGCGTGCCCATGAGAATCGCTAGCGCATCCTCATAGAGGCGATGGCGTTCTACCGGGGCTTCGGACACGTCGATGCTGCGCTCGGCCATCTTATCCTCAGAGGTTCCTAAACTTGGCGATGACGCTCTCGACTTCCGCCGTCTTCAGGCCGGCGATGTTGATGCGGCCGGAGCCGGGCATGTAGATGCCGTGCTCGTTCCGGAGCCGCATGACATCGGCCTCTGTGAGCGGCAGCAGCGAGAACATGCCTTCCTGGCTGGCGACGGCGCCGAGCGCCTGCCAGCGGTCGCGCAAGCCTTCGGCGAGCGCCCGTCGGATGTTGGTGATGCGCAGCCGCATGGTTTCGAGCTCTTCCTTCCAGTCGCGCTGAAGATCCGCGTCGGAAAGGATCAAACGCACGATGGCGGCGCCATGATCCGGCGGCATCGAATAGCTGGTGCGCGCGAGGCCGGCGAGGTTGGAGCGGACCGTATCGGCCGAGGACGACGAGGTCGTCACCGCGAAGATCGCGCCGGCGCGCTCGCGATAGAGGCCGAAGGACTTGGAGCAGGAAACGGCAACCAGTGCCTCGGGCACGACGCCGATCAGGTGGCGAAGGCCGGCGACATCCTCGTCGAGGCCCCGGCCGAAACCCTGATAGGCGAGATCGACGAGCGGCAACAGGCCGCGTTCGGCGATAACGGCGGCAAGCTCCATCCACTGCGCTTCGGTAATCACGCCGCCGGTCGGGTTATGGCAGCCCGCATGCAGCAATACGGCGTCGCCGGCGGAGGCTCCCTGCAGCGCGGTGATCATGTTGTCGAAGAGCACCGTCTGTGTTGGTACATCGAAGAACGGGTAGCCGGCGGCTTCAAGGCCGGCCGTCTTGAAGATGCTCGCATGGTTCGGCCAGCTCGGCAGGCCGATCCAGATGCGCTTGCCGCCCATCTGATGGATGAGGTCGGCTGCGAGCCTGAGAGCACCGGAACCCCCCGGCGTCTGCACGCCGGCAATGTGGCTGCGATCGACGGTGTCGCCGCCGACCAGCGTCCAGAGATGATCGATAAAGACGAGGTCGCCTTCCGGGCCGACATAGGCCTTGCTGTCCTGGGTTTCGAGCAACCGCTTCTCGGCCGCCTTGACGGCGCGGAAGATCGGCGTGTGGCCGGTTTCGTCGCGGTAGACGCCGACGCCGAGATCGACCTTTCCGGGGCGTTCGTCCTTGCGGTAGAGCCCGATCAGGGCCAGCAACGGATCGTCGGGTTGGCGGGTCAGTGCGTCGAACATGCCGGAAAATCCCCCTTGAATGGCAGCGATGCGTTATCGGTCGAGAATGCCTGCCGGCCGCCGTTCCTCCGGCTTGCCCTGCGGCTTCCTTCTTAAGTCAGGATCAGCGCAAAATCGATGCGATTTTTGCCGCAGAAGCAATATCGACAGCGTGCTATTTGCGCAAAACTCTGGAATTGATTTGCTGATTTGCGCGTTGGAGCATGGTGATGGTTGAAAAGGTGGCGATGGAACTGGATCAGGTCGACCGACGCATCATCCGTCTGCTCGTCGAGGATGCGTCGTTGAGCAACAACGAGCTCGCAGCCCGAGTCGGTCTCTCGCCGGCGCCGCTGTCGCGCCGCCTCGCCAGGCTCTATGCGACGGGTGTCATCCGCCAGACGGTCGTGGTCGATCCCAAGGCCGGCGGTGTCGGCTTTCAGGCCTTTGTCGAGGTCACGCTGGAGCGCACTGCGAGCAAGGTCGGTCACCGTTTCATCGAGTTGGTTTCGCGCATGCCTGAGGTGGTGGAATGCCACACGGTTGCCGGCGACTTCGATTTTCTCCTGAAGATCGCCGTGCGCGATGTCGCCGACTACAAGCGCCTGCTATGGAGCGAGTTCGAGCAGATCGCCGAGATCAAGACGCTGCGCTCGACCATCCTTCTCGATAGCCCAAAGATGACAGCCGCCACCTTGGGTGACGGCCGCTGAATGAGGCGATTGGGGACGGCTTCGCGCTTCCTCGGGATTGCTTAGGCTTCGAGCGGTCCCGGCTTGCGCGTGGCGTTGGAGGGCTGAGCGCAGGCGATCTTCATCAGGTCCGAACGTCGGCGTGCAAGGCGGGTCGAGACGCGGGTGACGATCAGCCCATCCTGCGGAGCGTGCACGTCGAGCGAGCCGTCGAGCCGGCCGGGACGGGTGAGAATGGTCGCGAGCAGGTCACCGGCCTTTACGCTTTCGCCGATGTCGCGATGGAACAGGATGGCGCCCGCCTCCGGCGCGCGGATCATCTCGATGTTGTCGAGGGGGGCGACGATGCCGGCGAACGGCGCGATCGCCTCTTCGTCACCGGTAACGACGCCGCGGGCGACGAGGAAGCGGAAGACACCCTCTGCGTCCTTACGGGCAAGCTCCGGATAGACGTCGCGCGTGCCGCGAAGCTCGACGGTGACCGAGAGGCGTCCCGGAAGACGCGCCTTCTTCTGCCCGGTCTCATACTTCCAGGCATAGGCGACAGCTTCCTCGAAGGCGGAACTTTCGCCGTCCGAGAGGAAGACCGCTTCCATGTCGAGCGCAGAAGCGAGGTCGCCCGCCTCCGGCCAGAAGGCATCGTCGATATAGGCGTATTGCAGCGCCTCGTCGTCGCAGTGAAGGTCGAGCATCAGGTCGGCGCCGAGCGCCATATGCAGCAGCTGGCGCTTCAGCCGGTCGGTCGCCGAATAACGATCGAGATCCTCGATGAGGTAGTCCCGGTCGGCAAGCGAGATCAGCGGGAAATCGCGGTTGAAGTTGGTGCGTGAGCCGAGGTCGAAGCGGCCCTGCAACTCGCCGAAATGCGATTGCGCCGTGCCGATCGGATTTGCCTGCGGCACGACTGTGATGTCGCCGAGGATGGCGCCGTCTTTTTCTGCCTGCTGCAGCTTTTCGAGCAGGAAATGCGCCAGCGCGGTGCCCGGCAACTCGTTGGCGTGCAGCGCCGCCTGGATATAGGTCTTCGGTGCCGCGGCATTCCTGCCCTTGAAGCGGTAGACAGGCAGGCGCCATTCGATGCCGGACGTATCGCCGGCGATGATGATTTCGGAAATGTCCATGGGCTCCTCCCGTATCGTTTTGTTGGTGGCGCTTATCGGCATTCCAACGGCGCTCCGCAAGTCGCTAAGAACTGGGGTGCGGAATCGGGTTGCGCCGAAGTCGCTCTGGCTTTGACCTCCGGGGAAGGCCTATTGTTCCCAGAAACCGCCAGCACAGGCAGGAGACGGCAAAATGATCCTGATCGGCCAATACGACTCTCCGTTCGTTCGTCGCGTGGGCATCGCGCTCACGCTCTACGGTATCCCCTTCGAACACCGCCCCTGGTCGTCCTTCGGCAACGACGACGAGATTCGAGCCCACAATCCGCTGACGCGCGTGCCGACCCTGGTGCTGGACGATGGGCTGGCGCTCACCGACAGCCACATCATCCTCGACTATCTCGATAGCCTCGTTTCCGACGATCAGGTCATGTTCCCGCGAACCGAGCCGGCACGACATCGGGCACTCCGGATCGCCACGCTCGCGACCGGCCTTGGCGACAAGGCGGTCAGTCTTTTCTACGAGAAACGCCTGCATGGCGAAGTCTCGGCGCTCTGGGTCGATCGCTGCCGCCGCCAGATCGAGGAAACGCTCGGCGTGCTCGAGGCGAGCCGTGCGCAAGGCCAGAGCGAATACTGGTTCTCGGAGCGCATCGGTCATGTCGATATCGCCGTTGCGGTCGTCCTGCGGTTCCTTAACGACGTGCATACCGATCTTGTGGCGATCTCGAACTACCCTCATCTGCAGGCACATGCGCAGAAGCTGGAAGCGCTCCCCGTGTTCCAGACGATCAGCCAACCTTTCATTCCGCCCGCTTGAGGCTTCAGCGCGCTCCGGCGAGCGGCAAAGTGCAGCAATGCCGCGCGTCGGAGAGGACGCGCGGCGATCTCGATCGGCAATGCTGGCTGGCTTCAGGCGCTCCGGCTACTCGGCGTCGAGGAAGCTGCGGATCGCTTTCACCGTGGCTTCCGGTTGCTCCTCCATCAGCCAGTGGCCGGATGCCGGAATGACCACGCCCGTGACGTTTTCGGCAGCCGCGCTGGCAACGACGGCCATCGTGGGGCCGAAGGATTTTTCGCCGCCAACGGCCAGAACCGGCATGCCGAGTTTGCCCTGCTTCAGGAGGGCCTGGTTGTCGGTCGCGTCCTGGTCGAAGGCTGCGAACTGGGCGAAACCGGCGCGCATCGCCCCCGGCTGGGCATAGAGCTTGGCGTAGTGTTCGCGCGATGCTTCGTCCCACTTCTTCGGGTCGGCGGAGAATTCGTTCCAGAAGCGATCGAGATAGATGCGCTCGCGGCCGGCAACCAGGCGCTCCATGTCAGGCCCGCCAAAACGGAAGTGCCAGAGCAGCGGGTTTTTGAGGATCTCTTCCCAAGGGCCGATGCCGGGAAGCGGCGCATCCATGAGCACAAGTTTTGTCGTCCGGGACGGGTACTGCGCGGCAAATTGGTAGCCGACCATGTTGCCGATGTCGTGCGCGACAACGTCGACCTTTTCCGCCTTCAAGGCGTCGAGCACGCCGGCGATATCTTTTGCTTCGTTCTTCTTGTCGTAGCCGGTTGCCGGTTTCTCAGAGAGCCCCATGCCCCTGAGGTCGGGCACGATGACGCGGTGGTCGCGGGCAAGCTCGGCGGCAAGCGGCGCCCACATGTCGCCGGTCTCGCCATAGCCGTGCAGCAGCACGACGGTTGGCCCGGACCCGCCGATGCGGACGTGAAGGGTGGTACCGTTGGTGGCGATGTCCTCGGTGGTGAAGGTCGCCGGGTAGGGGTGAACGTCGGCCAGGGCCGGGGCGGCAAGGGCGATGGCTGTGCTGGCAATGAGGGAACGGAGCATTCTGTCTCTCCTGTTTGTCGGTATGTGCCAAGAGGCGTTTCGATAAGCAGAAGATGACATTGGGCCGTTGTTCGAACTAGTAGCCGAAAAGCGGAGTTATTGTTCGCCTTTGCCGAACGCCGTGCGGTCTTGCCCTCGTTCCCAGCGAGTAGCGACCAGATGGGTGTGGGCGGGCACTCCAAGGCCCGCCCTGCGAAACCTTCGATTGGCTGTCCTACGCCGGCGGCATCTTCTCGAATTTGGTCAGGGCCGGGTCGAGATGGTCCCAGTCATGGCCGCGTATGCCGTAGGTCACGACCTGAGGCTTGTAGCGGCTGGGATCGTCGAGGCTTGCCGCGCGAATGGTGAAGAACTCGGGCATGGCCGAGAAGGTCATGTAGACCGGTGAGCCGCAGGTGGGACAGAAGCTGCGCGTTTTCACATGGCCGCTTTCGGCGACCATGTCCCAGTGCGTGGCTTCGCCTTCGAGCTTCACCCCGTCGCGGCGGAACGTCATATGTGAACCATGCCCGGTTCCGCTCTCCTGCTGGCAGTCGCGGCACTGGCAGTCGTTGGAGAAAACCGGTTCTCCGGAGATTTCGTAGCGGATCGCACCGCAGGCGCATCCGCCGATATAGGACTTGCTCATACATTCCTCCTGTTTCGGGCACGGCAAAGCCTGGCGCGCGGCCGTAAGGGCGACGCCGACCATTCTCTTTGCTCGTTCGGGTTGGTGAGGTGCCGGATCGCCGTGACGATCCGGCTTTAGCATTTAGTGCTGTTCGTCGGTGACAGAGCCGAGGCGCGACAGGACCTTCGTCCAGCCCTCGCTCATGTTCTTGTAGGCGCTGTCGTTCTTCGGCGTGACGAAGCCGGAATGCACAAGGCGAAGACGGGTGCCGTTGTCGACCTTTGCCAGCGTCCAGGTGACGACCGTATCGAGGCGGGAGCCGTAGCCGGTATTGCCCTCGTGCCCGCCCTGCCAGGAGTAGACGAAGCGCTCATGCGGACGCACCTCCAGCACCTGGCAACGGATCGTCCCGTCCCAGGCGCCGGCCGGCGTCGTCTGGAAGGTGAAATGCGTGCCCTCCACGGGTTGAAAGCCCGTCGGCGGCATGATCCATCGGCCCATCAGGTCGCCGTTGGTCAGCGTCTTCCAGATCGTCTCGGGCGTATGCGGAAACACCTCGTCGACGACGATGTCTTGCGTCTCGGACTTCAGAACTGCTGCGTCGGTCATGGATCAATCTCCTTGAGAAGTGTGCGTAGGTCGGCAAAGCGCTCGCGCCAGAAGGTGCCGTAGTGGCTCATCCAGTCGACGAGCGGCGCCAGGCCTTCGGGCTCGGCGCGGTAATAGACGTTGCGGCCCTCCGGACGCTCGGCGACGAGACCCGCCTGCTTCAGCGATTTGAGGTGCTGGGAAATCGCGCCCTGCGTCACGCCGCTGCCGCGGGTGAGCTCGACCACGGTGATTTCCTCGGCATTGGCGATGCGCTCGAAGACGGCGCGCCTTGTCGGGTCGGCAAGGGCGCGCATGACGGCGGTGATGGGGGCGGTTTCAATCATCATGGCTAAATCATTAGTGTAGGCTGATTGATTAGTCAACACTATTTGTTTCGCCCGGCGCTCCTGAAACGATAAGGCTGTCGTCCGAGTTTGGGTTCGAGACGCGGGGCGCCACCCAAGGTGCGCCCCCTTTGTATTGTTGTCGGTTGAGGTTGCTTATTCGCTGGCTTGAGCGGCCTGTTCGATAAGCGCTGCGACGGCATCGGGCTTCGAGACGTAGACGGCGTGGCTGCCGGATGTTTCGACGACGGTGGAGCCGGCGCGTTTTGCCATCTGGCGCTGGGCGGCCGGCGGGATCATGTGGTCGTCGGTGGCGACCAGATAGAAGCTCGGCTTTTCCTTCCAGGCCGGCGCGGTGACGGCACCGGCTGCCGCTTCCACGCCCCACGGCACCTGGGAGTCGGCCATGAAGGCTGCAATCTCGGGATCGACGTCGGCCGCGAAGGCGGCGGCGAATTTCGCCTTGTCGAGTGCCAGGAAACCAACGACCGGCGGCAGGATCGGCGGAACGGAGGCGCCGGCCGGCGGGTTGGCGATCAGCGTGGAAACGGACTCGCCCTTATCCGGCGCGAAGGCGGCGATATAGACGACGGCCTTCACCTTTTCGTCGGTGCCGGCTTCGGAAACGACCACGCCGCCATAGGAGTGGCCGACGAGTACGACCGGGCCGTCCTGTGCGGCGATCGCGCGCTTGGTGACGGCGACGTCATCGGCAAGCGACAGGGTCGGGTTCTGGACGATGGTGACGTTGTAGCCGTCCTTCTTGAGGATGTTGTAGACGCCCTGCCAGCCGGAGCCATCGACGAAGCCGCCGTGAACGAGCACGACATTCTTGGTGGCGGGGGCGGCCTCAGCCGGCGTCAGCGCGCTTGCGGAGAGGGCGAAAGCCGCGGCGGTGATGATGGACTTGATCATTTTCGGGTCTCCTTGGTTGAGTTTGTTTCCGCGAAAATCGTTATCGCGATAATCATCGTATACGCCGACTCGATTTCGTTGTAAAGATACTTTTTATCGCGATATTGATTTTCGCAACACAAGGTTCGAACTGCGCCAAGGAGGTGGCATGAAAGAGCGCCCGCCCACTGAGAGAACGGATCACTGAGATGCAGGTGATGATCGAGGGACAGTCACGCTTCCAGCCTGT